>NC_019695.1:5112784-5413536 GCF_000317125.1 Chroococcidiopsis thermalis PCC 7203
TGGGTGCTGTTGCGGCTCGGATTGCTGGTAGTGCTGACCTATACCAAAATCACGGACACTTGCCGATCAATAGCGTGAATTTTATTACTGCCCATGATGGTTTCACGTTAAACGATCTGGTTTCGTACAACCAGAAACATAACGAAGCAAATGGAGAAGGTAATCGAGATGGCATTGATGAGAATTTGAGCTGGAATTGTGGCGTTGAGGGTGAGACGAGCGATCGCTGGGTGGAAGATCTGCGCGATCGCCAGATTAAGAACTTTGCCGCCATTCTCCTGCTTTCCCAAGGCGTACCGATGATTGTGATGGGGGATGAAGTTCGGCGGACTCAAAAAGGTAATAATAACGCCTATTGTCAGGATAACGAACTCGGTTGGTTTGATTGGAATCTGGTTGAGAAAAACAGCAAATTGTTCCGATTCTGGAAGTTAACGATCGACTTCCGCCTGCGCCATTCCAATTTACATCGCTCCCGTTACTTCACGGGTAGTGTAAATCAGCGTGGCTTAGCAGACATCTCCTGGCATGGTTGCCAGTTATACAGCCCTGGTTGGAACGATCCCAACGCTCGCGTTCTGGCATTTACCTTAGGGGGTTTCAACGAAGAGGCAGACATTCATGTCATGCTCAACATGTACTGGGAAGAACTTGAGTTTGAAATTCCTGCCGTTGCAGGCAAGCAGTGGTATAGAGCTATAGACACCGCTCAGAATTCTCCCTTAGACATTGCAGAACCAGGCAAAGAAACCCTGGTAACAAGTAACACCTACTTTGTGCAAGGTCGTAGTGTTGTTGTACTAATTTCTCAGTAATTTTGTTAATTCTTTCTCTACATTTAAAGCAAATCCAATGAATAAAATAGACTTTACTTTCTCAGACTTGATTGCTGGGTATGTAACACAGTTTGACAAGACCAAAGACACCTTTAGCTTAAAAACCTCCGACAATCGAGAATTTCTCGTTCAATTAGCCCCGACTGCCTTTGGCGAACTGGTACGTAACTTAGGAGAGGCGTATCGCGATGCGACTGCCCAAATGCGAGAAATGCTCGTACCAGGACGATTTGTCTTTGCTTATGGCATCTTTTACCCAGATGGAGAAAACGGCGACTGCGCTTTTGCAGCCAATCACCTTGTTTTTCTGGGTCGTAGCGAGAACGAATACCTGTTTGAAACGCAAAACTGGTGGATTAAGCAGGTGCGGCAGTTAGCCGATTTCTATCTAGAAGCTGAGTTTGGCGACGGGGAAATTGACTACTCCGAATACCGTACTAACCTCACCATCGCAGGAGATAAGCAAAAGTCCGGTCGTCAAGAAACGGACACGATCTCGCGTCTAGTTTATGGCTTTGCCTCTGCTTATTTACTCACTGGGGAAGATCGTTTTCTGGAAGCTGCGGAAAAGGGTACGAAATATCTGCGCGAACATATGCGTTTCCGCGATGAAAGCGAGGGTATTTGCTATTGGTATCATGCTGTTGATATTAAGGCGGACGGCAGCGAGCAAAAAATCTTTGCCTCAGAATTCGGCGATGACTACGACGCGATTCCCTGCTACGAGCAGATTTACGCCTTGGCAGGTCCTACGCAAACTTACCGAGTCACAGGCGATCGCTTAATTAAAGATGACATCAAGGCAACGGTTAATCTATTTCACCGATTTTTCAAAGACAAAAGTGAAAAAGGCGGTTACTATTCTCACATCGATCCAATTACCCTTAGTCCCTATAGTGAATCCCTTGGGCGCAATCGGGCTAAAAAGAATTGGAACTCGGTCGGCGACCACGCCCCCGCCTATTTAATCAATCTCTGGTTAGCCACTGGCGAACCAGAATATGCCGACTTCCTAGAGTATACCTTTGACACGATCGCTGCCCATTTTCCCGATTATGATGCTAGTCCTTTCGTCCAAGAGAAGTTTAATGATGACTGGTCAAAAGACTACCATACAGTGCAGCAAAACCGAGCAATTGTGGGTCACAACCTGAAAATTGCTTGGAACTTGACGCGGATGCACAGTCTCAATGCCAAAGAAACATATAAAAATTTTGCTGAGAAGATCGGTCACGTTATCCCTGGCGTTGGTTGCGATCGCCAGCGCGGTGGCTGGTATGACATGGAAGAAAGAGTATTAGCTCCAGGTCAAAAGTTCTATCGACTCGTCTGGCACGATCGCAAGGCTTGGTGGCAACAAGAGCAAGGAATTCTGGCTTACTACATCATGGCTGGTGTCTATCAAGACCCTGATTTCATTCGGTTTGCCCGCGAAGGTGCTGCCTTCTATAACGCTTGGTTTCTGGATACCGAATCTGGTGGGGTCTATTTCAATGTTTTAGCCAATGGACAACCCTACGCACTGGGTACGGAACGCGGTAAAGGCAGCCACTCAATGGCTGGTTATCACTCTTTTGAGCTGTGCTACCTAGCAGCTATTTATATCAACTTGTTGATTAATCAGGAACCAATGGATTTCTACTTCAAGCCAATGCCTGGAGGTTTCCCAGATAATATTTTGCGAGTACAGCCAGATATTCTACCACCTGGCAGCATTCGGATTGGAGAAGTGTGGCTCAACGGTCACAAATACACTAATTTCGATCCTGAAGCGTTAACGATCGAACTACCAACCGATCGAAATGAAATGAAGTTCAGAGTAAGAATAGTGCCTGCTGGGGTTGATTTCGATGCTGACTTGATAGAAGTCAGCGATGGGGTAGCGAAGATCGATTTAGCTGGTTCTCTAGAGCCAAGCATGTTGAAATATTTTAAGGAAGAGTTGGAGAAGGCTCATGGAGTCAAAGGTGTGATCCTGAATATGCAAGATCTCAAGTCGATCTCCGATGAGGCTTTGCGGTATCTTGCCTTTTATAAACAAAAAGCTGGCAGTGATTTTAGTATCGCTGTCTTGGGTGCTGAAGGATCTGTGAAAGCAGCGATCGAGCAAAGCGAACTCAATGAAGAAATCAGTTTGCTAGCTCAGTAAAAGGTTAAAGGTTAAAGGTTTTCCCTTTAACCTCACAAATCAACTTGCCAAGTTGATGCTGAATCCTATTTTACTAAGAATACTGAAGCTACAAGCTTAAATTGAGATACTCTATCAACCTTAATTTTGGCTCTGATTTTTATCGTCGCTAAAATCATTGCTAAACTTGGATTTTCTGCAAGACTTGTTGAACTATTTTGTGTAAATAGACATGCGTAGAAATTTTGTTTATTTTTCTGCTTTGTTATCCTTTTGTCTACCTATTAATGAACTCAAAGTCATTGCTCAAGAAACTTCTGAGAAAAAAACTACAATTCAATTAACCCAGACTCTACCCAAGCTCGATCGATCTACTGAAGTTGCAGTAGGGATGTATTTGATCGATTTTGATGATTTCAATGAACAAGAAGAGTCTTTTACACTCGATGGTTACTTGTTTTTGAATTGGAGAGATGAACGTCTAGCTTTTAATCCAAGTCAGACTGGAGGAAAACATAAAACTTACAACTCAGGGCAAATTTGGACACCTAATGTAAGTTTTTTGAATATTGAAGGCAAGCGAGAAGCAGCTTATAAAGAATTGAAGGTAAAACCTGACGGTACTGTATCTTACAAGGAAAAGTTTACAGGTCAATTTAATTACGAACTCGATCTGAAAGAATTTCCTTTTGATAGTCAAAAAATTCAAATTATCCTCACAACCTTAGATGATAGTAAAAACATAATTTTCACTGTAGATAAGACCAAAACTGGCAAATCTCAAGATGCTTTTTTGGCGGGATGGACAATCGGAGAGGAGCAGGCAAATGTCAGAACTATTAAATCAGATATTGAAGAAGTATATCTTCCAGAATTTGTGTATGAAATTGATGTTTTTCGTTATTCTAAACCATACATTTGGAATATAATTCTTCCACTCTTGTTTATCATTGGACTTTCCTGGACGGTATTTTGGTCGAGGTCTTTTGAATCTAATACTGTTATAGCTACCAGTTCTTTATTATCAGCGATCGCCTTCAATATAGTAGTTGCAGAAGAATTACCAAAAGTCGCTTATCTAACTTTCATCAATGGATTTATTCTGATTGTGTATATTTTCATTTGTTTAGTAGTTATTTACACTGTAGTCAAACATCGGCTCGATTTAGAAAAATAGAAAGAGCGATCGTTGAAGATCGATCGGGTAGCACGTTGGTTAGTTCCAGTTATGTTTGCGGCATCCAACATCGGATTACTTGCATTTTTTTTACTTTAAGAAGAAACGATCAATTGAATTGTGGTTTGAATAGATCTTACGGCTAACGTACTCAATTTAAAATAGTAGTCTCTGCTTCTATAGCAATCCAAATTGATTTGTGAACGTTGCCTGTGCTGCAACTGCTTCATATTGTATGAGAGTTGTATAGCAGTTCTAAATGATTTGTAAATTCGGCACGTATAGAAAACTTTAAAAATCGAAAAGGCTAGCTTGAAAGCTTTGTCAAAGTAATTTGTGTGCTTGTTGTCCGATCTAAATTTATCGATCGCACTTATTTTGATTCGCTACCATTTCAGATTGAAAACATCAACCTACTGGCTTAAAACTGGTTTAATTTAAATCGCGATCGCCTACACTCTATGTAAACTTGTCTTGGACTTTTATCGGCGTGACACAAATATTAATTGATATGCCCCTGCTATTATCTACTTCCTACTTCTTCATGTTAAAGCGATCGACTTTTGAAATAAGCCTTCTATCTGTTGTAACTTCATCGCAACTTCCCCATCTAGCTTTTGCAAACGTTGCATTTCTGCATCCCGATTTACCTCAAAAGTTTCTTTTTGCTGAACTAGATTATCTAGTTCAGATTTTCGAGAGATAATATCATCGTCGATCCGTTTAGTTACTTCTCGTTCGTAAGCATCAAAATATTCTTTCACGCCGTTATATACAGCAAGCCATTGTTCGCTAGCTACCTGCGGTAAATGTTTAATTAATTCTTTCTCAGCCATTTTAACTAATTCTTGACGTACCCGATCTGCTTGCAAAAAATTCATGTTTAAACCAATTAATGCTAATTCTAATAGTTCCCTAAAGATTCTTTTTACAGCAAAAATAATATTATCAATACCAATGACAGCAACATAGTTAAATAAAATATTTTTCCAGTCAAACTCTGCACCCGCCATCGCTATCCCAGCTAAGTTACCCCTAGTAAGCGAAAACAATCCCATTGCCCATTTTGTCCAAGCAGGTGTCTTATTGTTTTCAGCCGTACCATTAGAATTAGCTACGACCTTTTGTTCGGTAATTTTTTCGGTTATTTCGTCAGTGACTTGAGAATAAGATTCGCCATGTCGAGCCGCGCTAACGGTAAGTTGGGCAAAGGCTGTATTTAAGTTTTTTTCAGCACTCAACGTCCAATTAGATAATTTATCGTTAATATACTGCTCAAATACTTTTTTTAGTACTGTATTGAAAGCATCATGCTTGTTTTTGCTCAAAGAATCAAATAGTTTTAAATCTGGTTGATAGCTTAAAAAATCAGTTTCAAAAGTATTACCTAGATTTAAGATATAGTTACGAAATGAATCGGCAATTTCTTTCGCTTGGATATCTCTCATACTGCGAATTTCTTGTTGAAAGCGATCGCGAATACCAGTTAACTTTTTAAATTCCGGTTCTAGAGAATTAATTTTGCGCTTTAATCGATCGACATCTTGCGCTAATAAAGGAATACGACGCTCGATCGCTGCGTGAGTGCGAGTATAAGCTTGACGCGCTATAGTTCTTGCTTGTCGCAGTTGCGCGATCGCTCTTTCTTTGGTAAGAAATGTATTTAACGAACCTAAAAATTCGGGAAAACCAGTTCCTTCTAACCGAGCTTCCGTATCATTTAAACCAGGGCTATCAATAATTTCTATACCTTTTTCTAATAAGGGTAAAGGATATTCGACTAAGGCATGGCTAACATTAGGAAATATCTGTTGCTCATCTTGTTTTAACTGCTTTGCTTCTGAAGGTTCGATTGTATAAGTTTGTTTGAATTGTTGAAAATCTAATTGTTCGGGTTTCGTGTCATCGTTAAAATAAACTGTAACCTTCTTCTCCTTGCCATAACGTAAAATAGTTAAGATAGCCGTATATGAATTGAGATCGCTATATAATAAATTTTCGCCAATCAAAGCATTCCAAAAGGTAGTCTTATCTCGCTTCATATTCTCTAAAACTAAAAGCCGAAATACTCCTCGACGTAAATTATTTTCTACCGCTTTTATGTCTTCTAACTGGCTATTTAAACCAAGTCCACCAGAAGAGATTTTTCCTTCTAATTCTGCTAGTTCGATCGTTTCAGCCATCTGTTCCAGATAGTTAGCAACTTCTACCCTCACTTGAGCAACTCGTTCTAAATCTTTAAGAAAATTTTCGGTTTCTATTTCGTAATTCATGCTGTTTCGCTTATGTAAAGGAACGATCTTGTCCGTAAGAGTAAATTCTGTACAACCGTAACCTTGAGATTCCTACAATGCCCATAGCAAAACTAGGGAAATTTAGCTAGTTTTCCCGTGGTTAGTGACGATCGCGAAGATGATGAGATGGTAAAAATACTGGTTTATAGTAAGTTATGACAAGTAAGCGTTTGTATCACTTGGGTTTTGGGCGAGACGACTTGGGTACTGTACCCCCCACAATAGCGCTGTTGTCGGGAGATCCCGAACGATCGCATTTCATCGCCAAAACTTATTTACAGGGCGATCGCTTGTTGTCGGCAAATCGCGGTTTAAATAGTTATATCGGCAATTTAGCGAATGGGCGATCGCTTTTAGCGGCGACAAGTGGGATGGGTGCGCCTTCCCTAAGTATTGTGGTGAATGAGTTAGTGCAGTTGGGAATTCGGCAAATTATTCGCATCGGAACTTGCGGTTCGATCCAAGATTACGTACCAGCAGGAAGTATTGTCATCAGTCAGGCGGCTTTGTGTCGTCAGGGTGCAGCCAACGATATTGCACCTGTAGAATATCCCGCCGCTGCCGATCCTTTCCTCACGGTGGCTTTAGTCCAGGCAGCACGGGAGTTAGGAGTAGAGTATCATTTAGGAATTACAGCTTCGGTGGATACGTTCTATGAAGGACAGGAACGAGTCGATTCTGCCAATCCGCATTTAATGCGATCGCTACAAGGAATTACAGCAGAATATAGACGGTTGAATATACTTAACTATGAAATGGAATCCGGTACGCTGTTTAAAATGGCGGGAGTTTATAACTTTGCCGCAGCTTGCATTTGTACTGTTGTTGCCCAGCGAAGGAGTAGTGAGGAGATATTATTAAAACAGCAAGCAGATTCAGGTGGTAATGCGATCGCTGTGGCGATTCGAGTTATAGAAAATTTAGCATAATACTCTGAATTAATCGGAATAGAGATGGATGTATTTTGAGGTGCTAGTCATGGAAGAATTACTAGAGTTAAAAGATTTACTGCTCAAAGGTGATGTCCCAGCAGCATTGGAGATTGTTGAAGAATTAGAAGAAATGAGCCGCGACGATAAAATTAGTGCTATTGGCAGCTATGCTGTTATTCTCCTGTTACATCTGATTAAGCAACAAGTTGAAAATCGCTCAACCGCCTCCTGGGAAGTATCAATTCGCAATTCGGTACGAGCTATCCAAAAAAAGAATAAGCGACGTAAAGCGGGAGGGTATTATTTAACATTAGAGGAACTGTACGTAGCTTTAGAAGAAGCTTATCCTGATGCAATTGATTATGCCTCTTTAGAAGTAGCAGAAGGACTTTACGAACCAGAAGCATTAGCAGAAATTGTCGATCGCGAAGTCATTCTCGATCGCGCTATGAAATTGATATTACCGCAAGAGTGAATTGCCTTGACTAAACAACGACTCGATACTTTATTAGTAGAATTAAATTTATGTACCTCGCGCCAGCAAGCACAACGGCTGATTCAGGCAGGGGAAGTCATGGTCAATCGGCAAGTCATTGATAAAGCTGGTACGGAAATTGAAACCACCGCAAAAATTGAAATTAAAGCGCGATCGCCATATGTGTCTAGAGGTGGAGAAAAACTTGCCAAAGCTTTAGCTGAATTTACTATTTCTGTAACAGACAGAATTTGTTTAGATGGGGGAATATCTACGGGAGGCTTTACCGATTGCTTGTTGCAAGCGGGTGCAAAACAAGTCTACGGTGTCGATGTCGGTTACGGACAAGTCGAGTGGCGCTTGCGTAACGATCCGCGTGTCGTACTGCGGGAACGGACGAATTTACGCCATCTCACCCCAGAAGAATTATATGGCAATGCAGCACCAGCTGATTTAGCCGTCGTTGATGTATCATTTATTTCCTTAACTAAAGTTTTGCCTGCATTGTGGCAACTTTTAATCGAGCCTCGCGAGACGATATTATTAGTAAAACCTCAATTTGAAGTTGGGCGATCGCGAGTTGGTAAAAAAGGAGTGGTGCGCGATCCTAACGACCAAGCAGAGGCAGTTTTTCAAGTTCTCCAAACATCGCGAGAACTAGGCTGGCAATACCGCGGCTTAACCTGGTCGCCAATCCAGGGTCCAGCAGGAAACATTGAGTATTTATTATGGCTGGGAATGGAAAGCCAGACACCAGAACCCGAACTTCAGGCAATTCAACAGCTTGCTAGCAAAGCGCGGCAGCAATTTTCGAGTTAAAGATGCAAGACTTCCGTTTCTACAACTAGAATTAATGGGGGTAAAACGATTACAGTTATAAATACATGCCAGCTTTAGAAGAAATTCTCGCGATCGCTCGTTCTGTTGGTTGGGGCGCATCCTATCTTCTCCGGTCTTACTATTATGGTGAAAATAAAGACAACCTAGACATTAAAGATAAGCAAGGTAGTCCTGTCACCTCAGCAGATTTAGCCGTGAATCGTTATATCCTCGATCGCCTGCAAACTAACTTGGGACAGGAAGAATTTGCCTACATTACCGAAGAAACTTATAAATCTTCTACACCACAACCCACCAAATCTTGGGTTTGGATAATTGACCCTTTAGATGGTACGCGAGATTTTATCGATAAAACTGGAGAATATACAATTCACATTGCTTTGGTTAAAGATGGTCGTCCGGTGTTATCAGTCGTAGCCTATCCAGAAGTAGAAAAACTTTATTTTGCTACATTAGGAGGCGGAACATTTGTTGAAACTCGCGATGGCAATATTCAACAAGTAAAAGTTTCTCAACGGCAGAATGTTGAAGAATTTACAATAGTTGTGAGTCGTTCGCACAGAGGTAAGAAATTAGAGAAAGTTTTATCTAAATTACTATGTAAAAAACAAAAGAGTGTGGGTAGTATTGGCGGAAAAATAGCTGCTATTGTCGAACAACAAGCAGATGTTTATATTTCTCTTTCTGGTAAATCTGCCCCTAAAGATTGGGACTTAGCCGCACCAGAGTTGATTCTTACAGAAGCTGGAGGAAAACTAACACACTTTGATGGAACTCCTTTAATTTATAACAAAGAAGATGTCAGTCAATGGGGCGGTTTAATTGCTAGTAATGGTGAGTGTCACGATCGATTGTGCGTTGAAGCTGAAAGAATATTAGTAGAAATAGAAAATGAGGCGATTTAAACGCTCTTGAGAACGGTTTTATCGCGATTACGGATCTGTAGGGGCGCACGGCTGTGCGCCCCTACGAATGTATTACACCCGCATGGGAAATACCATATAACCTCGCGATCGCCTGGCTTCTGCTTGCTGACACAAAAATCATCCTAGAGAAATTTTTTATCTCCTCCAATTCTCGTTACATTGAAGGAGAGGATGCACTTAAGCCGTGCTAGGAGAGAACCGTATGGACGCAGATACAAAACAGGAACAATCCCACTCAAACCATAACGGCGAGAAGCACAACACCCCAGAAATGGGTGGTGGATTACCTGTAATTCAGTATTGGGCAGAACATACGTTGTCTCCAGAGGGACCGAAACTGTGGCAAACTCTATTACATAAAAGCTCTTGCCTATCTTGTGCTTGGGGAACGGGTGGACAAAAAGGCGGGTTTCATAACGAACTAGACGAACCGCTACAACGCTGCATGAAGAGTGTAGAGGCTATTTCTGCCGAACTGCAACCGCCAGTAGAACGGCATTTTTTCGATCGCCACACAATTACCGAACTCCAGCAGTTGTCCTCTCTAGAAGCAGATCGTCTCGGTCGTCTTAGCTTTCCTGTCATTTTACGTGAAGGAAAGTCTCATTACGAACGTATTTCTTGGGAAGAGATTTATCAAATTGCCGAAACAGCTTTTCGCCACCCTCCAGAACGAGTTGCGTCCTATAGTTCGGGGCGATCGTCTAACGAAGCGGCATTTTTGTTGCAATTAACGATCCGGGCTTTGGGATCGAATCACTTAGCAGATTGCTCCGATTTGTGCCATGTTCCTTCTACCGTAGGTTTGAAGGAAATGTTTGGTTCCGGTACTTCAATGGTAAGTTTAGATAGTCTGAAGAAGGCAGACTGTGTAGTGTTAATTGGCTCGAATGCGCCTGCAAACCACCCGCGTTTGATGAACGAATTAATTCAACTACGCGATCGCGGTGGTAAAGTTATTGTGGTCAATCCAGTTGTAGAAGTTGGGTTAGTTAAATTCGCCTCACCTGCATACCCGCTTAAATCTCTCTTCACCGGATCGGATATTTCTTCACTCTATCTTCAGTTGATTCCTGGTAGTGATGTTGCTTTATTTGTGGGGATTCAAAAAGCATTAATCGAACAAAATCTCATTCAAATTGATTATCTACGCGATCGAACTGAAGATTGGGAAGCTGTCGTAGATTATGCTATTTCTACTGAATGGGAAACTATTGTAGCTACTTGCGGCATTTCCAAAGCAGAAATTGAAGCAGCAGCCCGCATTATCGGGACTTCAAAAGGTGTGGTCTTTGCTTGGGCAATGGGGGCGACACAACACGAAAATGGGGTAGATAACGTCTATGCGATCGCCAATACAGCCTTAATCACAGGAAATGCAGGTAAAGAGGGTGCTGGCACGATGCCGATTCGCGGACACTCCAACGTGCAAGGGTTTGGCTCGATGGGTGTCACGGCAAAATTGAAGCCAGAAATTCAACAAACTTTAGAAAAATTGTTAGGGCGATCGCTCAACCGCAATCCCGGCTATCGCGCCCGTAATTTAATTGACGCTGCGGATGCGGGTGAGGTAGATTCGTTAATTTGTGTGGGTGGTAATTTATATGCTGCTAACCCAGATTTAACCCAAGCTAAGCGGGCATTAGGTAACATCGAAACCATTATCTACCTCGCAACAAAACCAAATTTAGGACACTTCCACGGCTTAGCTAAGAAAAACACAATTATCATTCCAGTATTTAATAGATTTGAAAATCCACACAAAACAACGACTGAATCTGGCAATAATTTTGTCCGGCTCAATGATGAAGGCAAAACCCATATTAAAGACGGAGATTTAATTTCAGAAGTCGAATTTATAACAGAATTAGCCCATCGGCTTCACGGGGAAGAACCGATTCAATGGCGCAAACTTCAAGATACAAAATACGTGCGTCAACTCATCGCCAAAACCATCCCTGGTTTCGAGCAAATGGCAACTATTGACGAAACTAAAGAAGAATTTACCATTGGCGGACGCATCTTTAAACAACCTAAATTTGCTACCCCATCAGGTAAAGCCAAGATGTTTGTTACGCTTTTACCCCAACTGCACGCACCTCAGCCGCAAGATTTTGGCATCTGTGAATCTACTCGCAGTCTTAGCTTAATTTTGATGACTGGACGCAGTTATTCACAACATAATACTGTAGTGTACAAAGAAGGCGATCGCTATCGGGGAATGCCGCATCGAAATTGTATATTAATGCATTCAGCTGATGCTGAAAAAGCAGGATTGCAAGAGCATCAGCGCCTCACAGTGCAGGGTGATGCAGGCAAGATGGAAAATGTAGAGATTATTTTTGGTTCCGTGCGTCAAGGGACGGCTTTCATGTTTTATCCCGAAGTTAACGCGATATTTAAGGCAAGGATCGATCCTAAATGTGGAATACCTGCCTTCAAGCGAGTACCGATTTTTGTGTATATTTAGCGCTATAGCTTAGTGAGAGTTTTGTTTGATACTTCTGTTTTGGTTGCTGCACTACTTGTCAGTCATTCTCAGCATCCCGCTTGCTTGGCTCGATAGCCATAAATGTTCCAGGTGGTGGCATTTTTGATGCTTTGATTGCTCAAGCTGCCTTGAAAGCACATGTAAACATTCTCCTGGCATTGAATCCAAATCATTTTACTCGCCTTGGAGATGCGATTGCCAATCTCGTACAAGTTTCTGAATAATATTTTAGTAGGTCGATCGCATATGCAAAATACATCTGAATATCTCTGCGCTTATTGTGGCGAACCTAATGCTACGTTTGTCGATCTTAGCGGGGGAATGCAGCAATCTTATGTGGAAGACTGCCAAGTTTGCTGTCAGCCTAACGTACTTTATATTTATATTGACGAGGATAATTTAGACATAGAAATTAGTAGCGAACCTGAAAGTTAAACTGATTTATTCTTTAACTAATAAAACTGATTTAACAGGACGCTGAATTTGTTTTCTGTAGTAAACTCCTTTTCGCTTTTATCCCCCAATTTCTTGCTGAAAGCGCCGATCGTTAATTAACCCTTCAAAATCGGGATCGGCTTGTGCTTCTTCGCGGTGGCTGGGATTGAGTTTAATTGCTTGCTGCAAGTTTTCTAAGGCAGATTCGGCTTGTCCTTGCAAAGCATAACAGGCAGCTTTATTGTAATAAGCATTGGAATAATCAGATTTAATTTGTAGAGCGCGATCGAAACTCGTTAATGCTTCTGCATCCCGTTCTAGTTGTACGAGGAGATATCCTCTAGAGTTCCAAGCTTTGAATGAGTCGGGATTAAATTCGATCGCCTTATCGTAAGATGCGATCGCGTCTTCATACCTTTCCAATACCTCTAATGCCATTCCCCGATTCAACCACGCTACTGCACTATCGGGTTTTATTTGTACGGCTTTGTCAAATGATTGAAACGCTTCTTCATGGCGTTGTAGTTTTCCTAAAGCAACACCGCGATCGATCCAAGCTTGATAGTATTGTGGGTTAATTTCTACTGCTTTGTCATAAGCCGCGATCGCTTCAGCCAGTTTGCTCGCTCTTCCCAACACAATCCCGCGTTGGAACCAAGCTTTCTCATCATTTGGTTCGACTTTGAGGACTTTATTAAACGCCGCAAATGCACCTTCATAGCGTTTTAATTCTTTCAATGCCAAACCCCGTTGATACCAAGTTTCGGGATTGTTAGGACGAACTTCCAATACTTTATCGTATGCTGCGATCGCTTTTTCGTATTGTTGTAATTCCCAATGTGCTATTCCTAGTTGATACCATACATCGGGGTTATCGGGTTTCAATTCTAAAGCCCGATTGTAGGCGACAACAGCAGCTTCGTATCTACCTTCAGCAAATAAAGTATTACCCTGATTTACACAATCTTCTGGGTTAAGGAATAAGTGCGGTTGATTCGATCTCAGGCGTTCGATCTGCGCTGTCAATTCCTCTAATTTCTCAGTCATTTCAGCAAATGCCGCTTCTGCGATCGCTTTGGGAGCAACTTCTGCTAAATTATGCAAAATTAACTCTTTCTGGGTTGTTGCCTCCGATTGCAAATCTTTTAAGAAACTAGACAGCGTGGTTTCTAATTTATCGATCGCTTGCAACGTTTTATCTTTCCGAGTTTGAATTTCTGCTTGAATACCCGAAAGTTTATTTCTCGCTTCGGTTTCCAGTTCTGCTATGCTTTGAATTGTCCGATCTTGTTGAGATTTAATTCCAGCTTGAGTATTTTCCACCTCAGATTCATACTCAACTTCTCGCGTTTTGAGGTTTTGAATGGCTTGCTCGATTTCCGTTTGCAGTTTTGTCCCAGATGCAGAAATTTGAGCGGCGATCGCTTGGCGCAACTTTGCTATACTCTCTAGCGCCAAATCGTTTTGTTCTTGAAACTTTCGTGCAGTTTCAGTTTTAATTTCAGCTAGTTGTGGCGCAAATTCAGATTGTAAGGATCTGAGATTTTGTAAAATTGTGTTTCTTTCTGCTTGCGCCTCTGTTTGAATCGCATTCAATTGTTGCTTGTAATCTGCTTCCGCTTGTTTCAAGCCTTGAATCACAACGTCTCGCTGCTTTTGAATATTTCCCCGCAGTGCTGATAGTTGTTTTACAACATCTGTTTCCGATCTGCTCAGGTTTTGCAAAATTGTATCTTTCTGTTCCCGCACGTCTGCTTCCATTTCTGCTAGCTTAGGCGCAAACTCCAGACTCAATCTTTCTAAGTTTTCTACTAATAAATTTCTTTGAGTTTGTGACTGCTGTTGTAACTCATTGAGCCGCGCTACAAATGCTGTTTCTGACTGTTGTAATTTCCTCAAAATACCGTCTTTTTGTCCCTGTACCTCTGCTTGCAACGCAGCTAGTTGAGGCGCAAAATCCGCACTCAGTCTTTCTAAATTGCGGATTGTTAAATCTTTCTGATTTGCTGCCTGCTTTTCCAGTTCAAACAATTGAGTAATAAATGTACCTTCTACTTGCCTGAAGTTTTTTAGAGAACTATCTTTTTGCTCGATAATATCGGCGTTGAAGGCATTAACTTGAGTGTCGAAATCTGTTTTTGCTTGCACGAACTGTCGTAAAGCAGTATCCCTACGCTTTTCTATTTCTGCTTGTATTACTGATAACTCACCATCAAACTCCGATTTCGCTTGCTCGAATTCTTGCAACGTTAGAGATTTTTGTGCTTGTGCATCTGCTTGTAATGCTAAAACCTGAGTATCAAAATTTGTTTTCGTCTGTTCAAATTGTTGTAATGCAACATCTTTTTGTCCTTGCACATCAATTTGAAATTCTGAGAGTTGGTGAGTAAAAGCAACTGCTAATTGTTCTAAGTTCCCCAAAATAGCTTCTCGTTGCTTTTGAGTCGTCCCTTGGATATCATTTAATTGTTGGATAAAGTCTTGCTCCGATCGCTTCAAATTCTGCACGATCGCATCTTTTTGTGCTTGTACGTCGGCTTGCAATTCCATCAGTTGAGGTGAAAAATCAGCCCCTAATTGTTCTAAATTACGTAATATTAAATCTCTGTGCTTCTGCGCTCCTAAATGTAAATCTGTCAGTTGTGTAGAGAACTGATTTTCTAAATTTTCTAATGCTTGTTTAGAACTATTGACTTGAGTAGCTAGATCTGATAAGACTTGATTCTTAGTTTGGTAGACTTCAGAAATTAGCTGAGAGAGATTATTTCTTTTAGCATTAATTTCTTGGTGTAAAGTATCTGCCTCATTATCCATATCCTCAGCGATACCTTGAGCTGCACGCAACAGCTTTTTCACTTCTTGGTTAGCAGTATTCAGCTTACTTTCTAACTCTCCCACCTCTTTAATACGTGCTGCAACTAAATCGGCTACCTCGCGCACCACGGATCGCCGTAGCAAAAACAGAGTCGCGATCGCCAAAGCTAAAATGAGTACTAGGACGGCAAGCAGAATGTTAAATATCGTTAACGTCTGGCTAAATATGCGATTTGCTTCGGCTTGAACTTGCTGTTGGACTGGACTTTGTTGTTGGCTATTTGGCTGTAACTGCGCTACCTGTCTTTCTTGGCTAATGTTAGTTTGGGTAGCTGTTTGGGCAAGAATGGGCTTATTAGCGCTAGCAACTCCAGCACTTGCAATACCTACAGACAGCAGGAAAGTAGAGAGAACCTTTCCACTACGGGATACCAGTGTCAAGACTTCTGAATGCTTGCGTTCCATCGGTACTTCCTTTGTCTGTTTAATAGAGACAACTATATCCAAATATATCGTTCCTAGTTAAGTATCTCTCGATTGGACAGTCGGGAGTCGGTAGGGGCGGGTTTTGACCCGAAATGTTTAGTTCTAGCAGTCAAAATGTTTGCTAAACCCGCCCGTACAGGAGTCGGGAGTCGGGAAAGAGTGTAGGATGTAGTGTGTGGTAACTGCTTACTAATAACCGACAACTGATAAAGTGGCAACATTAGCGATCGGTATGATTGAGACTGCGGGCGTTCCTGCTGCTGTGGAAGCTGGGGATGCGATGTGTAAAGCGGCGCTGGTGACTCTTGTTGCATACGAAAACACGGATCTCGGTCGCATTACAGTTATCATCAGAGGCGCTGTTTCTGAGGTGAATGTAGCTATTACAGCTGGCTTAGCAGCTGTGTTGCGGGTTAATGGCGGCGAGATCCTTTCCCATCACATTATTGCTCGTCCTCACGAAAATTTAGAGTATATCTTACCAATTCACCGCACTGAAGATGTAGCTCAATTTCAGCACGATATTTGCTTTCCCCCACCTTTGTCGGCGTAGAGAAAGACAAGGAAGACAAGGAAGACAAGGAAGACAAGGGAGACAAGGGAGACAAGGGAGACAAGGGAGACAAGGGAGACAAGGGAGACAAGGAAGACAAGGGAGAGGGGGGAGACAAGGGAGACAAGGGAGACAAGGGAGACAAGGGAGACAAGGGAGACAAGGAAGTAATTTTAGCCACTAGCCACTAGCCACTAGCCACTAGCCACTTATGGGTCAAAAAGTAGCATTTTGGTTAATTCCCGCCACCGCCGATAGAATCTTCTTTCAGGAAGCTATCGATCGCCTTGCCGAAAATTACGCTGCTTTCTCCTTCACGCCTCACGTTACAATTTACTGGGGAGAATTTGCAGATGATGCATCTCTAACTGAAATTTTAGAGCAGGCAGTTCGAGGAATTAACGCTTTTAGTTTACAGTGCGATCGCGTCTTATATACAGACCAATTTACGAAAACTCTTTTCGTCCAATTTCATCCCAGTATAATCTTAAGTCAGATTACAGAGTCAATTCGGAATCACTCCCAGTCCCCTGCCGATTTTACTCTCAATCCCCATCTCAGCTTGATGTACAAACATCTCGATGCAGATGTAAAACAATCAATAGCTGCAACCATTTCTCTACCGAGAACTGAGGTTTTTTTCGATGAAATTCAAGTATTGCTGACTCCAGATACCGCTCAATCGCAAGCAGATATTGAAAATATTACATCGGTTATCAGTTGTCAGTTACCAGGGAGTTGTGAGTAGGGACGCACAGCCATGCACCCATACAGCGGTGAGTGATGCGTGACAAATTACCCGTGACAAATTACCAAATCTGCAAAAAATCAAATAATAGTAATAAATCTTTACTTCTTGTCCGATTGCTTTTCTGCTGTGCAGTCGGTATAGTAGCGATCGCAACTAATAAATACACTATTCCGATAAATTAACCGTTGATTAAAGCTATAGCTTGTAGAGCTGCGATCTCAGATCTCAGATGTAAAAACTAACCTTTATGGGAGATAACTATGGCGATTCCAAGCGATGTGGAATTAGGTACGCATAGACCAACTCAAACTCGGCTCAAGATTCGCATACCCAAAGGCTTGCATAGCGAACCAGTCATTTCTCGCCTCACTTCCCAGTGTGGGATTACTGTAAACATTTTGGCGGCTTTACTGAGTGCGAATGGACGCGATGATGGTTGGTTCGATTTAGAACTTCATGGGACAAAACCTCAGATTGGCAACGCGATTACCTATTTGAACGACTTGGATTTAGAAATTTGGGGACACTCTACGCCAGAAGAAGACGGCTGGTAAGCAAGTTAAAAGCTAAAAGTGAAAAATTCGCAGGGGTGGGTTTAGCTAGAATCCTTAATAACTAACGAAGATCTCTCACTAAAACTCGCCCGTACAAATAAAAGTACGATTTTAGTGGGGCGATCGCGATCGCGCGTGCAAGGTATACATGACATATTGTTATACGATCGTCTTGACGCTGCTAGTGTATGCCTGATGGAATTTGACATCATCTCTCAAGCCAAAACTCCAATTCTGGAGGCTCTTTGGCAATGTGCAACTCGAATCAATCATGCTCCTTTCTATACCCCAGGACATAAACGGGGAGAAGGAATCACCCAGCAGCTAGTAAATTACTTTGGTAAAGCCATATTTAGTGCTGACTTACCAGAATTGCCGGAGTTAGATAACCTATTTGCACCCCAAGGAATCATTCAGGAAGCGCAAGAATTAGCCGCAGTCGCGTTTGGAGCGGAAAAAACCTGGTTTTTAGTCAACGGTTCAACTTGTGGTGTAGAGGCAGCAATTTTAGCAACTTGTGGGGTAGGAGATAAGATTATTCTGCCGCGTAACGTGCATAATTCAGCGATCGCAGGTCTAATTCTCTCTGGTGCTGTCCCTATTTTCATTGCTCCTGCATACGATCCGGTGCTGGATATCGCTCACAGCATCACTCCTGAAGCAGTAGCCGCAGCCTTAGCCGCACATCCCGATGCCAAAGCGGTGTTGATGGTATATCCAACATATTACGGTGTATGTGGCGATCTAAATGCGATCGCTGCTGTAGTTCATCAACATAATATTCCTTTATTAGTTGACGAGGCGCACGGTTCCCACTTTGCCTTTCATTCCGAATTGCCTACCCCTGCCTTAGCAGCTGGCGCAGATTTAAGCGTACAGTCAACTCATAAGGTTTTAGGGGCATTGACTCAAGCTTCAATGCTACACGTTAGCGGCAATAGAATAGATCGCGATCGCCTAAATAAATCCTTACAATTATTACAATCTACCAGTCCCAGTTATTTACTTTTAGCCTCCCTAGATGCCGCACGGCAACAAATGGCATTATACGGCGAGGAATTGATGACGAAAGCTTTGCGCTTAGCTGATGAAGCCAGAAACCGGATTAGTCAAATTCCCAATCTTTCAGTTTTACAGATGCCAGCAAAAAACTCAGGCTTTGTTGCACTTGACGAGACGAGACTTACCGTCACTGTCTCCGGTTTGGGGATCGCGGGATTTGAGGCGGATGAAATCTTGCATCAAGAATTAGGCGTTACAGCCGAATTACCATCTTTACAGCACCTCACGTTTATTATTTCCTTGGGCAACACAGTAGCAGATATCGAGCGACTGGTAGAAGGTTTTGCTGTTCTGGCTGAAAGATCTACACAAGTAAGTCAAAAGTCGAAAGTTAAAAGTCAAAACCAACTCCAAATTCCGAATTCCGTCAGCCGAAGGCGAAGCGAAGCGTTATTCCGAATTCCGAATTCTCTTCTCACACCGCGTGAGGCTTTCTTTGCTCCAACAGAAACACTACCATTTCATCAGACACGCGATCGCATCAGTGCAGAACTTATCTGTCCCTATCCTCCAGGGATTCCTATTTTAATGCCAGGAGAAATCATCACCTCAGAAGCATTGGAATACCTACAACAGATTCAAGTCAGTGATGGATACATTACCGGATGCACCGAGCCGAGTCTCACTCAGTTAAAAGTAGTTAAGAAGTGAGTTACTTTGTAGAGACGTTACATGTAACATCTCTACACTGATAACTGATAACTGGTCACCGATCGCTGATAACTGCTCCCTGCTCATCAGGTAATTCCATAGTGAATGTAGTCCACCCTTCCTGACTTTCTACCTGAAGCGTTCCTTGAAGGTGTTCTACCAATTTTTGTACTAAAGTTAATCCTAATCCCGTACCCCCTTGTTTCCAGCGATCGCTGTTGTGAATGCGATAAAATTTTTCAAAAATCTTTGGTAATTCTGTTGCGGGAATTTCTGCTTGGTTGCGGACGGTAAAGATCGTGCGTGTAGTTGGTAGTTGGTAAGCGGTGCAAGGCGCAAGTTGCGGCTGCACGCTTACGACGATCGCGCCTCCCATTGGAGTATACTTACAGGCATTGTTTGCTAGTTCGGCGATCGCTCGCTCCAAACTGGCGCGGTCTGTCAAGATTTGCGATAGATTAGGATCGAGCCGAATTTCTAGTAATTGTTGATTTTCTTGGGCGCGAATCAGAAAAGGCTCCATAATTTGAGGTAGCCATTCTTGTAAGTTAACCGCTTCTTGTACGAGGGTGGGATAAGACGCTGTTTCTAATCTTTGCAGATCGAGTAGTTCGGTAATCAACTCAGCTTCTCGATTGCATTCTGCTTGCAAGATTTCTAAATATCGTTGTCTTTTTTCACTACTAGGAGAAGTTTTTAACATTTGAATTGCCATTTTCATGTTGGCAATCGGTGTACGTAACTCATGAGAAACAGTGCTTAAAAAATCATCTTTGAGTTCGTGCATCTTCTCCATTTGCACCAACATCTGTTCTTGCTCGATTTGTTTTTGATGCATAGCTTCGACCTGCTGTCGTTCGCTAATATCCTGAAAAACTAACATCGTGCCTACAATGTTTCCTCGATCGTCTTTAATTGGCGCAATGCTGTCGTCAATGGGTATTTCTAAACCATTTTTATCGATCAGTTGCGATCGCTCTGAAATCTCGACTGTTATTCCTTTCTGTAAAGCTTGTTGAATTGGGTGTTCTGATATAGTTTGTGTCGGGATAATTTTGACAACTTCTGTTGCTTCTTTACCGCAGGCATCTTGTCGATTCCAACCAGTCAGAGCTTCTGCAATTGGATTCATCAAAGTAATTTTTCCTTCTGTATCGCTAGCAATTACGCCATTATTAATACTTTTTAATACAGTTCTCAACCAGTATTTGTTTTGTTTGAGATTTTGTTCTACTAAATATTTATTTAGCGCGATCTCGATTGTTGTTTTTAGTTCTTGCTCTCTAAAAGGTTTGACAATATAACCAAAGGGGTGTGTTGCCAGCGCTCTAGTGACAATGTATTCGTCGGAACTTGCAGTTAGATAGACCACAGGAAGCTCGAAATGATGATGTAAAATTTGAGCTACCGCTATGCCGTCCATATCTCCTTGCAAGCGAATATCCACGAGTACTAAGTCTGGTTTGAGTTCGCTAATTTGTGCGATCGCATCTTCTCCAGTTGCGACAGTTTTACAGACATGGTAACCAAACTTCTGTAGCCGATTTTCTATATCTTTGGCAACGATCCCTTCGTCCTCAACCACCAATATTTTTGCTGGAATATTCATTCTTTTGTAAACTCAGTCTAGATCGAAAATCTCACTATGAATTCCGTACCAAAATCTTTTTTAGTTAATTCAATATTTCCTTTTAGCTGGTTGGTTAATATATTGACTATTTGTAGTCCTAAAGATTTAGTATTTTGCCAATTAAGTTCTAGCGGTAATCCAATTCCATCATCGCTGACTTTGAGAATGACATGATTATGAGTTTGAGGTTCTTCAAATTGAACTGCAATACAAATTTGCCCAAATTGCCTCTTTTTGAAAGCATGTTTCATTGCATTTGTTGTAAGTTCGTTAATAATCAAGCCGCAGAGAATAGCAATATCTATACTTACCCAAATTGGTTCTGTTGCAAGTTTTAAAGTAACTTGCTTGCAATTGAGTTTAGCAGTGTCATATGTACTGTATAAATTATTAACTAGTGTTTCAATATAATCAGCTAAATTAATTTGAACGAAATTTTGAGATTGAGAGCGATACAAGAGATCGTGAACCAGAGCCATAGAAAAGATCCGAGCCTCACCCGATTTTAGAATTTCTAGCGTTTGGCGATCGCTGACATAGTTTGTTTGTAAACTAAGCAAACTAGAAATCATTTGTAGATTATTTTTAACGCGGTGGTGAACTTCTTTCAACAAAAAATCTTTTTCTCGTTCTACAGCTTGAATGCGTGCTGCTGCTTGCTTCTGCTCGGAAATGTTGCGATTAATTCCAGTCATCCAGATCGCTCGATCGGCATCATCATAAAAAACTTTACCTTGTCCCGCCAACCAACGAATATTACCATCAGCACTAAGAATGCGAAATTCTTGCTCAAATTCTCCCGTTCTTTCCAGCGCGCGGGTAATAGCTTCGCTGAACGAAGCACGATCTTCTGGATAAATCCGATCGAGAACAGCTTCGTAAGTACCTGCAAATGTCCCAGGTGCGAGATCGAATAAAGCCTCTTGTTGCAAAGACCACTTAAGTTCGTGCGTATGCAAATTCCAGTCCCAAATTCCTATCTGCGATGCTTCTAAAGTCAAATGCAACCTCTCTTGACTCTGGCGGAGCAACTCTTCACTACGTTGGCGATCGCTAACATCGCGCACGACTTGAGAAAAACCTTGAATTTCTCCGCTACTATCTTTGAGAGCTGTCGTGACGACATTCGCCCAAAACCTAGAGCCATCTCGTCGTATCCGCCAGCCTTCCGTTTCCAGACGCTCTTGCGCGATCGCTGTTTGTAATTCCTGTTGGGGAATACCGCTTTCTATGTCGGTATAGGTGTAAAATCGAGAGTAGTGTTGCCCGATCGCTTCTCTAGCTTTATAGCCTGTAATTCTAGCCGCTCCTGCATTCCAACTGGCAACTATTCCATCAGCATCGAGCATGAAAATTGCGTAATCTTTCACTCCCTCAATTAGCAGACGGAAACGTTCTTCACTTTGGAGTAAAGTTGCTTGGCAATGTAACGCTGCGACTTGGCTCTGTTGCGCTCGCACTCTAGCAGAGTTAAGGATAGCAATAGCAGTACAGATACAGATGGCTTCGAGAACGAAAATCGTTAGGCGCAAGCCTTGCTCCCAACTCGCGATGGATAGCACGTATTGAGGAGGGAGGAAAAAATAGTTGCATAAGATTGCTGCGAGTGCTGTTGCTGCTAATCCCGCTCCC
Organism: Chroococcidiopsis thermalis PCC 7203; assembly: GCF_000317125.1. Taxonomy (GTDB): domain Bacteria; phylum Cyanobacteriota; class Cyanobacteriia; order Cyanobacteriales; family Chroococcidiopsidaceae; genus Chroococcidiopsis; species Chroococcidiopsis thermalis. The sequence continues at coordinate 5,135,452 of NC_019695.1, forward strand.
ATTCCACCACACCAGGCACTGACCAAAATCGCAATGAAAAACAGCATAAATGGGCTTTCTTTATGGATTAGGGTAGCGAGAAAGAGCGTGACAACTAAGGCGATCGCCACTGTCAACACTGCTACACCGTAACGCCAAAATAGAGATTTACGCTTAACCACTGCTCAGAAGTTTTTCCATAAAATCATTAGATCGGCTCCAGATAATAAGCATATCTGTTTCTCGACTTGATTTTGTCCGTAAATTCTCTGAAGTCGCTTAGTAATAACAGCAAACCTTCATCTGCGTCCCCGTGCTTCCCCGCTTGCACGAGCGCTTGCTCTTGTGATAAACGTAACTCAGTAATTGTACTGAATTTAAAAGCTATGTTGCGATCGCATCTGTAGTTTTTATGCAGTCGCTTTTATGTCAAAGGCGATCGCAATTCTATAAATGTCGATTGCTAGTAAACTTGATATAGTTTAAGTCCGATCGATTCGATTTGAGAAACTTTTTAACTATTCAACTATCGGAGGTTGCAAGTCATGGCATTAGCAGTGATTAAATTTTCGTCTGAAGACTGTGGAATTTGCCATAAAATGTCTTTCTACGATCGCAAAGTTAGTGAAGAATTAGGCTTAGAATTTATCGATGTCAAAATGCAAGATACGACAACTTATCGCAAGTATCGCAAGATTTTATTAACTCAATATCCAGATAAAGCCGAAATGGGATGGCCCACTTATATTATTTGCGATACGCCAGAAGGCGACTTCAAAATTGTGGGCGAAGTGAAAGGGGGTCATCCCAAAGGGGAGTTTAGAACGCGCTTGCAAGAAGTCGTGTCTGCTAACTAATGCAGGAAAGCAAAAATTCGTAGGGTGCGTTATTTAACGCACTCTACCATAACTCTCTTTTAGACAATTTCAAACGATTTTACCTCTAAGACGGGACCGATCATCGCTAGGCTCATCACATCTTCTTTTACCTCTCCAGCAACTTTCACTTTTTGTCCGTCCTTCAGCAATTCCTTGGCAGTCCCTCTAGGAATCTCATATGTCGTGCCGTCATCTGCAACCAAAGCCCAAGCCCCAGTACCAATATCGCGCCGCTCGATCGTCCCTGTAATGTTAATACTCATCTTATTCGATCCATGTCGTATTACTACTCTTATACTAGGGGCGCTTGAGCTAGGAGCTACGGGAACCAGGAAAATGAGACACAAAAATCCCCCCTTTGGAGTAAGGAGGGTCGAGAGATGTTGCGTCTCTATTGGTCACTGGTCACTGTTAACTGACTAAGCTTCCTTCACCTTTCATTGCCAACCAAGCGATCCCATAACAGGCTAAAGCATTACCGATCAGAAAAGTACGAGCGATCGCCCCACTTCCCAACCAGCCTAAATCGGGTGCGATAAAGGCACTGATTAACAAGCAGCTAGCGACACCTAAAGCTGTACCGACAGCAAATTTCTTCCAATTCGGATTTCCCAGCAGTAACACGATTAACACGAAGGGAATCACTACGCTGGCAAAGAAGGGGTTTAACTCAGAGTATCCCTGAATAGCGCTACCGAGTTCGGGAATGGAACTGCCCAGCAAGCGGAAGGGCCATTGAGGTAGGTCGAAGATATAAAAGCCTTTGAGGAAGAATAAACCCGAACTGCCTGTAACTAACCCCCATGACAGCGACCAACTCCAGGTAAAGGGGAAGTAAACCCGCAAGAACCAAGCCAAGAGGTAAGAACCGAGTACCATCAGGACTTTAGGTAATAATGCCACTGCACCACCATCAATCCAGAAACGGGGGTTGAGGTAGCCGTTATCCCGCAGCCAGCGGAAGAAGTCTTTGAAGGTAATTTGTCCGCGCACGGCAAGTTTCACGGCGGCGGATGCATCTAAATGTCCCGCACCGTAGTAGTTGAGTCCGTCATCTTGCACGACTCTGGCGGACTTTTGCAGAACGCTTTCTACTTCATCTGGGTCTTGTATCCCAGCAGCTTTAACTAAGGCGGCGACTCCGGCAACGTGGGGAGATGCCATGCTGGTTCCTTGGAATCCGGCAAATACTGGTTCTTCCGTATCTGGATCGATAGTTTCTTGGACGATTTTGCCGGAATTACTGCCACCAGGAGCAGAAAGATCGATTCCTGCACCGAAATTAGAGTAGGGGGCTTTTTCTCCCGCTGAATCGATCGCCGAAACTCCAATTACGTGAGGATAGCGGGCGGGGTACTCGGCAGCGTTGCTATTGGCATTGCCAGCAGCGGCGACGACTACGACACCTTTTTGATGGGCATAGGCGATCGCTTCTTTCATCATTTCGCTTTCACCACCACCACCTAAGCTCATATTAATTACGCCTGCGCCGTTGTCAGCAGCAAAGCGGATGGCTTCGGCAATATCGGAGGTCGTACCCGTACCACCTGCACTTAAGACTTTCAGGGGCATGAGCGTGGCTTCGTAAGCCACACCTGCGACACCATAATTGTTGTTGGTTGATTGCGCTACCGTACCTGCTACGTGAGTCCCATGCCCGTTGTCGTCATCTGCTGCAACTTTATCATTTACAAAGTCGTAGCCTTCGACGAATTTGGTATTTTTCAGGTCTGGAACTTGACTAATGCCCGTGTCAATCACAGCAACGGTTACGCCGCTACCTTTGGTTTCATCCCATGCCGACTCAATGCTAATACTACGCATGTTCCATTGCTGACCGTATTGGGGGTCGTTGGGAACCTCATAGGCGCGGTAAATGTAGTTAGGTTCGATATATTCGGTAGATTTAGCGATTTTGGAGTTTCTCAGGCTAGTCAGAGTCTGGCGATCGCCTTCCACGACATATACATTATCTGCTGCGGAAAACTCACTATTAAGCCGAGGCTTGACTTTGTATTGCTGCGCGATCGCGTTTAATTTAGCTTCTATCTCCGTATTCGGCACATTTTCCCGAAAATCTAGCACAATGGACTGATATTCGCCTTTAGCTGCCAGACCTTGAAAGCTTGACAGAGCAAACCACAGCCCGCCAATAAACAAACACAGTAGAATAAACTTTTTCATACCTGCAATCCATCTGTACTGAAGCGGCAGTAGCTTAATCTACAAGATAACTCATGCGATCGTCCTACAAACAAATGTTGCAGAATTCTTACAGTTATCAGTGGCTGGTGGCTGGTGGCTGGTGGCTAGAAGAAGAGTTTCACTCTGCTAGCCAATGCGTTACTATCCACTCACATTAATTCTCTAAATCCCATTACAACTTTAGTTGCTTGAGGGCAGTTTGTAGACTTTCAGCGATCGCTTCAAACTAGCAGGAATTACCATTCCAACAATAGCAATCCTATTTGATTCATGAACGTGGAGCAGGCTAGAAGCCTGCTTTACAAATCATTTAGAACTGCTAAAGCGCAGAGACCATAATTCAAGTCAAGCATTCATCCCTAGCGCTTTTTGCAATAATATTCGATCTTCTAACTTAGCTTGAAAACGTCCATTTTCAATATCGCGAATCCAACTCTGGCTTTTACCCGTTAGCTGGGCTAAATCTCTTTGGCTCAATCCCAGTTTTTTTCTTGCTTCAATAATATATTCAGTAGAGAGGGCTACTTGCGATTTTGACCTAGTTTTGCGGTTCGTCGTTCGTTGCTTCTTCTTAGATTTCGCGAGTTGTTGTTCCCACTCTGGAGGCAGTTCAAAATGCAAAATCCGAGCATTCATTAATCGATTCCACTTACCACGAGGGGCAGCATCGGTCAATCGAGTGCTATTGCTACCATCATCAATCCAAAATTCTAATGCAGCTTCCGCATCTTCTGGAATATCGACTAACTTAGCCCACAAAGGTTGAATCTCTGGTGGATAGGTCACAGGATCGAATACAGGCTTGAGTCCGTAGCGATCGAGTACCTCTAAATCGCTTTCAAATATTCTTAATAGACGTTGGCGATTCTCCGGTTGCAAAGATATTTGGCTCAGTTTTCGCTCGCCGTAGGCTACTCTCATGAGAGTGGGAATCGTAACGCGCTGCTCTTTACCCATTTTGGTTTTAAATAGCAACCATAGCATCATCCGCGCTGCACCCTCATGCTGCTGCCAAATACTCATCACGGCGCTGAGTAGGGCTTTGGGTAAAGTACCGTACTGATAGAATGCAGTCCGCTCTTTGCAACCTTGCCGATTCAGAAAATGCTGCGCCCACTGACCGATTTTAATTTTGAAAGTCAACCCAACCAGATGTTTGCATCCCAAATCGTCTTCTTGAAAGTGATGTTGAGTGTCCAGTAAATGCCACAAACGACTTTTTTCCAGCCGAATTCCCTTAATCTTTCCTTGTTGGGGCAGATCGATACAAGCTATTAGCTTGCAGGGTTGTTGGGCAAGTTCTTTAATGAGAACGAGTTTAGTCAGTTTGCTCAGGTCTTTGCGCTTGTCCAGTCCCAAGTATTCCTCAATCTGTCGGTCACTGATAATGAATTCCTCTTCCCAAGGACGCTCTAAGCTTGTAACATGAGCGGCGTAGATTAAGTGCAAGCAGGCAGATCTAATATCAAATGTCTCGATCGCAGATAATGCTCGATCGCCTTTAAGCGCAACTGGCGGTTCCAAATCTAAGCTGTCTGTAATTCGGAAGGCGATCGCACCCTTACCTCCATGAATTTGCCGCTGATAGTACAACTCTCCCGCAGCATCGATTTCCCAAGTAAGAGAGTGTCGCTGTGCTAGAACATTGCATAATTCCCAACTAGCGATCGCGGAAGCAAAAGGATGACTTTTACCGTCGGGAAAAAGATCGAGGCTAGGTACGGTTCTAACATCAATCTTGCATCTACCTTTCTTCGCTTGCCAAGGAACCGGAGAGTTGACAGGGCAAGAGTCTACACACTGCGGTGCTAGGGAATCCTGGCAGTCATGACACAAGCTGGGATCGATCCAATACTCACCCTCGATAATTTTGATCGCACCTGTAGGACACTGAGGCAGGCAGTTGTCACAACGAATGCAGTGCTTAGTAATGGCGTAAGGCATGGTATTGCGCGGTTCTTTTTCAAAAGATGCTAGCTTTGCTGAGTGCTATGAATACGCGATCGCCGAAAATTTTCTCTACAAAGATTTGAACTCCTCGCCATCCAAGAGTTTTTCTCGAAGCTATACTCTTACGAATTATTTATAGTAAATATATTTAATCTGCAAGCTCAGATATTTTTGTTCGCTTTGAGCCATTAAATAAAGTCTTAATATTTTAGTAAAATCATTTGAGGCGATGCCTATGGCAAGGGCAAAACCCCATGCATCTCCTAGTGACAGCCCAGCTAACGACCAAATTTTATCTTGGTATGCTGTTGCTGAGGATGTCAATAATCTACTGCAATTGGCAGCACAGAACTGAGAAAATACGGCTGAATCAGAGTACTTTATCAAATAGGTATTAGCGATCGCCTCAGATAATCTAGACGTTCTCGTTTCTACCTATCGCTATTTTTACGATGCTTTGGCTATGCCAAAACCGTATTTCTCAAACACGGTTCTTGCTTGCTTGTCAGTTAAAAACTGAATATATTCTTTGGCAGCATCAAGATTTTTACTACTACTGATAATGGCTATAGGATAGACAATCGGAGAATGTAAGTTTTCCGCTGCTGTAGCCACTACCCGAACTTTATTTGAGAGTTTGGCATCTGTGGTATAGACAATTCCAGCATCAGCATTGCCACTTTCTACAGCAGCTAGTACATTACGGACATTATTGCCAAACACTAATTTTGGTTTAACTTGTGATAGAATTCCTAATTTCTTGAATAGTTCCTCGGAATATTGTCCGACTGGAACGCTGCGGAATTCGCCTACAGCAATTCGTTTTATGTTAGTATCTGTTAATTGCTCGAACTTATCGATCTTCAGATCGGAATTACTCGACACAACCAAGACAAGGCGATTAGTTAGGAGGTTGCGGCGGGTATCGAGAAGAATCAAATTTTTATCCTGCAAGGCATTCATTTGCTTTGCAGCGGCAGAAAAAAAGATATCTGCTGGCGCACCTTGTTCTATTTGTTGTTGTAATGCCCCAGAAGCACCAAAGTTATAATTGACTTCGATCTTCGGCTGAGTTTTTTGAAAAAGTGGTTGGGCTTCTTTTAAGGCATCTTGGAGGCTAGCAGCAGCAGATATAAGTAAGTTTGTATTTGCTTGTGCGACAACAGGAGATGGATTGAGCCAGTTGAAAATAGTTGCTAAAATCAGCGCGATCGCAACTCCACAAATAAAGGCAAAAACATTTTTTCTTTTCATAGAATCTTCAGTTCAATATCTACTTTATCTACAAAAAATAACTATAAATTATAGTAGAATCTATATTAGATATGCTTTATGGATAGATTAGATTAACATATACTTATAATGAGTCAATATGTAGAAACTACTAATCCTTAAAGGAGATGATGAGGCGATCGCTCGGCAATAAAAAGTAGTTAAATTTACAGTTTAACGAGCGTAAATAGATAGAAGATCGAGCTAACAAAACATATACAAAAGATTGACAAATGAAGATTAGCGCCCGCAATACATTGAAAGCAACTGTAAAAAAAGTTGTACCAGGAGCCGTTAATACTGAAGTCACGTTAGAACTTGCGCCTGGAGTGGAAATAGTTGCAATTATTACAAAATCCTCGGCTGAAAGCTTGGGACTTGCAGAGGGTAAAGAGGCTTACGCTGTCGTTAAATCGTCAGATGTGATGGTTGCAGTTGATTGAGCGATCGCTATTTGCAAGCAACAATGTGAAAAATATGCCAGTACTTTTGTTCTCCTAAAGCAGTCGTTCCTGGATGTTCTTCTTCTTGCAAGCATTCAATTTTGAAAGGTTGCAGCAATTCTTCCACCTGGGCGCGGGTGTGATGGCTCATGTTAGGGTAAACTGCCCAAGAGTCGCGATCGCCAAATAATTGACCGCAGAAACGTCCCCCAACCCGCAATGCTGCGATAATTTTGTTCCACAAGCTAGGAAAATGTTCCGGCGGACAAAATGGTAGGCAAAAGCTGGCATTAATGAGATCGACCGATTCTGGTAATACTAGATCTTCAAAGCGCATCACCAGAGTTTCTAGGCGACGGAGATCGATGTCAGGACGACTTTGCAAACGGGCGATCGCTTCTGCTGCACTATCAATTCCTAGTACCCGCCAACCCCGCTTCAGCAGTTCCGCCGTGTCTCGTCCATCTCCGCAGCCCAAATCGACTGCAAATCGGGGAAATTCCGCAGATAATGGCTCAAACCTTGTCAACGCCGATAGCAGAGTTTCTCGCGGCGGACGACCTTCTACTGCTTGGTAGTAAGCAGACCAATTGGGCTCAAAAACCAGGTTTTCTAATTGGTCGTTCGTAGACATAATTCAGGGACAAGGGGGACAAGGGGGACAAGGGAGACAAGGGGGATAAGGGAGACAAGGGGGATAAGGGAGACAAGGGGGATAAGGGAGACAAGGGAGACAAGGGGGACAAGGGGGACAAGGGAGAATAACTACTTGTTAACCGTTAACTGTCAACCAACAACAAATGACCAATGACCAATGACCACCTTCACGAGTAGTTTACAACTCAAACAGAATTGCTATCTAATTTTGTTCTAACGAGCTATGGGTGTAACAATTTTTGGGACAAACTCTAGAGCAAGCCTGACAACCAATACAGTATTCTGGATGAACAATAGACATGACTTTGCGCTCGATCTCCTCAGCCTCCTCATCTTCGACAAACTCCCCATCTTCATTCAGTGCTTGCAGTAGTAGCACGTTTCTACCGCAGGCTTTAAAACATCTACCACAACCAATACATTTATCTTGGTTAATTTCTTGTACGAATTGGGGTGTCCAGGTTTTACCCCCAAAAGTCAAACTAGTAAGTGTTGCCATAGTGTCTCCTCTTGAGTAAGTCAAAAGTTAAAAGTCAAAAGGCAAAAGTAAGAAATTAGATGTATTTCAGTTGATTCAGTCCTTGCCTTGCGGACTTTGAATGTGTGGTTCCGCGAATTCTATTCGCCGATTATTTTTTTGAGTTGCACCCAACCATTGGAATAGAGCAGTTAGCACCCCAGCCATACCAGCAGCTTGAATAGGGGCAGAATTCGATCGCGCCGTCAACCTCACGTAGATTGCATCAGCAGACTTTTGGCAGAGAATCAGGCGATCGCCTCCTACGATAACCTTGTAGGCAGGCGATCGCTGTTCTAAAATGATGGTGACTCCAGGTACAATACCCATTGCCCTGAGTTCCTGTACCGTAGCCTCGTCTGCACTCTCGACTCTGTTAACGACTCCCTGTTCTCCAGGTTGGAGCAAACTGAGCGAGGAGCCAAAAATGGTAAAGTCAGTAAACATATCGTGGGTACTCAGACTAGATAGGCTTCTTGGTGGGTGCGGATCGTACAATCAGAGCGAGGATAGGCGACACAGAGAAGCACAAATCCTTTCTTCACTTGTTCGTCATCTAAAAACACCTGTTCGGACTGATCGATTTCGCCTTCAACCACTTTGCCAACGCAACTAGAGCAAGAACCAGAGTGACAGGAAAAGGGTAAGTCCAGTCCTTGTTCTTCTGCGGCATCCAGAATCGTAATAGATTCTTCAACAGGGATCGTAATGTCGAGCGATCGCTTTTTATTGATTAAATGCACTTGATAAGTCGTCATCGTCGTGTCCTCCAAAATGATTCGATCTTTGTACGGGCTAGTTAAATCAAAGAACTAATTGTGATTTCACAAGTATCTGCAAAAAACCCACCCCCACAAGTTTTGACTTCTGACTTTTGACTTTTGACTTTTCTACTCAGCTGCACGGCACGCCAGCGGGAGTACAATCGCCTGCTTGGAATGATTTGCCACAGCCACAGGTATCAGTAGCATTAGGATTGCTGAACTTAAATCCGCTTTCTAGCAAGCTATCGACAAAATCAATCACAACTCCTTCCAATAACGGAGCGCTTTGCGAGTCAATGTAGATGCGTAGCTTGCCTTGCTCTACTACAAGGTCATCTGCCCGTGGTGTGCTGGCGATGTTTAAGGAATACTGATAGCCACTACAACCGCCATCCTCGACAGCAACACGAATGCCTCGTTGAGCGGAATTGTCTTCTTTGCTAGCGGCTTGCAGGAAGGTACGAAGCCGGAATTCTGCAACTTCTGTTAATGTTAGGGTCATATAAATCTCCTGAGTTAGTAGGTAGGAATGAGAGGCTAGAGAATCGACACTTCTCGGTTAGGATACATAGCTCTTGAAGATCCCCCTTAATCCCCCTTAACAAGAGGGAGATTGTGCTACTAGCCCGCTTTTTAAGGGGGATGGGGGATCGAAGCGATCGCGCAATCGCGAGGTAGAATAGGGCGAGAAAGCAGGAGTACCGCAAACCGGACAATTAGGATCGTGGTAGGGGCGACGCTTGGCAAACTCTAAACTGCCCAAGTCCATCGTGAGTAGTTGAGATAACAGTGGTTTACCGATTCCTGTAATCAGCTTGATTGCTTCTAGTGCAGTCAAACAAGCTAGAGTTCCAGATACCGCACCCAAAACGCCAAAACCGCGTTTATCCCAATCAGGCTTTTCGGGAAATATGCAAGATAAACAAGGGGTGCGATCGGGGATAATTGTGGTTAAGTATGCCTCCATGTCGTTCATCGCTGCTTCTACCATTGGCTTTTTCCAGCGCACGCAGGCAGCATTTAACAAATCTCGCTCGATGAAGTTGTGGGCGCAGTCGAGGGTAACGTCAGCAGCTTGTACTAAATCGTCAACGTTCTCTGGCGTGACATACTCGCAAATAGCATCGATTTGGATATCTGGGTTGAGCTGTTCTAGTGTTGTTTTAGCTTTGAAAACTCTGGGTTTGCCTACCCAATCATCGCTCATCAGAATTTGGCGATTCATGTCATCTAGTCGCAGTTCGCCGCCCCGTACTAGAATGAGCCGTCCAACTCCTGCTACCGCTAGGTAAAGCGCCGCCGTGCCACCCAGCCCGCCTACACCTGTCACCAGTACTGTTGATGATTTCAAGCGTTGCTGTGCTGACTCGCCAAAACCAGGAAGCATAATTTGGCGGCGGTAGCGTTCTAATTCGATGGGGGTGAGGTTTAACACAGTTTTTCTCCTCAATCTGTACCAATTTCTGTTAGCAAAACTACATTTTGTGGCTTCTCGTTAAACACCTTGAATAGTTTTTGTTCGACAGGTTTGGAAGCAAGAAAAACGTCATAAGCTTGTTGGAGTGCGTTACGATATTGACCGAGCTTTTCCTCGTCGTTTAGATCGGGAGAATCGCGATCGATCGCTTTGATATAGTTAGAGAATTTCTGCAAAATATGCAGGCGATTCACATTCACAAACTGAGCATCGTAAGGCAGATCGAAGAACTCAAAATATTGCTCTGCATCGACAATTTGTTGAAATTGGGCTATTCTGCTCATTGTCCTCGCTCCAATTTTGTTAACTGTTGCTTGAGTTCGTCAATCTGTCGATAGATTTCATAGGTTTGACCTGCTACATCCATAAGTTGGTTGTAATTTGTAGGTAAACCTTCGGCGAGATCGTGCAGATCCATCTTCATTTGTCCGGCTTTACTGTTAAGCTTTTTGAGTTGAGTTTTTAACTCGTTAATATCTGGGTTAACAGCAGTTTTGGTTACTTGTACCATACAAATCTTTTGAGATGTTTTATTTTTACAGTTTGCCAACTTCGGGATAACGCTGAGCGAGATCGATCGCTTTTTCAACTAGCTTGTCTGCCTCCGCTGTTAATTTCTCCAAAGAATCAAAACCGAAGCGTTGAGCATCGCGTAAGGTTCTAGCAACTAGTAACAGACGACCAGAAAAAACAAGTACCCAGCCGAAACCTTCATGACTCAAATCGATAACGACTTGGGATAATAAACCTGTTTCTTGCTCGATTCGAGCCGCGATCGCCCGATAGAATGATAAAATTCTGCCTTTTGTTACGGGATCGACATCGCCCTCTACAGAAATTTTGCGCTTAGCCTCTTTGCTGACAATATAGGGTTTGATAACTAATTCATCTGCCCAATTTCGATAAAAGCCATAGGAATCTTGGGCGCGAATTTGTCTGGCTAACTCTTGAACAAACAGAGAGTTGAAGGCTTCGTTGGTAGTAGTTTGGTTGGTGGTTTCAGTAGCGCTCATACAGTTACTTCCTCTTCTAATTGTGCAAAACTAGGTGATTTTTGTTGTAAGGCTTTTCGCAACCAGGGGGGAGGGCTGCCTTTCAAAGTTTGAACTAACTTTTCCAAAATATCGAGAATTTCGTCATCTTCAGATCTGGCTTTAATTGGTGTAATGCGCTTCTTAATTAACCGAGCTGCTGCACTTCCTCCAATTGCCGATACATAAACAATCGTGCAATCATATAGGGCTTCAATTTTTGGCAGTAATTTGTCCTCATTACCATCTTCTTTAAGATCGCCATCAAATCGGAGTGTTTCTACAAACTGATACCCTTCTGGCGAAACTTCATAAACATCAATCTTTTTCGCCCAACCAAAGTGAGCATTAATATGAACTCTGTCGTTAGTTGTGAAGGCAATTTTCATACCGATCCTCCGAATTGGTAATTGGTAATTGGTAATTGGTAATTGGTAGTTGGTGGTTGGTAGTTGGTGGTTGGTAGTTGCTCCCCCAGCTCCCCCAGCTGGGTCAGCTCTCTTCTTCCCCTCACTCCTCACTCCTCGCTCCTCGCTCCTCTGCCTCTAGAAACAGGTTGCCAAGATCGAATAAAAGCTGAATGGTGCCTCGGTAGCCGACTGTGCAACGCTGTCCGTTACCTAAGCGATCGAATACGGGGAAACCGAGGCGATAGAAGGGAGTGTCGAGGCGACGGGCGATCGCTTTAGTATGGGAATTACCGATCAGCAGGTCAGAACCTACTGCTAATTGCTCGAAGTCCTCTAAATCACCAATTGTGACGCTCTCGACTGGTAGTTGCTCTAAAAGGGGCGATTTTGTGGTTGTGACTGCGGTATGAATTTCAGTTCCCATCGATCGCAAAAACCCAGCGATCGACCACAGTAAATCTGGTTCTAGTGCTAGCGATACTTGCTTGCGCCCGAAATAGAAGTGAGCATCGAGCATGGCATCTTGCAACTGGCGGCGTTGGTGGCAGTATTTTTCTGGGACTTCATTACCGCTCAAATCTACAAGTCCTTGGAAAAAGTCATCGACTGCATCTAATCCAGTTAGTTGCGGAAAGACTTCGTAGGGTATACCAAACTGTTTTTGCATAATCTCCGCCGCACCGCGCACGCTCTCACCTAGTGCTAGGGTAAACAACGAAGTCCCCATCGCTCTGAGTTCTGCCAAAGTCGTACCACCACCCGTCACCGCGCTGTAGGAATCATCCAAGTGACCGTCGAGCGAGGCGGAAAGATCGGGTACGACGATGGGTTTTAGTCCAAAGGCTGAGACGATCTCTTTAATCTCCTGTACGTCCCCTGGCGTAAACGCAGAACTTACCAAGAGATTGATTTGGTCTAATCTGGTTTCTCCAGGTTGAGGCAGTTCCTTGACTATGCTTTCCACGGCTGCGGCAAAACCATCTTGCAATGCACCTTTAAAATCAGGTGTAGAGGCAAATGCGATCGGCAAATCAGTTAATTCTGGGTGACGTTTGCGAATGCTTCTGAGGATACCTTCCATGTCATCGCCTCTAGTTTCCGTTAGTCCAGTGGTACACAGACCGATAATTTCTGGTTTTGATTTCTCCATCAGCGTTAGGATTGCTTGCTCGATATTGTCTTCGCCACCCAAGATAGTGCTAACTTCGGTCATTGCCGTGGTGGATAGGGGAATTGCTTCCCGAAAATGCCGTACTAACATGACTTTGGCGAAAGCAGTACAACCCTGAGAACCGTGAAACAGAGGCATCACACCTTTTAATCCTAAATATGCTAAGGCTGCACCCAAAGGCTGACTTTGCTTCAAAGGATTAACCGCAACTGCCTTTTTGGAAGATTGGACTTTGGATTTTGAATTGGTAATGGGTAATGGGTAGTTGGTAGTTGCTTCCTTGTCCCCCTTGTCCCCCTTGTCCCCCTTGTCCCCCTTGTCTCCTTGTTCCCCTTGTCCCTCTTCCCAAGGTGCGAGCTTACGCACTTGTTTCCACACGGGGCTGTGCAGGGCTTCATCCAGTTCTCGCGCCATTTCGATCGTGCCTGTATATCCGGCGTAGCGATGATGGCGTTCTTGGTTGATGTCTAAAAAGGGAATTTTGGCTTTGAGGGCTGTGTATTGATTGCGACCACCAGCAATCAACATATCTGCTTTTGTTTGGGCGATCGTCCGTAGCAATTCTTGAGCATTGCCTTTTTCTAGCATGATGCCGTCTTTACCCAGCAGTTCTTTAATGCGGGCTTTATCTTCCTCGGTACTTTTTTTCGTGCTAGTGGCGACAACTTCCATCCCCAAGTCTTTAGCCGCAGAGATAATCGACCAACTTTTCACACCTCCGGTATAAAGGACAACGCGCTTACCTTGAAGGCGATCGCGATACGTGGCTAGGGCAACATCTAACGCCGTAGTTTCTTCGGCAATTAATTTCTCGACTCGCTCTTGCAAATCTGTATCGCCCAGTTTTGCTGCAATATTGCGCAAACAGCGATTCATGTCATCCACGCCGTAGAAAGATTCTTCAATATAAGGAATGCCGTAGCGTTCCTCCATCTTTCTCACCACGTTGATCAGCGCTTTGGAGCAGATCGTCACATTGAGTTTGGCGCGGTGGGCATAGCGAACTTCGTTGTACTTGGCATCACCCGTAATTTTGGCAAGGACTCGAATACCTAATTTTTCAAACAGAGGCAAAACATCCCACAATTCTCCAGCAATGTTGTACTCGCCAATCAGGTTGATATCGTAGGGGGTGGTAAATTCTGGTTCGGCGCTACCGATAACGTATTCTAGTAAGGCTTCACCACCGACACGATTGCCAAGATTTTTACTCCCAATAAAGCCAGGGGAATTCACGGGGACGACGGGTATACCGATTTTATTGGTAGCGGCTTCGCAGACTGCATCCAAGTCATCGCCAATCAGGGCAGTGACACAGGTAGAGTAGACAAATACCGCAGCAGGATTGTAGCGTTGCTGCACTTCCATAATGGCTTTGTACAGCTTTTTTTCGCCGCCGAAGATGACATCGTTCTCATTCAAGTCAGTCGTAAAGCCCATTTTGTAGAGATGGGAACCAGAAGAAAGACTGCCACGACTACCCCAAGAGTTACCAGAACAAGCGATCGGTCCGTGGACTAAATGAGCCGCATCAGTAATGGGGACGAGGGCGATCGATGCGCCATCAAAGGCACAACCCCCTTGAGCCGCTCCTGGTTGAGCTTGTTGCTGACAGGACTTATTTTTCTTTTGTCCTTGTTTGTGGTGATTGTGTTCGCATCCTGGCTCGCTGAGCAGCTCGTTAATTTTACCTTGGGTGATTTTCATGACTTAGCTGGTGGTGGAGTGGTGCGTGGGACGATCTGGTGAGTGGTTAGTCACGCTTCGGTGCAACTTTACTCTTGTTCCCCCCTTTTGAAAGGGGGCTAGGGGGGATCTCTTCGTGAATGGCGCAGTTCTCCGATCCCCCAACCCCCTAGAAAGGGGGCTATTACAAAGTCACACATGGGGTTAGTCGTAATCTTTAACTTCTAACAGTTTTGACTTTTGACTTTTGACTTACCGATTAACAAATGTATTTCGTGACATCTTCGCCACACTCATCTGAGAGGTAGGATAGGCTGCGAAAGCGCAAGCCTATAAGCTCGTTGTAGAGTGGATTTAGTTCGCAGAGTGCGGGAATGTGAAAGGTGCGTCCGAGTAGAGTTACGTCTCGTTCAAAAGGGCAGCAGCAGGGAATGACTTGACAAATGAGATGGGCAGTATGGCGATCGCATATTTGGATTTGATTCACCCATCGACGTAGGGGAGAGAGTAGATCGAAGCCTGGAATTTTTTCGGGAATTACAGAGCGATCGCTTGTGTGGGTGATGGTAGACATGGCTGATGGGATGAATTGGAGTATTGGAAGGTAATTGGTAATTGATAAGATTTCTCTACTACCAATTACCGATCGCCCAGCGATTATCGAATCAAGTCGTAAGAAATATCGGTCTTGGCGGGAACGATGGTATTGCGATCGAGTTCGTCGAGTAGCGTGTTGACAATCCAGTTGAGCAGGTTGATTGCTCCTTGATAGCCATAGGTGGCATAGCGGTGCAAGTGGTGGCGATCGAAGATTGGGTAGCCAATTCGTACGAGTGGGGTGTGGGTGTCGCGCCACAGGTACTTACCGTAGGAATTGCCGATCAGTAAGTCTACAGGTTCGGTAAAGAGGAGCGATCGCATATGCCACAGATCCTTACCACCCCAAATCTTGGCAGTGTTACCAAAGGGGCTAGCATCCAAGATTGCTTGCAATTCTTGCTCGAATACTTCGTTGCTGTTTGACACTACGATGTGTACGGGTTCAGCGCCCACTTCTAGGAGAAATTGCACCAATCCGATGACGAGATCTGGATCGCCATACAGAGCAACGCGCTTGCCGTGCAACCATGCTTGGGAATCAGTCAGCGCATCCACTGCACGTCCCCGTTCGTCTTCTAATTCTTTGGGAATTGGCTGTCCGGTGAGTTCTGATAGTTTCATCAAAAACTCATCCGTGCCTCGGATACCGACAGGACGGGTAACTGAAGTGGTTTGTTTCCACTCTTTTGTAATGTACTCCCGCGTCTTGGTGGTAGAGTATGCTTGGAAAGCGATCGTTGCTTCAGCATTAATCGAATCTGCTGCATCTTCTAAGGGAGTGCCACCCTGGTACATCCTGTACTCGCCATCATTAGGAGAGTCGAGGTAATCTGAATTATCTGCCAGTAGAGTATAGTTAACGCCCATCAAGGATGCTAAACGCTTGACTTCCCGCAAGTTGCCAATATATGTTTCAAAACCAGGAATAAAGTTGATCTTGCCGTTGGTTGTTGCTTGCTTCTTGCCTTCAGTCAGATTTGACAGAATTCCTTTCATCATGTTGTCGTAGCCCGTAATGTGGGAGCCGACAAAGCTGGGTGTATGGGCGTAGGGAACTGGAAAATCTTCGGGTACAGATCCCTTTTCCTTGGAAGTTTTGATAAAAGCACCCAAGTCATCTCCAATGACTTCTGCCATGCAGGTAGTGCAAAGGGCGATCATTTTCGGCTTGTAGAGATTGTAGCTATTCGCCAAGCCATCGATCATGTTGTTGAGTCCGCCAAACACCGCTGCATCCTCAGTCATAGAGGAAGAAACAGCAGAAAATGGTTCTTTGAAATGGCGAGTAAAGTGGCTGCGGAAGTAAGCTACGCAACCTTGAGAACCGTGAACGAAAGGCAGAGTACCTTCAAAACCTACAGCAGCCAGGATTGCGCCTAAAGGCTGACAAGCTTTAGCAGGATTCACGGTCAAAGCTTCACGAGTAAAATTCTTTTCGCGGTATTCCCAGGTTTTCGTCCAGTCTGCAACGCGGGCAACCTCTTCTGGACTGTGCCCACCTTCAAACTGTTTTTTAGCCTGAAATAACTCTTGGTACTCGTCCTGATGAAACAGCGTAGCGTGATCCTTAATGTTGTCTATGTTGTTTTGAGCCATGACTGTTCTCCAATATTAGGGGCTGGGGGAAGAAAGTGGTGTGTGGTGCGTAAAGAAAGGGTGTAGGGTGTGGGGTGTGGGGTGTGGGGTGTGAGAAGAGGCAAGAGGTTTTACTTACAACTTACGAATTGTCTTGCTCCCTCAGCTCCCTCAGCTCCCTCAGCTCCCTCAGCTCCCTCAGCTCTCTTTCTTCCACGGAGCGCCGATTAAACTCCATGTCGGGCTATTCAGCGCTAAATCCATATCTCTAGCAAAAATTGCAAAGCCGTCATAACCGTGATATGGACCGGAGTAATCCCAGGAGTGCATTTGACGGAAGGGCAGCGCCATTTTCTGGAAGACGTATTTTTCTTTAATTCCAGAAGCAATCAGATCCGGCTTCAATTCTTTAACAAACTGCTCGAATTCAAAAGCAGAAACGTCATCGTAGATCAACGTGCCATTTTCGATGTAGTGAGTGGTACGCTTGTAATCGTCGCCATGACCGAATTCATAGCCAGTACCGATCAACTTCATCCCCAAGTCATAGAACGCTGGGACGACGTGACGAGGACGCAAGCCACCAACCATCAATGCTACAGTCTTGCCTTCGAGACGCGGGAGATATTTCTTTATGACTGCATCGCATTGTGCCTGGTATTTAGCGATAACTTCTTCTGCTTTTTGCTGAATTGTT
The DNA here is from genome assembly GCF_000317125.1 of Chroococcidiopsis thermalis PCC 7203. Taxonomy (GTDB): domain Bacteria; phylum Cyanobacteriota; class Cyanobacteriia; order Cyanobacteriales; family Chroococcidiopsidaceae; genus Chroococcidiopsis; species Chroococcidiopsis thermalis. Next base: position 5,152,764 of record NC_019695.1, read on the forward strand.
TCGTCAAACTTAGAAGCAATCTCCCGCAAGGACTCAGCAATCTTGGTGGGACCAAAGAAGTTATACTCCAACCAGGGAATACCATAAGCCTCTTCCATGTGACGGCTGATGTAGTTCATGGAGCGGTAGCAGTGAACCAAATTCAGCTTCACTGTTGGAGTCATCATCATTTCGTGGAGCGTGCCGTCTCCCGACCACTGGGCGACTACGCGCAAGCCAATTTCTTCTAGCAGGATGCGGCTAGACCAAGCATCACCGCCAATGTTGTAGTCACCGATAATCGCAACATCGTAGGGTGTCCCTTCAATGCCCAACTCTTTCTTCTTCTTATCTGCTTGGGGGAAAACCCAGTCACGGATAGAATCATTAGCAATGTGGTGTCCCAGCGATTGGGAAACTCCACGGAAACCTTCGCAGCGTACTGGAACAACGGTTTTACCAATTTCTTTCGCTGCCTTTTTCGCTACGGCTTCAATATCATCTCCAATTAGACCAATGGGACATTCAGACTGAATGGAAACGCCTCGGTTGAGTGGGAAAAGTTCGTCCAACTCGGTAATTAGCTTCGCCAGTTTTTTGTCACCGCCGAAAACGATATCGCGTTCTTGGAAGTCGGAAGTAAATTGCATTGTGCCGAAGGTGTCGATCCCTGTCGTACCGATGTAGTAGTTGCGACGACCAGACCAGGAGTAATAACCGCAACCTACGGGACCGTGGCTGATGTGGATCATATCTTTGATCGGACCCCAGACCACACCCTTAGAACCTGCGTAGGCACAGCCACGGGTGGTCATAGAACCAGGGACGGACTTGATATTCGATTTAACGCCGCAGTCGGATTTTCCTTCTTCGTAGACGTTGAGGTGTTTTTCCCGTTTTTTCTTGGCTTTATCTGGGTAAAGTTCTAGGACTTCTTTAATCAGTGCTTTCTTGTCTACCGTAGTATTTGCTTGTTCTAGAGTCGTGTTTTCAGGAGGTGTCATAATTTGCCTCTCTTGAGTGTAGGGAGTCGGGGTGAAGAAAGGGTGTAGGGTGTGGGTTGTCGGGAGTCGGGAGTCGGGAATCGGGGAAGAAGATAGTAGTTAAATTCCCCAAGTCTTCCTTGTCCCCCAAGTCTTCCTTGTCTCCCTTGTCCCTTCAGGATTAAACGGCTGCAACTTCTTCCGCAGTTTTGCCAACGAGATGCTCGTATTCTTTGTCGTCGCCCAGGATACCGAATTCGACGAGTAACTCTTCCAATTCGTCCATCGAAATTGGGGTGGGAATGGTGAGCTTGTCGTTTTCTTTGATCTTCTTGGCAAGGGCACGATACTCGTTGGCTTGGTTGCAATTGGGTGCGTACTCAATTACAGTCATGCGGCGCAGTTCTGCGTGTTGTACAACGTTGTCGCGTGGTACGAAGTGGATCATTTGGGTGTTGAGCCGAGCTGCTAAAGTTTCGATCAGTTCGATTTCTTGGTCAACTTTGCGGCTGTTGCAGATTAAACCACCCAAGCGTACACCACCAGAGTGAGCGTACTTGAGAATGCCTCGTGCAATGTTGTTGGCAGCATACATCGCCATCATTTCACCAGAGGTGACGATATAAATTTCTTGTGCCTTACCTTCGCGGATTGGCATAGCAAAACCGCCACAAACTACGTCACCTAATACGTCGTAAGAAACAAAGTCGAGGTCTTCGTAGGCTCCGTTTTCTTCTAGGAAGTTAATTGCGGTGATGATACCACGACCCGCGCAGCCTACACCTGGTTCGGGACCGCCAGATTCTACGCAGCGGACATCTTTGTAACCTGTGAGTAGAACTTCTTCTAGTTCTAGGTCTTCTACTGCGCCCCGTTCGGCAGCTAGGTGTAGAATGGTGGTTTGGGCTTTACTGTGCAACATCAAGCGAGTGGAGTCTGCTTTGGGGTCGCAGCCTACGATCATAATCCGTTCGCCTAATTCAGCCAAACCTGCGATCGTATTTTGAGAAGTGGTGGATTTACCGATCCCGCCTTTACCGTAGAATGCAATCTGTCTAATATTGTCAGTCATGGTTGTTTCTCCTGAAATTAGTTAGTGGTTGTTGGTCTGGGTTGTGTAGCGACGATCGCCTATTTATCCGCGATCGCTTAGCTCGAACATCGCTGGGGGCGATCGCTCAACTGCTAAAACTTTAGGAACTGGAACAGAGAAATCTTGCATAGATATTGCTAATTACGCCTATTTATGCTTTGTAACTGCTAAACTGCTTCTACTAACAAGTTTTGGTTGACGCGCTCTTGTAACTTTGCTTCAATCGCAACTTTGAGGGTTGCCGTACTGCTAGAGCAAGAACCGCACGCACCTTGCAGCAATACTTGGACGCGATCGCCATCCACGTCGTACAGTTCCACATCTCCCCCATCGGCAATTAATAGGGGTCTAACTTCTTCATCCAAAACTTTTTGAATTAGGGCGATCTTTTGCACGTTTGTCAGCGGACGTTGCGGTTGCTCTTTCGTTGCTGCAATCCCTGTAGCAACCTGTACGCCTACAACTGGTTCCCGTTGCACGGCAGCAATTAGGTCATCGATATCTGCTAGACAAGAACCGCACCCGCCACCCGCCTTGACATAACTCGTTACCTGTTCGGCAGTGGTGAGGTTATTTTCTCGAATCACGCGGCGAACCTTGGTTTCGCTAATTCCAAAACAACTGCAAACTAATGCCCCTTCATCTTCTTCATGAGCTTCGAGCGGAATCCCACGGTATTTATAAATCGCTGCTTCTAGTGCTTCCTGTCCCATTACCGAACAGTGCATCTTAGCTTCTGGCAGTCCGCCTAGGTATTCTGCTATTTCCTTGTTGGTAACTTTGAGCGCTTCATCTAAGGTTAAACCCTTGATTAACTCAGTCAAAGCAGAAGAAGAAGCGATCGCGCTGGTGCAGCCAAAAGTTTGAAAACGCGAATCCAGAATTTTATCGGCATCGACTTCAATCTTGAGGTGCAGTCTCAGGGCATCTCCACAAGCAATACTGCCCACTTCGCCAAATACAACTGCTATTCCTGATTCGCGATCGTCTTCTAGCAATCCCTGGTTTTTAGGATTGTAGAAGAGTTCCATAACTTTATCTGTATAATCCCACATGGCACAATTTGGTAGTTGGTAGTTGGTTGAGTGTTGTTGGTTGGCAGTTGACAGTTAACGGTTGACAGTTATTTCTCCCCTGCCCCTGAAGCACCTCTGCTCCTATCGATGAGCTAATGTTTCTTCCCGACCTTGCAGCCAATCGGCTTGGTCGTTGTTGAAGGGTGAGAGGGCGCGGAGGCGTTCGACAATACTAGGCATTACTGCTAAAACTGCGTCAACCTCGGCATCTGTGGTGTAACGGGAAAGGCTAAACCGGATCGAACCGTGCAAAGTCGTGTAGGGTAAGCCCATCGATCGCAATACGTGGGATGGTTCTAAGGAACCAGAAGTGCAGGCAGAACCGGATGAGGCGCAAATGCCAAATTGGTTCAGGGATAAGAGGATGGCTTCACCTTCGATATACTTAAAGCCAATGTTGGTCGTGTTGGGCAATCTGTTTTTGCGTAGCTTGCCGTCGAAGACATCGCCATTTACTTCACAGTCGGGGATTGTCTCAAGTAGAGTTTTTTCTAAGCGATCGCGCAGTTGCTTTTGTTTCTTGGTTGTGGCTGCTAAATGCGCCAGTTCGATTTCGGCAGCTTTACCCAAAGCAACAATTCCTGGTACGTTTTCCGTTCCCGCCCTACGTCCGCGTTCCTGATGTCCTCCCACCAATAGGGGACGGAATCTGACACCTCGTCGCACGTACAAAGCACCAATACCCTTGGGTGCGTGTAACTTGTGACCGGACAGAGTTAATAGATCTACAGTGCTAGTCTTCATATTCAGGGGAATTTTCCCTACTGCTTGCACCGCATCGACGTGGAAGATAGCGCCATACTCTTTGACTCGCAATCCAATCTGTTCGATCGGAAATACTACGCCTGTTTCGTTGTTGGCATACATAATCGTGACTAAGGCTGTATTACCTGTCATTGATGCTGCCAACTCATCCAAATCGATTTGTCCCTGGCGATTTACGGAAAGATAGGTAACGGTATAACCTTGAGTTTCCAACTGCTTGCAGACATTCAGCACTGCTGGATGTTCTACTTGAGTCGTCACAATATGCCGCTTGTCTGGTTGTGCTTGCAAGGCGGCGCGAATGGCGGCGTTATCTCCTTCCGTACCGCAACTCGTGAAGATAATTTCTGAATCATCTGCGCCAATTAGGGCTGCAACTTGTTGCCGTGCTTGTTTTACCACTTTGCCGACTTGCCCGCCAAAAGAATGCATACTGGAGGGATTGCCGTAATATTCGCTCAGGTAAGGCAGCATTGCTTCTACAACTTCTGGGTCTACCCTAGTGGTGGCGTTGTTGTCGAGATAAATGCAAGTTTGCATGATTAGGGAGTAGGGAGTAGGGGATTGTAGGGGCGGGTTTGTTCGCGAATACCTGAACTAAAACCAACAATCTTGCGGTTCAACCCGCCCGTGCATTAGTTATGAAGCGTAGTCAATTTCAGATCGGAGAATTTTTCGGAGTAAGTATCAAACCAGCGTTCCCAATAGTCTTGTTTCTTGGTTAACTTACCAACCAAGCGGTTGTAGGTAGTAAACCACGATTCCCAATAATCGCTAGGTTGTGGAATACAACCGTCATATGTGGGACAACCAGCAGCGCATTGAGGTACGCTATAAGCACTGCCAACGCAGTTTGTACAAAGAGTGGGATCGATCCAGTGCTTGCCGTCAGTGACTTTGATAGCATCCGTGGGGCAGACAGAAAGACAACGGTTGCAGGAAATACATTGGCTGGTAATTTTGTAAGCCATGACTATTCTCCTTGCTGATTTTGCAGATATTGCGCGTAAAATTCACTTGCAACTTTCTCAATCACGTCGTAAGCTTCAACAGCCTGGATTCCAGCTTTGTGCAATTCTTCTTGAGGACAATGACCGATCTTAGAAACCAAAACTGCTTTGCAATCGGCGATCGCTTTGATAATGTGGTCTAGAGTCGCTTCCTCGCCATATCCACTTTGGCAATAGTGGTCGATTTTGCGGTGTCCGACAAATTTAGCTTCGTTGGCATCCACTTCAAAAACTTGGAATTCCTTCGCATGACCGAAGTGCTGGTTAACCAAACCGCCGCCTTTGGTAGCAACTGCAACTAAGATTTTTGGATTGTCCTGTAGAGACGTTACATGTAACGTCTCTACAGTATGCAATGTCTCTATAGCTTTCTCTTTGACAGCTTTGATTTCTTCCTTAGACTTCTCAATTCCGGCGTGAACTTCTTGGCGTGTCTCCAAGTTATACTCTGGAGTCATTTCCATGAATTTCTCTTTAGTAAATTCCTGGCTGCGGTCTTCGCCTAACAATCCCACTGCATCGGCGCGACACTGACGACAATGGCGCATCATTTTCATGTTGCCAGAACACTTATCCTGTAATGACTTCAGTTCTTTGGGTGTGGGTCCGCGCTGACCCGTTAAACCGAAGTGAGTACCGTGTTCTGGGGCAGAGATCAGGGGCATGATATTGTGGAGAAATGCCCCGTTAGCACGAATAACTTCATCGACTTCGGCTAGATGCTCGTCATTGACTCCTGGAATCATGACCGAATTCACTTTGCACAGAATATCGGCTTCTCTGAGGGCTTGCAATCCTTCCATCTGCCGTTCGTGCAGAATCTTGACTCCTTCAATCCCTCTGTAGCGCTTGCGTCTGTAGTGAACCCAAGGATAAATCTTCTCGCCAACCTTTGGGTCAACCATATTAATAGTAATAGTGACGTGATCCACATTCAATTGTTTAATGCGATCGACGTAATCGGGAAGCATCAAGCCATTGGTTGACAAGCAAAGTTTGATATCCGGTGCTTTGTCTGCAATCAACTCAAAGGTGCGAAAAGTCTTTTCTGGATTCGCTAAAGGATCTCCAGGTCCCGCAATTCCCAACACGGTCATCTGAGGAATCTTACCTGCAATTACCAAGACTTTGTGCGCTGCTTCTTCCGGTGTTAATAACTCGCTGACAACACCAGGACGGCTTTCATTAGCACAGTCATATTTACGGTTGCAATAGTTGCACTGAATATTACAAGCTGGTGCTACTGCAACGTGCATTCTAGCGTAGTGATGGTGCGCTTCTTCGCTATAGCAAGGATGCTTCTCGATCCGCGCCTTCATTTTTTCATCTAAACTAGGTGCGGCATCGGTTTTACTGCTACAACCACAACTGCCAGATTTAGTTTTAGTTTTTGCTGGTGTTGTGGTGGGGGTTAGGAGTCCGGTAGGTGGTGGTGTCATTGAAGTTTTTGTTGGTGCATCAGGTGTTTAGCGATATAGGTTTTATAGCAGCCGCCTCAAAAGATGCTGTTGCCGTGGTTCGGGATAGAATTTATTGAATTGATTAAACTTGTACTCAAAAATTGCAGCTTTTAAATATTAAGGTTTTAGCAGCTTTTAAAAAAAGTTTTTGGGTATGGGTACTAGTATTTTTTGGCTGAGGTACGAGTATTTATGGTGAAGGGGTTCAAGTATTTCTGTACTCGCATTGAATTTAATCCTAGCAAGGGTTTGAATGCGATTTGAGTTGCTTTTTGGCTTTTTCCATTCTGTACTCAAAGCATATGCGATCGCCCCCCAAAATGCTATTTACTTAGGCACTTCGAGGGTAAATAACTAGAGTAGTCAATTCAGGACTACCCCAGTGACTTCGCAAAATTTAATTCTGTATCTAAAATATCCCTTTTTTGCCGAACAAACTAACTTAAGATTATTTTAATTATTTGGATAGCGATCGCAATTTAGCTTACAAACCCTCGATCGCAGATGAGTACAAGTTAATATATCCAAAAAACAGTTATGAAAATGCCGTTAAATCCTGTTGGGTTAAGAGTTTAGTTTTGAGTACACAAATACTTACTCCCTACCCCGATCAATACTAGTACCCCTAACTTAAAAATACTAGTACCCCAACTCCAAAAAAACTTTTTTTCAGCTTGCAAATCCCAATTGAGTTGGGGTTTAGATTAATTGAGTACAAATTAATATATCCAATAAATCCAATCGACATCGGCTGCATAGCTGCGGGTAGAGCTGCCTGATATAAGCAGAGATAACACACGGCTCCTCCACTCCATCAAGTCCAATGCAACAGCTCTCCAATACCCTTACAACCCAAAAGACGGACAAACAATTGCGTTTGTCATTTTTGCAGCCATTATTGACAGATTTTCAGATTATCTTCGATCGCGATCCGGCAGCACGTAATTGGTTCGAGGTACTTTGTTGCTACCCTGGCTTTCATGCAATGGTGCTGCATCGTCTCGCGCACTGGTTGCATTGTCATGGAGTTGCGTTTGTTCCCCGCTTGATTTCTCATCTAGGACGATTTTTAACGGGAATTGAAATTCACCCAGGCGCACAGATCGGGCAAGGCGTGTTTATCGATCACGGCATGGGTGTAGTCATTGGAGAGACTGCGATCGTCGGAGACTACGCACTGATTTATCAAGGTGTCACCCTTGGCGGGACAGGGAAAGAAACTGGTAAACGCCATCCTACCTTGGGCAAAAACGTAGTCGTGGGTGCAGGTGCGAAAGTTTTAGGCAATATTCAAATTGGCGATCGCGTCCGCATTGGTGCAGGTTCAATTATCTTGCGAGATGTCCCCTCAGACTGTACTGCGGTAGGAGTTCCTGGGCGCAATATTTGCCATAAAGGTGTGCGTGGCTGTCCCCTAGAACACGCAAAACTACCTGATATAGAAGCAAGCATCATTCGTTCTTTATTAGAACGGATCGAAAAACTCGAACAACAATTAAAAGTCAAAAGTTAAAAGTCAAAAGTCAAAAAATAGGAGACGGAAGAATCAAAATACACTCTTCTCGGCTCCCGATTCCCGACTCCCGACTCCCGATTTTCAAACCAAATCTAATAATTTAAGACTGCTATAGCAGTTCTAAATGATTTGAAAAGTAGGCTAGAAGCCTGCTCCGTTTGTAAATCAAATAGGATTGCTATATATCCCGTAATTAATAATTGAGAAAATTTTTAAAAAGGACACCTTGCTTATGTTTAAGCCCACCAGTTCCGATCCAAATGTCCAAGTTGTCGAAATACCCGTCAGCGATCGCTGGCGAATTTACCACCGCTTACAAGAGTTAAGTATCCCCTGTTGTTGTCCTGCGGATGGTTCTTTAGTGGTTGAAGTTAATAGTGCGATCGCTGCCTTTCTCGTCCGCAGCACCGTACAGCATTTCTTAGCCACTCGCCAAGAATTACTCGATTGGTTAGAACGCTGCTGGACAGCAGACATTTTTTCTTAGTTTGTCATTTGTCATTTGTCATTTGTGAGTACTGTTTTAACTTTTCACTTTTGACTTTTGACTTACCAATTACCAAAATCAAAAGGAGAAAATTAATGACACAAGCAACTGTATTACGTAATTTCGGAGAAGTGCTAGATAACCCCATTGGTTTAGGGCATGAAGTTACCGTTCCCGTTTGTGAAGGATTAAATATTATCCTAGCAAGTTTTCAAGCTCTTTATTTACAATATCAAAAGCATCACTTTGTCGTTGAAGGTGCAGAATTTTATATGCTGCACCAGTATTTCAGCGAGAGTTACGAACAAGTTCAAGCACACGTACACGACGTTGGCGAACGCTTGGATGGACTAGGCGGCGTACCAGCAGCTAGCTTTACTAAACTCGCAGAATTGTGCTGTTTTACGCCAGAAGCAGATGGAATTTTTTCCTGTCGCCAAATGGTAGAAAACGATCTGCAAGCCGAACAAGCAGCGATCGATCCCATTCGTCGTCAAGCTGCTCAAGCAGAAAGTGTAGGCGATCGCGCTACTCGCTATTTGTACGAGCAAATTTTATTGAAGACTGAAGAACGTGCCTTTCATCTCGCTCATTTCTTAGCAGAAGATAGCCTAACTTTGGCTTTTGTTCAACCTGCGAATAGGACATAGATGTAATGCTTGCATCACCATGAGTTAGATTAGGCTCCCCTACCTATGATTCTTTGGCAATACGGTTTGATTTCCATAGATCAATTAGCACGAATTTTTGCTTGGCTAGAGAACAAACCTCACATTACTCTTAATGGGTAACATTATGTTTACAGTCTTAGTTGCTATCCTCAGTTTGATAGTTGTTCCTGCAATTGTGAATGGCTGTTTCGGCTATTTGTTATTGCGATCGATGAAGTAAATTTTGCTGGCATCCTACCATTTTGAACGGCTACACACACTTTGATACATCTTGGCAGCGTCAATGCAAAAATCTTGGCGATCCCTCAACCCGCTTCAAAAGGGGGCAGAAGTCCTCCCCTTTTCAAGGGGGGCTAGGGGGGATCTTGCCTTAACCGAAAAGTATTGACACGCATCTGAGATTGAAATCTGAAACTCAAGAGCGAAAACCTAAATGCTACGAGGGCTATTGTGCTATGAATCCGATCGCGATTAATGACACGACACTACGAGATGGAGAACAGGCGGCGGGTGTTGCTTTCACAATTGAGGAAAAAATAGCGATCGCCAAATTTCTAGACGCGATTGGTGTAAGTGAATTAGAAGTTGGTATCCCCGCAATGGGAGAAGTTGAAACTAAAGCGATCGCGGCAATTTCTGAGTTGGGTTTGTCAGCTAAACTTTTAGGTTGGAACCGCGCCACAATTTCAGATCTTCAGGCTTCTATCGCCTGTGGTTTGCAGCGAGTACATATATCCATTCCCGTTTCTGAGATTCAAATTGCTGCCAAGTTTCACGGACAGTGGCGCGTAATGTTGCAAAAACTCAAAGATGCGATTACTTTCGCCCGCGATCGCAATCTTTGGGTAGCAGTCGGGGGTGAAGATTCCTCTAGAGCTGATGAAAATTTCCTTTTGGATGTCGCCCTTTACGCTCAAGAGTGGGGCGCATCAAGGTTTCGCTTTTGCGACACTGTAGGAATTCTCGACCCTTTTACTACATACACCAAAGTCAAGCAATTGGTGATGTATTTATCGATACCTGTAGAAATGCATACCCATAATGACTTTGGCTTGGCAACGGCAAATGCTTTAGCTGGACTGCAAGCGGGAGCCTTATCGGTAAATACAACAGTGAATGGTTTGGGGGAAAGAGCTGGCAATGCGGCTTTAGAAGAAGTCGTCATGGCACTCAAACGCCTTCAAGGGATCGATTTGGGGATTGACACGACGCGGTTATTAGAACTGTCCCGACTGGTAGCAACCGCATCGGGTTGCAAAGTACCTCCTTGGAAGGCGATCGTGGGTGAAAATACTTTTGCTCATGAATCTGGTATTCACGCTCATGGCGTTTTGCAAAATCCCGTGACTTACGAGCCATTCGCTCCCGAAGAAGTGGGGTGGGAGCGGCGTTTAGTCGTAGGCAAGCACTCAGGTAGGCACTTAGTATCTAATTTGCTACAGCAGCAGGGCATTAGTTTAAACACAGATGAAACCCAATCCATCTTAGATGCAGTACGGCAGCAATCGGTACAAAACAAACGCAGCCTCGATCTGCAAGAACTAATGAATCTAGTTCCATTTCATCACATGAAAAAAACAAATAATCCCTCCTCTGCCGCTCTGCCCCTCTGCTCCTCTACTGCCTATTTGTATGAACCTTAAGTGAAACCGTACAATCCTATCTCAGAGGTAATCCCATGCAATCAGATGAATTAGAGCTAGACTTGCCACCAGCTTTTGAAATTGGCTCAAAAGTAAAAACTCGCAAGCTAATCCGCAACGATGGTACGTACCCAGGGCAAGAAATTGGCGCAACACTAGCGAAAAAGGGAGAGATCGGCTACATCGTCAGTATTGGTACGTTTTTGCAAAATTCCTATATCTACGCCGTGCATTTTATCGAAAAAGGTTTTATCGTTGGTTGTCGCAAAAAAGAACTAGAAGCAGTTGAGGAAATCAAATGAAAGTCATGTTGCGTCAAAATGCTACCGGACATTTGGTAATTTATGTTGCCAAAAAAGATCTTGAGGAAGAAGTAGTAAACCAAACAGAAGGATCTGAGGGTAAAATTTTTACCTTAGCTAACGGTTGGGAACTAGCAATCCCAAACTTACCGGAACCCATGAAATTACCGCAGACTGTAGAGGCTAAAAGGCTCTGCAAGCGTACTCACAAGGAGTAGGGGATATGAGCAAGCTTAAACACGATCGCCTGTTGGCACTTCATGTAGAAGGGAAATTTTTAGGTTTTACTGTCGATCGAGACAGTACACCTAAATACTTGCAACTAGAGGTTGCAACCGGACAGTTGAGGATTAAAATCGCCAAACAGTCCCGTTTTAGGCTTGGATTGACCTTAAAACCTGGCGATCGGATTGAAGTCTTTGGGGAGCAAAAGTTCAAGTATGAGACAGGCGAATTTAAATTGAAAGCCGATCGCATTCACAAGCTGACGGCAAACTCAGATAATGACTCCGATCGCCAACCAGAAAACGGCAAAGTGAAGATTGTTGCTTGTTATAAGCCGGGTTGTCTGAAAAAAGGTGGCAGCAAATTGGTGTCTGTTCTAGAAGGGGTGTTGCGCGATCGCGGTTTAGGCGATCGCGTTACTATTCAAACAACAGGCTGTTTGAAACGCTGTTCTCAGGCTCCAAATCTCATCTTAAAACCTGATAACATCAGCTTAAACAACATGACTCCTGAAGCCGCGATCGCCGCGCTGTTGGAGCGGGTGGACGAGCATTTCGCATAACGCTTTCATCCAGTTCTGTGCTAGGTCATCAATTGCCGAGTCGATGTCCAACACCTGAACTTTTCTGTATCGACAAACTCTATTAAGTCTGAAAATATTGTATTTATCTAATTAAGTTAAGTTTTTATCAATTTGCTATGTAATTTCTAGAGTTCGCCTATGAGTAAATTTAGATTCTAAATCTTATGATTCAATTTTTTCTAAAAATATAACCAAATTGTCTACAAAACTTCATTGCTATAGCAATCTTATTTGATTCATGAACGTAGGCTTCTAGCCTGCGGCAGGCTAGAAGCCTAGTTTACAAATCATTTAGAACTGCTATAACGTTATAGCTGTGAATTGTCAGCTATTTTTTAACTCAAGAACGAGCAAAAGATTAACGCTTAAATCTACCTTTCGTATCTGCTCAAGGCATTTATATCTATTCCTTGTGTGGGTTAGATCGGTCAAAAGTTTTAAACCTTCTCTGCCGCGTGTCAGCCCGTGATGGTGCGGGCTGTTTACTTTTTTATGAAATGTCAGTTTGATTGAAATAGCCCAGAGAAAAAGGTTATCTCAACCCAAAGAAAACTTCTTGGGGCGATCGCTTAATCCAATCGCCACCACCTCTGTTTGTGGATTATCTTTTTTCTCATATAGACATGATTGTTCTATGTTGCATAAATATATTTACATAGTTTTTAAAATTCTGTAATATACAGATCGTTAATTAACTAAATTGAGTAAACTGATATAAGAACTAGAGTAAGTTTGTGCTTAGCTTGCGATGCATTATCGCTAGCTGTTCCAGAATTAGAACAAAGAAAGCTCAATCGACTATTAAGGTGTATATATTACGAACGAGGCTGTTATGACAGTGATTTACGCGCAGGCAATATTTGACTCTCCCAAAAAATCACCTGTCATGAAGTATTGGAAATATCGCAAACGTGCCAAAGCCCTACGTCATGTTCAGTGGACTTACGAAGTCGATTTGAAGAGAACGCTCAATTGGCTTGAGTTAATAGATTGGATTTTCTACCTGCATAGCCAAGGTTTAGAGCCTGCTGCGTTAGATGAATTCATCACTTTCTGTGGGTGGTATTTTCCCCAGTTAGCGGAAGGCAAGCCTCACCAATAGTAGCGATCTGCGATCGCAAGATCGAGCTAAGATACCAATCTTGCGCCATCTGCTCCCATAATTATATCGGCACTGTGTTTCACAGTGCTTTCTCTTGGCAAGGATAAAACGGTGGGGGATTGGCAAGACATTCACGGATATCTTTAAGCTGCACGAACCGCTAACTCCTAGAAGGGGAACAATCGGATAGATTGCTCTGCATCAAAATTAGTACAAACAATTGCGATCGCAATTATGCATCACTATTTCTTACAGCAAGACGTGCTAAAACGCACGACTTTATAAGCATGTTTCATCAATAGCGTTCGCTAACTGCACGCCGCTCGGTGCGAACAGAAATATCCCTGCCGCTAGATATTGTTGCTGTCCTTCTAGTGCGTAAGTTGCTCCAGCCACAAAGTCTACTGCTCGTTGTGCTATCTCTGCATCCATCTGTACAACATTTAAGACTAGCGGTTGACCTTGCCACAGAATTTCGACGGCTTGCGTCACTTGTTCAAAAGACTGTAGCTGCATGACTACCACTTGTGGTGTCTTCTGTTCTAGTTGGGGTAGACTCCTCTGTTTGTTTGCTGTCAAGTCAGCCGCTCTTCTTTCCCGCCGCCGCACTACACTTGCAGGAAAAGCAGCTCTTAATTTTCCGTAATTCGGTTGAGACAATTCCTCTTCTAGTTCGGATACCTCTAGCTGATGCATCATCATGCTTACTCATCCTCTGTTTTTTCTAATTGGGGCTGGTGAAGAGCTTTAGGTATGATTTTTAGTACCTTTACATCTATACTCTGGTTAAATGAAAAGCTTGTCAACTCAGTGTTTTTACCCTGATTTGTCAATTCAATAAAGGTCGGAAAAGTTCGGGAATTAGCAGCTTTCTCATCAAAAGAGTTTTTTTGTTAATAGCGTATATTTTTATACTAAATCTTTGTTTGCCTCCTTCTTCAGATAGATTTTTAATTATTAGTGATTTTGTTGGTATTTTGTCGGTGTAAAATGATGGGCGACATACTACCTGCTTGTAGAAATGGTAATAGAAACCGAAATCGTTTCCTAAAACACTGAGTGGCTCTAATAGAGGAACAAAAGTTGCTAGTAGAGCAGACGATCGATTAGTTAAATAATATATACCAATCAAATCCTATCGCTAGATCGGCAATTTCCCAATCTGACGCAAATCGTGCAGATTCAACATTCTGACTGCTGCGATCGCTCACCCTAGAAATAGTCATGTAAATTACCAAAATAATTAGTGTATTATGGTAATTTAAGTAGCATCGTGCGGTGTGTTAAAGACTTGTTTAATATTCAACTAAACAATTTTTAACGCAACTTACTGGGCTATCAAGAGTGTCTCTCAAGACAAGTCGATTCAAGGTAATCAAATAGCAAAATCAGATTGATATATATGATGTAAACTACTTCAGCCAATATGACTTGCAAAGTATATGCCAGTACTCTAAGTGATGCAAAGCGGTATGAAGTTAACCTGTAGTAGCTGCCATTAAAAAGCTCAATTGCGCACACAGCTAGCTTATTCGTAGAGAATGGAGGTTAAATTACCGTTCACAAGGTGATTTTCGTGTTTTACTAAGATCCTAGAGAGTGTAGCAGGCTTTTGCTTACTGGAATCAATCCGGCTGTTTAAGAAAGGCTTACACGCTACTTGTAGAACGCAGCTCCTACTGTAGCTTCATAATTATCTAGACACAGCCTCTTATGCAGAATCGATTGATGCCGAGAAATCTTCAAAAGTTGTGAGGAAGATGGAACGTGGAAAATCTCTATCATATTGATAATGGGAATCAATCTAAACAGCAAAGCTTTGATTATGCAGCTCTTGACATGGAAGCACAAATTGCTGTCCAAAAGCATACTTGTGAAATCAAAAGAATGATGCGTAGAACGACACAAGATATTATTGAAATAGGCGAAAAGCTGATCGAAGTCAAGCAATATCTTGGGTTTGGGCATTTTAGCAATTGGCTAATAACTGAATTTGGTTGGAAGGAACGAACCGCAAGAAACTTTATGAGGGTGGCGGAAGTTTTTAAATCGGCAAAATTTGCCGATTTATTTATTGCTAGCTCCGCTCTATATCTTCTAGCTGCTCCTTCTACTTCTGAAAGCGCTCGCCAGGAGGCGTTAGAACTTGCTAAAAAGGGCGAACACATCACTTACTCTAAAGCTAGAAGCATTATTAGTCAACATCAGGAATTGAAAAAACTTAAAAATTCTACTTGTAATGTTACTTCAGATGTAAATAAGCATGAAGTAGATTCTCTTCAAGCAAAGTTAATTACATCAGTTGAAGCATTTCATGAAAGTTTACCAGATTCTCAAGCAGTTGATGTATTAGCTGTAGTTATCGATCGAGATGTTTTGGGAAGTCAAAAAGTGTCTGCCGAAAACCTGCCATCGACCAATCCTATCTCGATTAGGATTAGCGACGACTGTAGAGCCTTGATTAAGAGTGTAGAGTCTCTTAGAGAAGAAGAAGCAACTGCTTTGGTGAGAGCAATAGCAAAGCACTGGTCAGTAGAGAAGATTTTAGAGACAATTAAAAAATGAACACTTTTTCAGCTCAGAAAGCGATCGCTGGATGAAACTTCGACAGCTTCGGCAGCTTCACTGAGAGCGAAACTATGAAATTCCTACGTTCTGGAATTCTCTCACTATTTTGAGTTATGCCGAAAAGCACTAGAGACGATCTTCTGCTCAAGCTTGCTACTGCCTTTTGTAAGCTTGTTTTCGGCTGCTCGGCAGTACTTGGAAGGATATAAAATCTCTTATCTCTGCTTGCTAATCAGAACCTTTTGCCAACATAGTGGTGTCTGCATGAAGCCCTCTAATTTTAACATTTAAGGTTCTTCAACGTTACAAAAAGTTACACTTTGAGCATTCAAATACCTCAAATCAAAAAGTATCTACTAACTAAATAGATTCTTTTTTACTCTATCACGTCCTTTCGCTGTTATTATACACCGATCGAAGTCAAAATTGCAACACCATAAAAAGATCGTTATTTAACAATTCTCGCTGAGAGATCGCGGCAATTTCTATCTTTATCTCTCATATTCTTTGTTTTGAGAGCCAAGGCGAGCAATTGGAATAGACAAAAGAATATTAATCGTTCGGCTTGATAGTGCTAATTCAATCGGAGATTGGGCATTCACGAGAAGTGAACTAGCAATTTGATTTGCAATAAAGGCTCATACGTCAGCTTAGTTTTGGCGAGAAGGTTGCGCAATTCCCTTCTGCATCTATCCGCTTTCGATAGTTGTACCAGCTTGGCTGCGGCATTTGTAGTTAATAACTTTCTAAAGGTTTTTATAGATAAAAAAAAGGTATACCAAGTCAGTTGGTATACCATACTTTCAAATAGAAAAATACTAGGAGTAACAAAGCTGATTACTTAATGTTCAGCACTTTTATTCAAACGTTCTTTTGCTTGGTAAGCTTGCAATCCCAATAGAACTAAATAAGTCATCATCTGAGCCTGCGATCGCTGAGTGGCTGCTGCAAGCTGATTGATTTGATGTAGAGGCAACTGCTGCTGAAATAGTACCAGCGACTGTTCCAACTCTTGGGCTATAGTACGGCGATTTAGACTAGCATTTTTCTGTAATTGCTTCCCAATCGGCGATAGTAGTAAAAAAAATAATAAGTTGGTTACAAAGCCAGAACGGGAAGAGTGTTCTCGTTGAGATTGAGTTTCGATAGTTTTTAATAACTCCTCTGGCATATAGAAACTTGGACGGCAGTTTGCAATTAGGCTATTGCGTTGATACCTATGCGATTTTTCTGGTTGTTCAGAATTAAAAATAACCAAAATAATTACAGATTTAAACGTCACTTAATATATGTACTAAATTTTTCTACGGTTAACCATTCCCCAAAGTATAGGAAAAATATTGTTTTTGAAATGCTTAAATTAATTTGAACAATCCAAAAAGTTCGGATAAATATCAGATTTTTTCAGGTTTTAACCAAAACAACCGAAAAATTCAAAAAATGTCATGTAAATAACTTTATTTATCTTGCAATGCTGATTAAAGTAATGATATAGATTAAGTGACTAAAGTAATACCAGAATTTTATTGACTCACGCCAGAAGGAATATGGTTTACTTAGAGCAGAACATGAATGATGGAGAGAGTATATCTTAATCGTTGAGTTTGTATACTGCAAACAGCTGCACATCTCTATTGAGAAGCTTTGAATTGATTCTGAGTAAAATAATTGTGAAAGATTCGTTTACATGTAAGTGTTTTATGCGATCGCACACTCCAATTCACTAACAGATAAACTTCTAGATTAGACTTGGAGCTTATATTCGGAATAATAAGAGCAAACGAGAAATTACTAGAACCAAAAAGTCTCTCCGTTAAGCAATGTAAAACGTGCTAGAGCGACATTACACGCTAAGAGAAATTACATAGAACTCAATGCTATCAAATGATGAGCGCTCATTTCTGCCCTAGTAGAGCTACAGATTTCAACTATTTTGGAGACAACTACAAGATGAATGCAATCAACTCTCAGTCCTCAACGTTTGAAACCAGAGAATTTATCGTTGCAGATACAGTTGTGTTTAACAAACAGGGTACGCATTTGACAGATATTCAAAAAATAGTACTTAGAGGTGCTTGGCAAGGATACACATATGAAGAGATTGCCGACCGAGAAGGATACAGCGAAAAGTACTTAAAAAGAGATGTTGGACCTAGATTGTGGAAGATACTTTCAGAGGCTTTAGGCGAAAAAGTAAGCAAAAAGAATTTTAGAACAGCTCTTGAGAGAAGATTAACCCTAGCGAACCCCTCTCACAACCAACAGCTTGATATGGATAGTTGTCAAGACTGGGGTGAGGCAGTTGACGTACATACTTTCTACGGGCGTACCCAAGAATTAGCTACATTACAACAGTGGATTGTTCAAGATCGTTGTCCTTTAGTAGCACTAGTAGGCATGGGTGGTATTGGCAAAACTACTCTTTCTATAAAGCTAGCTCAGCAGCTTCAGAGTGATTTCAAATACATTATTTGGCGCTCATTGCGTCATGCTCCACCAATACGAGAACTCTTAGAAGAGATAATTTATTTTCTATCTAATCAGCAAGAAAAAGATCTACCAGAAACTACAAATGGAAGAATATCATTGCTCTTGAAATATTTTCGTAAGTCTCCCTGTTTGTTAATTCTTGATGGTGCTGAATCAATCTTAAATTACGATCGAAAAGATACGCACTATCAAGAAGAGGATGAGGAGTACGGGCGGCTTATAAAATACATAGGAGAAACGTATCATCAGAGTTGTCTATTGTTAACAAGTCGAGAGAAACCCAAGGAAGTTGCGATAAGAGAGGGAGAAGAATTACCTACGCGATCGCTACGATTGATAGGATTGGATGAGTTAGAAGGACAGTATATCCTTAAAGGTAAAGGAATTTATGGTTCGGAAGATGATTTGAAAAAAATAATTCAAATTTATGGAGGCAATCCTTTATTACTGAATATGGTTTCTACAACTATACAAAACATATTTGATAGTAGTGCCTCTGATTTTCTGAAACAGGAAATAATAGTGTTTAATGATGTTAAAGAATTTTTTGATAGTCAGTTCAATCGCCTACAACCAATTGAAAAAGAGTTAATGTACTGCTTAGCAATTGAGCGCGAACCAGTTTCATTTCAGAAATTGAAGAATGATTTTGGCTTAAAAGTTCAGTCACTAGAGCTAGCAGAAGCTTTAGAATCTCTGAGGCGACGCTCTTTAGTTGAAAAAAATCAGGGATTCTTTACATTACAAATAGTATTAATGGAGTACACAACAGCTCGACTGCTAAAAGAAATTTGTCAAGAAATACGCACGCAGCAAATATCGCTCTTGAAAAGTTCCAAATTACTAAAGTTAATAGTAAAAAATTATGTTAGAACTACTCAATCAAATATTTTCTTTAGAATGGTTTTAGATCAATTACTCCTAGAACTTGGAAGTAAAAAGAATGTGGAATCACAATTAGATACAATTTTATCTACATTGCAGCATGAATCTTTTAAATTGGAAGACACTACCGATGATATTATTAGTTTAATTCATCGAATGCAAGTGAACCTAAGTAGCTATAAGTAGACCGAGAAGAAAACTAATTATGGGCAGCGATCCGGGTAAAGAAGTGAAACCTTAATTTAGATAAATTACTTTACAAGGCACTTTAATTAACTTTTTCTTACTCAGATCCTTCAGTAGTCTCATAACTTAATTTCAGGGCATCTCTCACTATCTATCCATCTATTTTACAGCTTAGTTTCTGTTCTCTTAGCTTAATTTTTTGTAGTCATGTAAACTATTCTACTAGAAAAAATTGTACCAGATTAGCCTTTGTAAAGGGTTACTCTAATTTTACTCTTGTATCCTGAGTTATAAATTGCCACTACACATCTGTGAATAGTTGATTGTACTGCTCTTACTTTGCTTCATGCTATTTAACTGTTTCTCCATTTGAAATAAGCTTTTTCAATCACTGCTGCACTATTACCTATATACTGAAAATTTAATTTTCCCTATGCCTTGCCAACTAAAATTTTTCGGGATGTAGCGGAATTTTCTACGTTAGAAGATACAATTGATATTTTTCGGTAATATAACCGAACATAAACTTAAATTTTCTGATGTCAATCCTGAACAAATCAGGATTTCGTTTTAACTAAAAACTAGTAGATTATTAAATAGATAAATCGTTTAAGAGATTTGCATTTATGAAAAGCATCATTCGTCATTTAGCAAAAATGTTAATACCACGTTCTTATCAAACTTCTATAAAGACACTAAAAACTCTAATACTTAGTTCCCCAATAGCAGAAAAAGGTTTTCAATGGGGGCAGAACTTTACCATTAATGGTGAGTCTAGCACTATAACAACGAATCATTGTCAATCTCACTTAGAAAATGGAAATACTCCATCCAATGCTTTAGAAGCTTATTTTAATTCTCATACTGAAGGATTAGGAATACTTAAGTGGAAGCACTATTTTAATATTTACCATCGTCACCTTTCTAAGTTTGTTGGGCAAAAAGTTCAGGTTCTAGAAGTTGGTGTTGCCAGCGGTGGGAGTCTAGAAATGTGGAAAAACTATTTTGGTTCTAATTGTCAAATTTATGGTGTAGATATTGAAGAAGCATGTAAAGCATACGAAAAAGATTCAATTAAAATTTTTATTGGCGATCAAACAGATCGCAATTTCTGGAAGCGATTCAAAAGTGAGGTTCCTACTCTCGATATCGTAATTGATGATGGCGGACATGAACCAGAACAGCAGATTGCAACTTTAGAAGAGTTATTGCCGCATTTACGACCAGGAGGAGTTTATATATGTGAAGACATTCATGGTACTTTAAATCAGTTTCATACCTATATATCTGGGTTGACACATAATTTAAATGCATTACAAGAATTTGGATATAAGCCTATTAAAAGCGGTAGCGGTCTTGCTAGTTTCTCAACCTATTTTCAAGATGCTATTCAGTCTTTTCACTTATATCCGTTCGTGGTAGTGATTGAAAGGTCAGAGACTCCTGTATCGGAATTTGTAGCCCCATTACAAGGATCTAAGTGGTTAGTACTAACAAAGTAAGTGTTGGATTGTTAGTACTTTTAACATAGAGTGATTTAGCGCTATTTTTTCGCTGCAACTCGTTTTCTTAACCTAATAGTATTTGTGGTATGTCAAAAGTCTTATTCATTTCAGCTCATGCTCCTACAACGCAGTATCCTCAAGCTGGACAAAAAATTGCTTTTATGAATCTTGCGAAGTATGCTGCCTTACATGAATTCGTTGATGTAATTGTTATCGCTAATACTACAGAAATAGTTGTGGCTAAAGATCTACAAACAGATTTTGGTAATAGTCTTTATACATACCCACTTACTAAATTCAAAAAAGCTATAAACTGCTTGAACTATTATCAAGCGCCTTTAAAATTTGCTTCTCGTTTTAATAGAGCAGTTAGTAAGAAAATTCAAGAGCTTCTGATTGCAAAAACATATGATGTAATTCATTTTGAATATTCTCATGCTGCCGTTTATTTAGATATAGTCAAAAAATATATTGATTCAAAACAGACTAAAATTGTCATTAGTATACATGATGTATTGACACAAGTTTGGTTAAGACAATCTGTAAAAAGTTCATTTTTCGATCTTGAAGTAGCCAGAATCTTTCGTTACGAGCAAAAACTTTACTCGAATGCAAGCGAACTATGGGTATTATCTAAAAAAGATCGCGATCTTTTAAGTTCTTTATTTTCAATTGGTAGTGAAAAGCTTATTGTAAAGCCTCCAAAAGCTAGCAGCTTTGTTTATCAAGTGAAACGCCGAGCGGAGAAAATAGAAAAGAAAAGTCTTTTATTCTGGGCTGCTATGGAAAGACCAGAAAACGAGCAAGCAATTCTTAACTTCGTTGACAAATGTTTTAAAAAACTGCTTCAGCAAGATCGAAATTTTAAACTTTATATAGTCGGCTCTAATCCTTCTAAAAAAGTTTTAGCACTTGCAGGCAAACAGATCACAGTTACAGGCTTCGTTGAAGATCCAACTATTTTCTTTGAAAAGGCGGAGATCGGGATAGTTCCACTTTTGAAAGGAGGAGGAGTTAAACTAAAAACTCTAGAAATGCTTGAAGCTGGGTTACCTGTTGTTGCTACATCTATAGGTGCTGAAGGAGTCGTATCTCCAGATAAAAAACTAATAGTAAGCGATAGTTTTGAAAATTGGTTTGAACTACTTACAAAAGAATCACAGAACTCTGTAGTTGCTGGAGTAGTATAAATAGAAAAAGCATATGTTTAAAAAACTAAGGTAAGTGTCTTAAGTTTTCTAACAATCTCGTTATTATTTTATGTCAACAAACAAGTATGAATAATCCTTTTACTCAGGTACAGCAAGTAAATTTTTTAGATATAGGCTGTAGCGGTCCACTAGACTCAAAATGGTCTGATTTAGCACAACTACTAGCATATACTGGCTTCGAGCCAAATGCTAGTGAATGCAGGCGCTTGAGTCGCGAGCCTCATCCATACAAGTCAACTCGTTACCTACCTTTTGCTATTTCTGGAGAGCAAGGAGATCGGGTAATGTACAAAACACATCACCCTTTCTGCTATTCTCTGCTTCGCCCAAATCATGACTGGCTTGGTCGTTTTTCACATCATTATCAATTTAGAGAAACTGGGACAGATACTGTCTCATGTATGACACTCAACAGTTTAGCTAACGAGCAACAATTAACAGCAGATATTATCAAGCTTGATACGCAAGGATTAGAGTTACCGATTCTTAAAGCAGGGAATCAGGTTTTGCAAAATGCTTTCTGTGTGGAAACAGAGACAGGTTTTGTGGAGAACTATATCGGAGAAACTACATATACACAGCTTGAAGCATTTATGCGATCGCAAGGATTTCTGATGTTTGACATGGAAATTTATCAAGCTAGTCGTAATAATTCTCTATCCAAGCATGGCAAACATCAGCCTTTATGGTGTGAAGTTGTTTGGTTATTTGATTTCGTAGGTACAAAAAAGAAAACTACGCCAGAACAAGCTATAAAGTATTTAAAAATCTGCCAAGCTTTAGAATATTTTGATTATGGGCTAGAGCTAGCATATTATTTTAAAAGCTTAGGAATTATAGAAGCAAGCACAGTAAAGTATCTTGAAAAGCCAGAACACTGGACAAATATTGAAAGATCGGATAGTTGGAAAAAACATAAATCATTGTCAAAAACTGGTAAAGTACTAAGCTTTTTACCTAATAGTATTAATCAGCGTTTAACATATGGCTTGAAAGAAGTTGTTGAATGGGGAAAAAAATAACTTCCTACTGAAACTCTATTGGATTATCTCATAAGATTTCTGCTGCAAATTCACCTCTTTAGTAAATACTACTCACTTCACTTGAGCAAAATTTTTACCAGAGCGGTTGTAGTAATGTAATGAGTTGAGCGCAACGGAAAGTATTCGATTCATCGGTTTTACAACAATACAAACTTTTCAAATCAAGCTATTTCCAATATGAAAAAAAACTTGAAAGGTACAATTAAAGAATTATTGTATAACACTCCTTACTTAAAACAAAATTTTCTTGAATTAAGTAAGTTAAGGTTATATAAAACTTGGGTTCCTCCAGGTCATTTTTACTCGCCAATTCCATCATTAACCGAGATTAAATCTAAAGAAGACGAAATATTTAGCAAACACCTTACAAAAAAAGTTTCTGGAATTGATTTGAATGAACAAGCGCAACTTGAGCTATTTGAAGAATTTAGCGAATATTATCTAAGTTTACCTTTCACTCCCAATCAACAAGAAAATCTAAGATATTTCTACGAAAACATTTCCTATTCATATTCTGATGCAATTTGTTTATACTGCATGATTAATCATGCAAAGCCCAAAAAAATTATTGAAGTAGGCTCTGGTTATTCATCTTGCTTAATTTTGGATACTAACGACTTACTATTTAATAGTTCAATAACTTGTACTTTTATTGAGCCTTACCCACAATTATTATTATCTTTAATCAAAGAAACAGACAAAAATAAAATCGAAATAGTCCCTACAAAGCTTCAGAACGTGGACATCGGTAAGTTTTCTGAATTAAATGCGGGAGATATTCTTTTTATTGACTCAACTCATGTATCAAAAGTAGATAGTGATGTTAACCATATATTCTTTGAAATATTACCGCTTTTAAATAAAGGAGTTTATATACATTTTCATGATATTTTTTACCCTTTTGAATATCCAAGAGAATGGATATTTGAAGGTAGGGCGTGGAATGAGGCTTATATGCTGAGAGCCTTTTTACAATATAACCGCAACTATGAAATAGTTTTTTTTAATACATTTCTAGAGCTTTTTCATCAAGATAAATTTATTCAAAGAATGCCGTTATGCATGAAAAATACAGGAGGTAGTATTTGGCTTAAAAAAAATTAGTCAAATTTAAAGGAAATATTTTGAGAAAAAAACAAAAATTTTATAAATAATCTATTTGCAAAAAACTGATAAAAGCTGACAAAGACAAAGTCAACATATTGTCAGATAGAGATTGTTTCAATTCAAAAAATTAACTTTAAATCGTCAATTTAAATTTGACCTGAAGCTAAGATTACAGTTCGTAGCTTTTATGAAATGCAGGCATTGTAGTTAATAAAAATGCAATTAAAAAATTGATTTTGACTTAGAAATACAGATTTATTTAATCAAACTAAATACATAGAAATTTAGTCAATTGTTTTTTGTGTTAGAGAAGCAAACGAACTTGCTTGACAATCGGTATTTTAAAACTTCACCCGTTTTCTTTAAAAAGCAAAATATGAATTCAAATAGAGTTCATTCCAAACTAAAAGTTGAGAGTAATTCAATGAGAATGAGGATAATGTCCAAAAAAACCGATCCCCAGAACAAACATCTGAAAAAATGTTTGCATCATTCAGCCATATTTTTAAGTAGATCTCTACTTCTAAGTACGTTCTTTCTGCTTGTAGTAGGAATACGTCAGTCTCATGCAAGTATAATTGACTCATTGACTGAAATTTCACGATCTATAAATAGGAATTGTTCCAGAATAGAACCTTCGTACGACATAACAAGAGCTGGACAAACAGCTTTCAGACATCGAATAGACCGCTGCGGAGAACGTGCCGAGCTAGAAATGAGCAGAACCGAAATCGGCAAAACCTATTGGTACGGCTGGTCGATGTTTGTCCCCCTAGACTGGAGCGATACCGATCCAGGTTTTGATATTGTCAACCAATTTGCGGCTTGGCCTAGCAGACCAGGTAGGAGATATCCGTGTGGTGGTGTTGGTTCTAAAATCTCGCGCCGAGGTAGTAACTTTATCTTAGATTTCCAACGTAGAGGCGATACTGTAGATGCTGTATGTACTAACTACACTTTAGCGCGAGTTTCTGAAATAAGAGGGCAATGGACTGATTTTGTAGTGAACGTCAAATGGACGGGGAACAATGATGGATTCTTTAGACTTTGGATGAAAACAGGTAGCGGTGACTACATTCAAAAAATCAACTATCAAGGAGCTACGTTTTGGAATGATGAAGGTACAGGACCGTATTTTAAAATGGGATTATACAAAGGCAATCCCAACTTTCGAGGTCCTGCCCCTCGAATTATTTATACTGATGAATATCGCTTAGGCGATGCAAATTCTAGCTTTGGACAAGTTGCACCTTGAGATTGTTTGAATTAATTGGTTAGGATGTTCGCGATCGGTAGCTGAGTAGTTAAGTTTATAGAGCGATATGGTAGCAATTAAAACACTACAATACTTTGCCTCAGATCGGACTTGGAAAAGCCAATTTCCTTAACCGATCGGTCTATCGCTTTTTGAACTGAATCGATATTTCATCCTTTTATCTACTGAAAATATCAACTAATTCAGGTGTTGGTAGCGTGTTACAAATACCTGAATTAGTTCTTTAGACCTCCTGCGTGAATACTTAAATTGTCATCCACACGCGAGGCGAAACATCTGGGAGATTCTTCACTACACTACGTTGCGTACCCTTCGGGAAGGCTTCGCCAACAGAATGACATCCATGATTTTTTGATTCATGCAGGAGGTCTTTTGTATGTGTTTGTTTATAAAAAAATAATTTTTTTGTATATATTTTTCTGCTATATACTCAGAAATAACTACAATTTCCAAAAATATTGGTGCCACAAAAGCCAGCTTTGTCAAGATAACTGAACTTTTCCGAACTTTTCTGTATCGACAAGTTTTTGCTGTTAAGAGACCATAACAAGGAAGCAAAAATGTGTATATCAGATTTGTTAAAGTATAAATGAGGCAGCACTATAGCTGCTAAGTTATTCAGAGAAGACACTAAGAGTGCGCTCTAGTAGCTTTGGTCAAGAGAGTACCTGTACTTAAAATACCTTCTTGGCTTTTCAAGATTAGTTAATTTTAAAGAAGAGAGAGAAGAAATTTCAGAATTGATTCATGAGATTCACTGGTAGCTATCAGGCGATTCTTTACTTCTCAAGCAGTAACTTTTAATACAAATTCTTAGACCTTACCTTAAGGGTATAGGCAATTATTTTATTAATTATAGAATATTTGTAAATCCGCGATCGCATCTATTAGCTATTCTTTATAAATTGCTAATGCTGTTTTATTTGAATAACTTAAAACGCAGGCATTGCCCTGTAAAACTGTTATGACAAGCTTTTGAGATATGTTTTATTATGTTTTGCAATCATGAACTTGAAGTATCTGTCATTATTCCAGTTTATAACGGAGGAGAGAATTTTCGTCGCTGCTTGTCTGCTCTAGCTAACACAATCCCTTCTCCATTAGAAATTATTGTGGCGGCGGATGGAGATACAGACGGATCTTGGTTGATAGCTAGAGAATTTGGGACTCAAGTTGTGAGAACAAATACACGGAGCGGTCCAGCTGTAGCACGTAATTTAGGAGCTTGTTTTGCTCAAGGTGAGATCCTATTTTTTGTCGATGCCGATGTAGTCGTTCGTCCAGATGCTATCAGTCAAGTAGTCAGCACTTTCAAGCGCGAACCAGACTTAGCCGCTCTGATTGGCTCCTACGATGATACCCCAGATGCAACCAACTTCTTGTCACAGTACAGAAACCTGTTGCACCACTACGTGCATCAGTCTGGCTGTGAAGAAGCTTCAACCTTTTGGGGTGCTTGCGGTGCTATTCGCCGCGAGGTGTTTCTGGAAGTTGAGGGTTTTGACGATAGTTATCGACAGGCTTCCATAGAAGATATTGAATTGGGCTATCGACTCAAACAAGCTGGTTATAAAATTCGACTGAATAAGGCATTGCAGGTTAAGCACCTAAAGCGATGGGAAGTTGGTTCTCTACTGAAGGCTGACTTCTACTATCGTGCCCTTCCCTGGACAGAATTGATTTGGCGCGATCGCCTATTAATTAACGATCTGAATCTCCAAGTTTCTAATCGCCTGAGCATCGTACTAGTATTCGGGTTACTTATTGCTGTAGGTGCAGCCTTCTGGTGGTCTGGATTTTTAGCCGTAGCTTTGGGAATATGCATGGCGCTCTTATTTCTCAACCTACCTGTCTATCACTTCTTTTGGCGCAAACGGGGGATACGGTTCGCGCTCCAAGTCATCCCCTGGCACTGGTTTTACTACTTCTATAGTGGTTTAGCATTCATTATCGGTACAGCGCGCCATCAATTGCGGCAGTGGGGTTGGCTCAAAACGAGTTCTTCTAAATTTGTGTGAACTCAGAATTTAACTAAACAACTGGATTGACCCATATATGAATATGAACCATTATTCTGTCGTTATTATCGGTGCAGGTCCGGCAGGTCTAACTGCTGGCTACGAACTTATCAAGCAAGGTATCAAACCTATAGTCTTAGAGGCAGGCGATAAGGTAGGTGGAATTTCACGGACAGAGACATATAAAGGCTACCGCTTCGACATTGGCGGTCATCGCTTCTATACCAAAATTGGTGAAGTACAGCAAATTTGGCAAGAAATTTTAGCAGCCGATTTTATCAAAGTTCCTCGGCTATCCCGGATTTACTACGGAGGTAAGTTTTACAGTTATCCACTGTCGTTGTTCAATACGTTATCCAATTTGGGCATTATTCCGAGTATCTTTATTTTGTTTAGCTACTTGAAGGCAAAGGTCAAAACGAGATTGTTTCCCGGTCCTGAACCGGACAATTTTGAAGACTGGGCGATCGATCGTTTTGGTTATCGCCTGTACAGGATCTTCTTCAAAACATATACTGAGAAGGTTTGGGGTATTCCTTGCAGTCGAATTCGGGCAGATTGGGCAGCTCAACGTATTCAAGGGATGTCGCTCAAACGAGCAGTTGTTAACGCTTTATTCGGTAGTCAAAATGCTAAGAGCTTAATCAAAAAATTTGACTATCCAGTTTTAGGTCCAGGAATGATGTGGGAGCGTTGCCAGGAAATTATTGAGAGTCAGGGTGCTATGGTGCAACTGAACACCGCAGTAACTCGCATCGAACGGGAAGGAACTTGGATTAAGAGCATTACTGCCCGACAAGGAGATCGCACAATTCAGATCTTTGGCGATCGCTTCATCTCTAGTATGCCTATAACAGCACTAGTACAAAGACTCGATCCGCCAGCACCCGAGCGGGTACTGACAGCAGCACGTAGCTTGAAATATCGGGATTTTTTAATTGTGGCGCTGATCGTCAACCAACCAGATTTATTTCCTGACAATTGGATTTATATTCACAGCCCAGAATTCAAAGTAGGGCGGATTCAAAACTTTAAGAATTGGAGTGCTGCAATGGTTCCCAACCCTAATAAGACATGTCTGGGGATGGAGTACTTTTGTAGTGAGGGCGATGCTCTTTGGGAATTATCTAATACAGAATTGATCGATCTGGCAAGTCGCGAGGTTGTCGAATTAAACTTAGCGTCTAAGTTATCCGCGATCGAGGATGGATTTGTGATTCGTCAGCGCAAAGCTTATCCTGTATATGACGGCGAGTATCGCCAGCATCTCCAAGTCATTCAAGAATATTTAAAGCAGTTTGACAACTTACAAACGATTGGGCGTAATGGAATGCATCGCTACAACAATCAGGATCATTCCATGCTAACTGGACTGCTAGCAGCTAAAAACATTCTTGGAGAGCAGCATGATTTGTGGAATGTCAATACCGAACGCTCTTACTACGAAGATTTTACTAAAGAAGAGAGATCGAGTCTGAAAAAGCAATCTCAACTAGAAAAATTGCCTACGGCAATCTCTAGTAAAGTCAATTAAGACGATATCGTGTCTGTCTAATTGCCAAACCTCATTCTTAAATTCCTCTTGATTAAAAAACGTAACTGCTAGAAACAGAGACTGAGTAGCATGACAAACCCTCAAGTCACGATTGTTGTAGCACCGCGCGAACGTTTCAGCTATGCTCGCCAGTCCCTGGAGAGTATTTATGCGAATACATGCATTCCATTTGAGCTGATCTACGTAGATGGTAATTCCCCTACTGAGGTACAGCGCTACTTAGAAGCCGCAGCACAGGAAAAAGGTTTTCAACTGATTCGGACAGATTATTACCTTTTCCCCAACCGCGCTAGAAACTTAGGCTTAGCTCGCGTTAACACCAAGTACGTCGCCTTCGTCGATAACGATGTTATCGTTTCACCTGGTTGGTTGGAAGTATTAATTCAGTGTGCTGAAGAAACTGGCGCTACGGTTGTTGGACCTCTGATGTGTCACGAGGAACCAGTGCATGAAGTCGTCCACTGTGCTGGCGGGGAAGCACGTGTTGTATGCGATGCTACTGGTAGAAGGCGCTTGCGGGAAAAGATGTACAAACAAGGTCATCAGGTAGTAGACGTGCGCCCCAAGATGCAGCGGACGCAAACGGAGTTATGCGAGTTTCACTGCATGTTAGTCCGCGCTCAAATATTTGAGCAACTAGGTTTCTTCGATGAGTTAATGCTTAATTCCAAAGAGCATTTGGACTTCTGCATGAGTGTGATTCAGGCAGGAGGAACAGTTTATTTTGAGCCGAGTAGTATCA
The DNA here is from genome assembly GCF_000317125.1 of Chroococcidiopsis thermalis PCC 7203. Lineage (GTDB taxonomy): Bacteria > Cyanobacteriota > Cyanobacteriia > Cyanobacteriales > Chroococcidiopsidaceae > Chroococcidiopsis > Chroococcidiopsis thermalis. The sequence goes on from NC_019695.1 coordinate 5,182,245, forward strand.
TTACATATGTGCCAGGACAACCCTTGAAGCCTACAGATCTGCATTTTTACATGCTGCGTTGGAGCGATGCATGGGAGTTGGCTAGCCTAAGTCGTTTGCGCGAAAAATGGCAATTAGCAGAGGATAGCTACTTCCAACATAAGTACAAAGCTTTGGGATGGAGACGCAGAAACACAATTCTCCTTCCTCTCATCGATCGGTTAACCTTGGGAATTAAAAATCAGTCTCTAGAAAAAATATTGATGTATGGTCTTTTTGCACCACTAGAAGCACTACTGAATCGTTACCTGACTGCAAGTTATGCTAGAAGACACCTAAAGCAGAAAAATACTCAAGCTGCGCCTGCTCTAGAAGAACCGATCGCGACAGCAACACCGCGATGCTAGGTGCAGATGCATGAAGATTCTTCTGATCAATGATTATGGTACAGCAACTGGGGGAGCCGAGTTACAAATGCTAGGCTTGCGTCAGAACTTGCGCGATCGCGGTCATGATGTTCGCCTATTCTCTAGTCGTGCTATGCAAGTTGCTAGCAGCTACTGCCTATCTGACTACAGTTGTTTTGGCACTACAACTCGATTGCAAGTTTTGTCCCAGACTGTTAATTTCTCTGCCTATTTAAAGCTACGCCAGATTCTGCATGAATTTCGACCTGATGTGGTTCACGTACGCATGTTTATGTGGCAGCTTTCACCACTCATCCTTACTTTACTTAAAGACGTGCCGTGTTTGTACCAAACAGCCGTGTATAAAGCAATTTGTCCTGTAGGCACAAAACTTTTGCCCGATGGTCGTCCCTGTAAAGCTACTGCTGGAATTGCTTGTCTGCGCGATCGCTGCCTTACACCTCAATCTTGGGCAGTATTGATGGTACAGCGGCAACTTTGGCAACGCTGGCGCTCTGCTTTCGATCTAGTGGTTGCCCTTAGTTACGGCATGAAAGCACAGTTAGAAGCAGAAGGGATTGGAGCGATCGAAGTTGTACACAACGGTGTACCTGTTCGACCGATGCGTCCACCCCTTGCCAATCCCCCAACAGTTGCTTTTGCTGGACGGTTAGTGTCAGAAAAAGGGGTTGACGTTTTGTTGCGAGCCTTTGCACGTGCTAAAGCACAAGCGCCTAAAGCGCAGTTGCTCGTTGCAGGTCGGGGTTCAGAGGAAGATGCTTTACGAGCTTTAGCGGCGGAACTTGGCATTGCAACTGACGTGACTTGGTTGGGACACTTACCACGTTCTGAAATGGAAAAACATTTTGATTCAGCCTGGGTGCAGGTAGTACCTTCACTTTGGTCAGAGCCATTTGGTAACGTAACAACTGAGGCAATGATGCGCGGTACATCTGTCATTGCTAGTGCTGTTGGCGCACAGCCAGAGATTGTTGTTGATGGTATTACGGGTTTTTTAGTACCGCCTCTCGATGTGGATGCCTTGACCGCTGCCCTGTTACGCTTATTGCTCAATGCAAGCTTAGCCGAGCAAATGGGGCGAGTTGGTCGTCAGTATGCTTTAACCTACTTCAGTGAAGACCGATGTACGGAGCGGTTCTTGGAAATTTACCAGCGGCTGCGCGCATCGGCAGTAAGCGTATCATCGTCGCGAAACCGATCATGAAGAACTATTCCGCACGACGAAGAACGGATCTACAAAGACCGGAACTACCACCAGCGATCGTTTACACGCCAGAGAATCTGCTCAGGCATCCAGTTCATCTATTCAAACTGATGTGGCGGGACTTGTTAGCTTCTCGCGAACTGGCATGGCGGCTGATGGTGCGAGATATTAGCGCTCAATACCGTCAATCATTTCTAGGTTTTATCTGGGCATTCTTACCACCGCTGGCTATGGCAGCAGGATTTACACTTGCGAGCGAGTCCAATATTATCAAAATTGGTGTCACGGACTTGCCCTATCCCGCCTATGTGATGTTTAGCACGGCACTGTGGCAAACGTTTGTAGAAGCAGTCAATGGTCCAGTACAAGCTATAAACTTGTCGAAGCCGATGCTAGCTAGAGTCAATTTTCCCCGAGAGGCAATTATCTTAGCAAAGGTAGGTGAAGTATTATTCAACTTTGCCATCAAACTCATCTTAATTGTGGCATTGTTTCTCTGGTATCAGATTCCTATGAGGTGGACAATCCTTCTCGCTCCCGTAGCGCTAGTTCATTTAATTATGCTGGGGACGTTAATTGGTACTCTATTGTCTCCTTTGGGAGTTTTATATCAGGATGTGTCAAAAGGTCTAACAATGGTAACCAACTTTTGGCTTTTTTTAACTCCAGTAGTTTATCCCGTTCCTAATGAAGGAACCTTTGGGTTTCTGGTGAAACTTAATCCCGTCACTCCGTTATTAGTAACAACACGAGAGTTAGCAACAACAGGAGATATCTCAAATGCTGGTGGGTTTTGGATTGTCAGTGTCATGACTTTATTTGGAATTTTGCTGACATGGGTTGTATTTCGTCTCGCGATACCTTACGTAATTGAGAGGGTAAGCTCATAATGTCAACTGAAATAATAGATAGAAAGACTGCAACTCACCCCAAAAAAAGTGAAGTCGTTATCTCCGTCGAGCGGCTCTCTAAGAAGTTTTGCCGAGACTTAAAGCAGTCTTTATTCTATGGCATCCAAGATATTACAACAGATCTAGTGGGTGGGAGGCGAAAAAGTGATACTTTACGTCCAGGTGAATTCTGGGCTTTAAAAGATATCGATTTTCAACTGCGGCGAGGAGAAGCACTGGGATTGGTTGGAGCAAACGGTGCTGGAAAAAGTACCCTGCTACGAATTATTAGTGGTTTGATTAAGCCAGATACTGGCAGTGTAAAAATTAGAGGTAGGGTGGCTCCATTAATTGCCCTGGGAGCTGGATTTAACCCTATCCTAACGGGACGAGAAAATATCTATGCAAATATGTCAATTTTGGGCTTATCAACTCAAGAAATTAAAGAGAGATTTCAAGATGTGATAGATTTTGCCGAAATCTGGAATGCTATTGATGCTCCCGTACAAACTTACAGCTCTGGAATGGCAGCCCGATTGGGATTTGCTTGTGCAATTTATACGGAACCAGAAATTCTCCTGATTGATGAAGTGCTGGCTGTAGGAGATATCAAATTTAAAGCTAAGTGCTATCGAAAGTTACATGAGCTGCGCGATAAAGGTACATCTTTTATTTTGGTCAACCATAATCCGCAGGCAATATTGCATATATGCGATTTTGCAGTATATCTATCAAAGGGTGAATTAATTGTGTCTGGCAAAACAGAGAAAGTCATAGAAAAGTATGAAAACGATTTATTTTTGAACGATACGCATGAGTCCTCGCAAGTTTTGTTTCTGCCAGAAAAAACAGAATCTGAAAGTTTAGGACTAGATATACGATCGCTCTTCTTTAGAGATCTTGAAGGAAATATTATTAAATCACTAGTAAGCGGTAAACCAGTAAATTTCTGTGTGGGATGTCAGGCGCATCAGAGGGTTGATAATGTTACTCTTCACTTGAAAATTAAAACAATAGGTGGTGAAGGTGGAATGGGTACAGTTTTATTTCTGAGTGGCGAACACGATGAAAAATTTTTTGAAATTCCTTCAGGCAAACAAGAGCTTCAAGTTGAACTGCCTTATCTAGGGTTAGGACCTGGTACATACACTATGAGTATCAAATTAAAGCAGAGTTCTATTTATACTTTTGATGTGGTTGAGTCATTCAGGTTTACAGTCAAGTCAAATGGAAAAATGAGTGAATGTTGTTTTTATCAACCACGCCTATGGAAACTTGCGAGTCCAGAAAAAAGCTAACCCACTCTTGAGCTATTCAATCAAACAGGTATTCTTCTATTAGCACAGTTTTTAGCTATAGATTTAACAATTACTGTAAGTTTGTTCTACTAACTCTACTTAACGTAGTCAAGATATTAATTAAATTTGTTACTCATAATGGATAGAAAATTTAGAATAGCACGAGTTTGGTCGAATCGAGAACTTAAGAAGTTAGCTCCCCTTTTTAAAGGGGATGTAGTTAATATTTCTGCATGGGACGATCGAGATAAAGAAGGAGGTTACTACCAAGATTATTTTACTCAAAAAGATCGCTATTACTTCACTAATTATTCTGGGGAGAGAGGGTGGCAGGGCAAGCAAAATGAATATTTCCTCGATCTAACACAAGAACTCCCCTCCGAACTACACCAAAGATTTGATGTGGTGTTTAATCACACCACATTAGAACATGTCTTCGATGTAAGAAAAGCTTTTCAAAATCTTTGTCTTGTATCGAAAGATATCGTTATCGTTGTAGTTCCCTTTTGTCAGAAACAGCACGGAAAAGATATGTATTGTGACTTCTGGCGTTTCACGCCGACTTGTCTCAGATATTTATTTAAAGAAAATGATTTTGAAGTTATATATGAAGCACAAAGTCAACACAAAAATGCTGCGATTTATCTCTTGTTTGTTGGTTCTCGTTATTCTGAAAAATGGAGGCATATTATGCCAACTTACAAAGAAATTAAAGAGTGCGGTAATTGGATCGGTCATCCTTTACATCCATTAAACTTTCAATTCATAAAAAATATTTTAAGTTTTTTGAAAAATTTCCGTTTTGCATTCTAGGAAATTTAGTTGTCATTACAATGGTTTGACGTAGCTAATAAAGTCCCTTAATACCATCTATTACAAGCAATTTAATTGTCTAGAATTGCTTCACAATTCTGGAGAAAACTGCATGAAATAGACTATCGGAAGTATATGACACATGAGCAACCTTTCTTCTCAATTATTATCCCTACGTACAATCGCCCAGAACGACTAGCAAATTGCCTTCAATCGATCGCTCAGCTAAACTATCCCCCAGATCGCTTTGAAGTCATAGTGGTAGATGATGGTAGTGAGACACCAATAGAGCCAGTTGTTGCATCCTTTCGCAAACAACTCAATCTCACTGCGATCGCGCAACAAAATTCTGGTCCAGCAAACGCACGCAACACTGGTGCGACTCTCGCCAGGGGTAAGTTTCTAGTGTTCACCGATGACGATTGTATGCCTGCTCCTGAATGGTTGAAAACCCTAGAGGTTCGTTTCAAGGCAGCACCAGATTGTCTCGTCGGTGGTCGGACGCTCAACGCCCTGCCCGATAATCTCTACTCAACAGCTAGCCAAGTACTAATTGATTTTCTCTATGAGTACTACAATGCCGATCGCGATCGGTCAAGCTTCTTTGCCTCTAACAACCTAGCTTTACCCGCAGAACGTTTCCACGTCCTGGGCGGCTTTGACACCACTTTTCCCCTAGCTGCGGGAGAAGATAGAGAGTTTTGCGATCGCTGGTTACAGCACGGTTACGAAATGATTTATGCACCAGAAGCCCAAGTTTATCACGCTCATAAACTCACGTTATACGCATTCTGGCGACAACACTACAACTATGGGCGCGGTGCTTTTTGTTTTCACCAAGTCCGCGCTCGTCGCAATATGGAACGCCTCAAAGTAGAACCTTTATCTTTTTATTTCAACTTGTTAAGGTATCCTTTTTCGCAAAAATTGGGTCAACCAGCACTAGCGATCGCAACTCTATTTATGTTGTCTCAAATCGCCAATGTATCGGGCTTTTTTTGGGAAACAACAAGTTATTCAAGATGAGCTAATCGTCTTTTTAGCTCTGCGTTTCATGACATTATTCTATGATATTACTGTCATGAAATAGGTTCTTCCAACTACTAAAGAATCTATTTAGAGCCAGCAATTCTTACCATTCTTAGCGATCGAAACATGCTTGCTTAGGTATTAGCTTAAGCCAGCAATCTGTGTTGCTTGACAACTAGCACTCGCTTTCACTGCATCGAAAACAAATAAGGCGATTTAGCCAATTAATTCTGAATTGATTCCATTTAGAGGTATAAAATGAAATTCTCTCAAAAGCTACAACATCTAGCTCAAAAGTACTCACTATTGCAAGCGCATAAATTCTCTAGAATATTTACTTCTTTACTCGTCACTTCTACTCTGTTCTACACTCTACCAGCGCGATCGCAAACTAGCTATTTAGGGATCAACAACGGTACTGGATACAACCCCGATCCCACATTTACCGACCGCTCTATCCAGCAAACCAAGGATTTAGGTATACAATTAGTTCGTATGGGTATGGATGGAGTTTATGGCAATCGAGAGGGTGCTAGCTTCAATTGGTCGGCTAGAGATATTGTCGTTAACAAATATATCCAAGCTGGACTGAGAATTCACTCAACAATTTCTCCTCGCCATCATGTTGACCGAGATAGTAACTACGAGCAATGGAAGGCAAATTATCGCTACTTTGTACGTAACGTAATGGAACGTTACAAAGGCAAGATTTTCTACTACATTATCAACAATGAACCTGAGCTAGATTTTGGCAAAGGTACGATGACAGCACAACAATGCGTAGATATGACTCGCATTGCTTACGAAACAGCAAAATCAATTGACCCTAACATCAAAATTGAATCTCCCCCTCCTACAAGTCCTAGCAGCTATATCTTAAAAGAGATGATCGATTTAGGAATCGATAAGGTCACCGATTTTATTGGCATTCATGCTTATGGGGGGCAGATTCGAGAAGGTGAATTTGGCAATCCCTGGCGATTGCTAGCAGCTCGTAATATTAGAAAGCCAGTTGTAGTAAGCGAATCCGGTACAATTTCTAGTTGGTATCAAGGTTCTAGTACTGAAAGAGAAAACTATCGCAAAAGATGGTTTGTCATCTTTGGACAACAGCTAAAAAGATACGGCTATAACCATGCATTGTTTTTCGATCTGGACAATCATGGCGAATGGGCAATTTCACCGAACTTTAACCCAACAGCAACGTACTATCAAATTCAAGATCTGCGGTTGAACAAGAAGTTCTCTAACCCTGGTTTTGAATTAGCTAACAACGCAGACAACGAATGGGTACATTTCGATAACGATGATGTCCGGCTGGGAGCTTCGCCAAATGTTGCTTTTATCTGCGGCGATCCTAATGGAGCGCGTGGGGGCAATTGCTACGCCAGACTCGATAGTGGTAGAGCATCACGAGGTAAGCAGATTTTTATCCGCCGAATTTTAGGCGATGTGCCAAAAAATCGAAATATAAAAATCGGTGCATGGGTGTATGTTAATGGCGGAGCAACAGCAACGCTCAAAGCTTTGGGCTATGACTATCTTGATGGTGATGCTGAGATATCAAAAACTGCAAGTCAGAAAAACGTTTGGCAGTATTTAGAAATCACCGTGCCGATTTCAAGATACTGGGCGGTTGTCGAACTAGGTACTTCGGGAACGGGAAACTCAGGAGACTATGTAAAATGGGATGATGTAAGCGTTGTAACACCTTAAATAGTCATTTGACGATATACTAAAATATCCTCTAGATTTCTCCAAGTCAGTTAAAGAAGTCTCAAGTAAAATATTGCTCGATCTACATGCCAATCGCAAACAATAACCGTGCAGTCTGTTGAATTCTATTTCTAGAAATCATAAGATTTGAGAGTTTTAGGGACGGGTGCTTAGCAACTATTTCTACATCTAACAGTTCTTGCTTTTTGTCTGATGATAAAAAGCAAGAATTAATCCATATCTTGTCATGCTGACAGTGAAGATAGAATTATCAAATCGGTCATTTTTTAGAAACCCTCTAAGAGTTTTTTATGGATGTTCTACTAAAAGCTAACAAGCGACTTAATCGTTCTATCCTTGGCTTGAGAAAACAGATATCTTGGTTAAACTTTGCATCTCAAGAAGATACAGCTTGGATAAATGTGTTAGTTATCGTTTTTTTAGTACTCGGTTTGATTGGTATTCTCAATCACGAAATGTGGCGCGATGAGCTACAGGCATGGATGATAGCTAGAGACAGCTCATCTCTGATTGATTTATATAACAACTTAAGATATGAAGGGCATCCGAGTTTATGGTATATCTTTTTATATGCAATTACTAAATTCACTGATAATCCACTAGCAATGCAACTTTTTCATTTACTAATTGCCAGCGGAACAACTTATGTGTTTGCCAAGTTTTCTCCTTTTACTAAATTGCAAAAAATCTTATTTACTTTTGGATATTTCCCCTTTTATGAATATCATTTAATTAGTAGAAATTATAGTTTAGGTATTTTATTGATTTTCCTTTTTTGTCACTTTTTCACGCAGCAACAACGAAACTACCTACTTCTATCAGTTATTCTAGCTTTCCTAGCAAATACTAACGTATATAGCTTAATCATTGCTATTTCTTTAGCAATAACTATCGTCTTTGAAAAATTTTGTACTAAAAGCTCTGCTACTAAGAGATTAAATTTTACTAACATAGCTATATTGACTTGTGGTATAGCAATAGCAATTGTTCAAATTATTCCACCTACTGATGCCAAGTTTCAAGGAATTGCCAAACAAGACTTAACGCCAATCAATCACATTAATTACCTTCTATTTACAATTCTGCCATCCGTGTGGAAAAGTTATATTCCTATACCAAATTTTCTTAATTATAATTTTTGGAATACTAATGCTTTTATAAATGATAGTAGCTCTAAACTTATACTACTATGTATTTGTTTATTATCTTTATTACTATTGCTATCTGCCATAGCTCTATTTAATCAGAAACCAGTTGTGTTATTTGCATACACATTCGGAACATGCCTTCTGATCTGGTTTGCTTATGAAAAGTTTTTCGGTTCTTTAAGGCATCACGGACATTTATTTATTCTGTTTATTGCTTGCATATGGATTTCCACTTTCTATCCTGAATCAAATCGTCCTGTAATTTCTTTTATTAAAGGTGCAGCCAAATTTCTAAGCGATCGCAAAAATCAATACGTAAACTTTTTATTATGCATTCATCTTTTAACTGGGATTTATGCTTATAGCATGGATTTAATTTATCCCTTTTCTGCTAGCAAAGAAGTGGCAAAATTTATTACCGATAGTCAATTACAAAATAACTTAATTATTGGTAGCCAGGACAATGAAGTTTCTCCCATTGCTGCTTTATTAAAACAACCAATTTATTACTTTGAGAGCAGTAGATATGGTAGCTTTATTAACTGGAATCAAAGAAAAAATCTTGACTTCCAAGCAGTAGCTCCTACTAAATTAAATAGACTTATACAACAAGATAACAGAAAAAGTTTACTGATACTTAGTCATAAACTCAATCAGGAGATACCAGGGCTTCATCTAACTGAAATATACAACTCTAGCCAGAGTATTGCTCCTGGTGAAACTTATTATTTATACCAGGTAGAATCTAAAACTGGGGTTTGAGATTTCTGTTAAACTTAATTTTTAATTTGAGCTAAGCTGTTCCAAGCTGGAAAAAAGACGTGAAACAACAATTCTCGCTGCTTGGCAGTCTCGTAATCATCTATGAGTATTTCTTACAAATTTATCCGTGAATTTGCAAAGTAGCGAGAGTGATGCGTGAATCTTACAACTGAAGGATAAAAGCTTTACTCTCCCGATCGCATTCTTCTTTTTTTGCTAAAGATTGAATCCAGTCCCATTCTCTTGCCAACCCGTCTTTCAACGCAACCTAGGGTTGATAAAGTAGTATCTTCCGAGCTTTTGATACATCTGCCGCTGTATATAGCTTCAATCTTTTGCGAGTATTTACAAAAACGCTCGGAGAATTAATACTACTTTTCTAGTAGTTGCTGAACTGCAAGTGAAAAGTTATTCCATGTCAAGTGTTCGACAGTTTTTCTAATATCTGTTTCGATCTGATAGGCTTGTTCGATTAACTTGCATACTGATTCAGCAGATGCATCAACTTCAAAAAGAAAGCCATTGTTGCCGTGGTGAATAATGTCGGGAGCAAATCCAGTTTTGCTCGCCACAGGAACAACATTGCACATCATAGCTTCAATCAGAGGAATAGGACCACCTTCTAGGATTGCGGTGGAGACGAAGACATCCATTTGGGCGTAGTAGCTAGGGTATTCGGCATAAGACGCTTCGATATAAGAAAAGTTAGGCATGGCAGTCAGCTCTGTAAACTTTTCATACCGATCCCAATCTCTACCTAGAAGAATAAACTTTCGGTGAGGCAACATTTTAATAATGTTGAAGATGCGATCGGGATCTTTACGAGCATAATATGCAGTGCAGAAGCCAATAGCTCCATTCATGCGCTGATGCGATCGGAAAAGTTTTGGGTCGGCTCCGCCGCCGATAATGAAGCTGACTTTCTCAGGTTTCACTCCATCGGCAAGCATTTGTCTAGCGAATTGCGAACACATAGAGATGACTTTCGTGGAACAGTTCATCGCATAAACAAATTCTTCATTATTGATGATGCCTTTGGGGTGAGTGTAGAAAATAAGCGATTTACTACCCCAAAGACATGGATTTAGTTTTAAACATGCTACATAGAATGAGTAGTGAGCGAAAAAATATCCTTTGGATAAAGGTAGGGAAGAAGATGAGTAGTGAAAGCAGTATTTTCCTTTAAAGTAAGTAGCAATCTCTTTACATATTGCTTCAAGTATCCAACCTTTACTTTCTTCAAAAATCACGAAAACGAGATCGTAATATTCACTTGAAGATTTACTAAAATACTTATCGATCAAAAAATCAGTGTAGCGAATATAATAAAAGTATTTGTAAGTTTGTATTTTAAATATTTTAAACGTTAAAAATATAAATTTGTAAGCTATTTTCTTAAGGAACTTGCGTATAATTTCTATATCAAATTTAGTCATGTTGCATAATTATGTATGACTTAATCTGGACAAGGCAGCTAAGGTTCTTTTTACCATCTTTTCTTCAGAAAACTCTTGAGCGCGCGATCGAGCATTCTGTGCCATCAGTTGCATCTGTTCGGGATGTCTGAGAGCCCAAAGAATGTTTTCTAGAAAACCATAACTATCACCTGGATGGCATAACAAACCATGAACGTTATTTTTCACAATTTCTGGAATACCGCTTGCATTTGAAGATACGATCGGCAAGTTATAGATCATTGCTTCTAATAAAGCCCAGGGAAAGCCTTCAGAATGTGTCGGAAATATAAAAAGATCTGCTGCTTGCAGAAGCCTTGGCACATCAGATCTGTAACCTAGCAGCAATACCTTATCTTCAATTCCATATTCTTGCAATCTACTGATTAGATTCTTTGATTGACCTCCTCCAGCCCACACGAACCTAATATTTGGAAACTCTTTGATTAGATATGGTGCTATCGGTATAAGATCGCCATGACCCTTGCGAGGATTTAAGTCAGCAACTGTTAGTAAAATTTGACTTGTTTCAGCTAGTCCTAGCTCTTGACGTACTTGGCGACGAATTTCAACAGTTTTTTCTAAGGCGTTACGATGACTTGAAAGTAAATTAGTTCTAGCGCCATTATAAATTTGAACTATTTCTGTTTCAGGAACATTAAATGATTGACATATAATCTGGCGATCGCATTCTGTGATCGCAATCCATTGCTGATTTCTAGCACGAGCCCATGCGTAAAGTTTCAATCTTTTATTAGTAAATGCCTGGTTGGGAAAAATCAGAGCAAAACGTACAGCTGTTGGCTTTTTTAAAAGCGCGCAAGCAAGTATAGAACCTAAGCAGAGATCCGCTAGGGGAAGGTTAATCAAAACAAAATTTGGCTTAACCTTGAGTAATAAGATAAGAGTTTTAAGGAACCACAAAAATTGCCATGTTATTTTCTGTTTCTGCGCTTCTACATCATCAACGGTTGCCTCATGATATTGCACGCCACTCTTTGAGAAGTCAGTAATTAAGGATACTGTTTTTTCAGTTTTGGGAAATGCTGCATGTACATCCCATCCTTGTCTTACAGCTGCCGACGCAATAGTAAGAGAGTATTCTTCAGCTCCCCCACGAAGCCGTGAAGGAAAAAGGATTAGTAATCTCATCTTACTTTTATTGCTCATTCTAAAACCTGAATAGCTGACATTTGTACTGTATAATGCAAAAAACTAAAAATACTATGTTTTTATTTCTCAGCAACCACAAGACAAGTAATATAATATTTACGCTGTTGTCTTTTTAGTAAAATTTTTTGCACGAGCTTACCTAATAATCCAGATAAGTTGAACGCTTCAGTCAACAAAGGTAGTAAGGAAAGCTGATTAATATAGTAATGTTTTACAACTTTAAAGCCTGCTTCTTTAACTGCTTCAGTAATGGTATCCATATCAAAAAAGTTGACATGAGTTCTATCAACCCAATGATAATAAGTCATGAGGCTTTGACGCATTCCAGAAGTAACATCGCAATTTGGAACTGTAAGAATCAGATTTTTACGGCAAATCCTATAGTACTCTCTGAGAGCCTTTTTTGGTTCTGGTAGATGTTCTAACGTTTCAAAAGAAAGAACTGTATCAAAGCTACTATCTTTAAATTTAAGTTCAGAAGCATCTGAAACGGAAAAAAGATGAGGCATTGCATTCCAGGTTTCAAAATGCTGAATGTCAACACCTAAAATATTGTATCGATCTGCAAGTTTTAGTACGTAGGTTCCATTACCACATCCTACATCGAGTACAGATTGCCCAGCATTTTCTAAAATAGCATTTAATCTTTCAGTATTTACTCCTCTAGCAGCATACGAAATAGAGTTTTTGAGTGTTAACATGTATTCCTTCCAATCATTTGTTTAAAACTTTGTTCGTACTATGAAACTATGAAACTATGCTATTTCAGTTATTATTTTATTAATTTGATGCAAGCAACTGCACCTGCACACACAGGATTAGATGTATAAAATAAAGGATCGTTAGAGCGGTGTGTATTATATCTTATGGATGAACATAAATCCGAACTACATAGATTCCATCCTTTATCTGTATATTTATAGTAAGTAATGCTGTGTTCTGTAGGTACAAAAGCTTCAACTATTCTATTAACCATTGTTTCATCAAACTGCTGAAACCAACCAAAATCCTCGTAAGTACCAAAAGGTACTGTAATAAGTAATGCACCTGAGTTTTTTAACACTCTTTTCATTTCTAAAAGAGCTACTATATAATCTTCTGGATTATGCTCGACTGTAGCCCCATACCTCTGATTGTTCATACCTACATGCTCAATAGTTGATATGCAGGTTATCTGTTCAAAATAATTGTTGATAAAAGGAAGCGATCGAACGTCACCTAATACATAAGATACTTTATTATGATAAAAACACCTTGCATCAGGAGTCAAGGATAACATTGTAATTTCTTGATTTGGATTAGAGCTTAATAACCGATCTAGACAAAATTTATAATTAAGAGCAGGACCAACATCCAAAAGTTTAGAATTTTGATTATAGTTAAGGTTGGCAAAAATCCAAGGATACTCTACTACTCTTTCATCAAAAAAAGCTCCAAAACCTTCAGGTAAAAAAATTTGATGTACAAAACAACTAAAGAGTTCTTTCGAGGAGATGGTTGATTGAATGAATTCGAGCTTAGCTTCTTGATAACCAGGACTAAATGGAATTTTTTGACTTTTATGATAGCTATTGAGAAGATTGGTATAACTTGAAGTTCTGCCTTTTTTTAAAAAATTATAAATTCCATAAGGAACTAAGCCTTTAGCTATGGTATGAGGCAGATACTTAATAAAATCATGCTTTGAGTTATGAATCATTTCCTAATTTATCCAACTATTACAAAAAAATAATTTGATGGGTTAGCAAATAATTAAGCTACTTTCTAAATATATAATCAGTGACCTTTGTACTTGTTGTTTCATCAGCTCCAAATTCTGTTTTTATATGGGCATCGAACTCCGATATAGGCTTGAAATTGCTATAAAATACTTCATTCCTCTTTGGTACTTCAGCAAAGCTAGTGAAACTACTTTTGACGATTTGAATAAAATTACTAGGTTCATAACCCGCTCTACGGATACCATAAGGCCAATACTCTGTAACTAAATATTCTATTTTTTCTAATGTCTTGTGCGCTCCTCTCAGAATTGCTACTTCAGAACCTTGGCAATCGAGCTTCATCAATCTTACTACTTTATTTTTTTCGAGATTATCCGCAAGAATCTCATCTAAGGTAATTGCCTCAACAGTTATAACTGAACGAGAGCTTTCATTATACTTTTCTACTTCTTTAGAGTTAAAGTGACGAAACCTAACTCTATGGTCTCCAAAATTTGATTCGGATAACTCAAAGCTTACAGTAGACTTTGAATCTAAAAGAGCAGATTGATACGTTTTAACTTGATTTTCTACTTGGTTAAGACGGATATTTTCTAGTAAAAGATGATGATTTCTAGGATTAGGCTCAAAAGCAAGTATAAAACCATCTTTACCTACTAAGTTAGCAAGCGTAATTGTGTACCAACCTAGATTTGCTCCTACATCAATTGCAAAGTCACCTTCTCTAACAATCGTTTTTATAAAGTTGGTTTCTGATTCTTCCCAAACACCTTCAAGTGCAATTCTCCACCCTACCGCTTTGTCACGAACATCAAAAGTAAACAAGCCTTCATTAGCTTGTGCAATTAACTGTTTAATATGAGAACTAGATATTGTAGCTTGCGGCAAGTCAAAATCATTTGCTTGCTGCTTATGCATATTTCTAAAAGGGGTAGAGATTAATTTTTTTAAGGTTTTTCCCATCATTTTTTTAAACCAACTGGGTGTAACTTAATTTATTAGTAACTTTCCATGCCCGCGGCTGGTAAAATGAACACTGATTCATACTTTTATTCCCTTTCACTGTAAATCTGAAGGACTCGATCGCATCAAAAAGTGTAAGGGAGTTTTGAGCAATATGAACCTTCATACTGTAAACACCAGGTTTTAAACCTAGATAAGGCATCTGAAGTTGAATTTCAGTATTTTTATCATCTATTTGTAATGGGCAATCATCCATGTATGCCGACAAATTTAATACAATATCATTTTCTCCAGACATTTCTGTAATTAATATAGCTAAACTTAAATCATTAAGTTTTTTGGATACTTTACATCCCACACAAAAATAAGTAGGTTCACCAGTAATAGGATAATCAAGAATATTTTCTTCTTTATCCTTAAAACATAAGTATATGATATATAAATCAGATTCTGAATTCCCAGCTTTCTCTGATAAAAGCATTAATCCTGAAGATTTTTCTAATCCATTCAAAAATAGATCTTGCTCGTATCTATTCATGACTAAATCAGTGTTACCTGTTGCTATCAAATTACCTTTGGATAAATACATAGCTCTGTCACAAATAGACAAGATTGAATGCGGGTTGTGTGATACTAGAATGAAAGATGTTCCTTGTTCGCGTAGCTTAGCTAGTCTACGGTAACATTTAGCCCTAAACTTTATATCTCCTACTGCCAGCACTTCGTCAATCAGGAGAATGTCAGGTTCCGTGTAAATCGCACAAGCAAACCCTAATCTTGCAGCCATTCCCGAACTATAAGTCTGCACTGGAGCATCAATTGCAGCACCAATCTCTGCAAAATCTAAAACAGCCTCAAATCGCTCGTCGATTTCTTTCTTAGACAAACCTAAAATAGACATATTGGCATAGATATTCTCTCGCCCTGTCAGTATTGGGTTAAACCCTGCTCCCAGCGCAATCAGTGGTGCTATTCGACCCTTGATTTCCACAAATCCACTGTCTGGCTTAATTAAACCACTAATAATTCGTAGTAGCGTGGATTTCCCACTGCCATTTGGTCCTACTAAGCCTAGTGCTTCTCCGCGTCGTAACTGAAAGCTAACATCTTTAAGTGCCCAAAACTCGTCACGTCTTAGTTTTTCGCTCTTTTGTCGTATCCCTACTAACTCAGTAGCAATATCTTGTACTGCATAAAGCAGCGATCGCTTCAAGTCTCGGCAAAATTTTTTGGAAACTCCTTCAACTGAAAGAACTACCTCATTATCCAATTGTTGTTCTGATGTTTCCTGGCTAGCAATACTAATTGTCATTAAAAAGTTATCCTCCTACTAACTATAATCAAGAAAAAAGCTGAAGTAAGTGCATCTAACAGTCTGATAAAATATATACAAATATCTAACTCATCGCTTCTTCGCTTTTAGCCAGTATGCAGCTGGAAAATTAGGCACAGAATTATCTATTGACTTGAGTTCGAGAATTTCGTAATCATCTCGCAGCAGATATCTCAGACCATGCTCGGTGAAACGCCAGTAATCATTTGGAGCCATATGAATTGCTTGTCGAAAAGGCAAACCGAGTAACAAAATACCTCCCGAGCGGAGAATTCTAGTTATCTCCTTTAAACCAGCAAGATAGTCATCAACATGTTCAAGTACACCAGAGCAGAACACGCAATCAAATGTGTTATTCTGAATTTGCGGCATCGATCGCACGTCAAGTACCAGATCGACATTGAACTCAGAAGTGGCTTCTGACGTGGTATATGACGAGCATTTCTGGAAATAATCTCGATACCGTCCTCCGTCATTATCTTCGTCAGTATCGCTGCCAATAGAAAGAACACAACCCTCAATATTTGCTGCATGACACTTAAGCCATTGGTTTGATTCTTGCCTTGACTGTGAGGCTTTCGACAAGGTAGTGACTTTTAATGTGTTACGTCTGCTGAAAATATTTAGTATTGAAACAGGGAAGGAACGTTGTGTCAGTACTTTAATCATAAAATAATATTTCTAATTGGTAGAATGAGTTTTTAGCAAGAGGTAGATCGATCGATTTAAGTACTTAAAATTCTGCTTCTCGAAAATTTAATTTCTTTTAAGAACTTATTCTCTCAACTACAAAAGGCATTGCTAAACGATATACTAGCCACCCTAAGAGCAATCCTATGATGGCAAGAAGACTGACAAGCCAAAATCCAAATGGATTTGATACCACACCTGTTGTCGTTAACTCCCGCGTCGTTACTAGTAAAGGAGTGACTGGATTCAGTTGTACAAGTGTTGCTAATCCTCCTCCGTTAGGAAGTGGATAAACTACTGGCGTTAAAAATAGCCAAAAGCCAGTAATGTAAGTAATCCCTTTGAGAATGTCGTTATATAAAACTCCTAGAGGTGCTAGTAGCAAACCGAAACATGTTCCTAGTATGACTAAGTGAATTAATGCTACTGGCGCTAAGATCGCAGTCCAACTTACTGGGATCTGATACCACAAAAACAACGTTATAATTAAAATTAACTTAATAGCAAAACTAAAAAATATCTGACCTAGTTTAGCTAGAATTAGTGCTTCTCGCGGAAAATTAATTTTAACCAACATTTGCTTTGCACTAGTAACTGCTTGAATAGGGCTAGTTAGTGCTTCTACGAATGTCTGCCAAAGGGTCATACTAAACATCACGTAAGCTGGATAAGGCATGTCTGTTGCTCCAATATTTACGATATTGGTATTGTTAGCAAAAGTGAAGCCCAAAGCTGTGATAATAGGTGGAATTACAGCCCAGCAGATTCCAAGTAAGGACTGGCGATATTGAGCGCTAATGTCTCGCACCATTAACTGCCATGCTAGTTCCCGAGAAGCAAGTAGATCTCGCGCCATCTCTTGACATAGCCGAACCGGATTTCTCAGTTGGCTATCGGGCTTGTAAACTACCTTAGACAATTTTTGGTTAACTAATCGAGTCATCTGCGGCTGTTTACCCCTTGTTTTATATATAAATTAGCTAGAATTCTAGATTAGCTTTTCAATTTCTCGCTCTAAGTTTTAATCTCTTCTTGAGTTAGTCGAAAGTAAACTTTTTTCAATATTGGATGGCTTTAGATGTTGTTTACATGCTATTCTGGAGAGTGAATGATGTCGATACCATAAAGTTCAGTCCTAAGAGACTTGAATGACATTCATCTCTAAGTTGTAAAGATTGCTAAATTTTGTTCAAAAAAACACACTGTTCGCGCCGAACAAAATGAGAAAATAACGAACGCTAAAGCCAGAGCTTCTATTGAATTAATTCTGTCTTTACCTATACCTATTGCATTTTCACAAAAATATCTCCATAATTGTATTCCTGGCGAGAACGAAAACTATTAGGAAAAGACTTAAGAAATTCTTTGACGGGTAACCATTCTTGAAATGTAAACAGTAACGTTTCTGCTGGCGTAATGTTAATATGTAATTCTCCAAGGTGCGACAAGTAGTCAATACAGGCAAGGGTTTTATCAATATTATCTTGCTGAAGATGGTATTCAAATGAAATTAGCGGTATTGGTTGTGTTAATCCCTTTAAAACTTCATACTCCCATCCCTCAACATCGATCTTGCAGTATCGTGGTTTGCCAAATTTAGCGATCGCGCGATCGAGAGTCACTACAGGTACATAAATACTAGATACAACCTCACTTACTGTCCAATTCTGGTCTAGGCTTGAGTGAGCGTGGTGAGTATGAACGTACAATTCAGTAATTCCAGGTTCTGCACCAACGGCGCATTCACATTTGGCTAATTTGCTACGATAGCGACTGCATCGTGCCGCAAGTTCTTTCATACAGTTAGGTTGTGGTTCAAATGCTACCACTCTCATACCGGCTTTGAAAAGTGCTTCTGTCTTCTCTCCAATGTTTGCACCGATATCGAAGCATAGGCTGTCGGGTTCTAATAGCTGAGAGTAGAAGGTGACTTCTTGATGAAATTTTACTAGACGCTCTTGTTTTAGCAATCGCCAATATAATGTTCGAGCTGGGTGATACAACCGATTAGACTGGTATAGATGTTTTATGGTAGAAAGGTTTGCCATATCTCAATTCCTAATAATTTTGTAGCCTACTCCAGGCATGATAAGTGTATTGTCAGTACACAGTTCAACCTTTTCAGAAGGTGTAGACAAATCTTGTTTTCTCTCCAGCATCTCAGTTATAAGTTCTCTAGCTTTGGCTACTGCAACCTGCCAATTTAAACGCTCTTGGTATTCTGAGCGTGTAGCTTTTGCTAGCCGAATATACAGATCGAAATTGCGAAAAGTCTCTTCAATGTATGTAGCATATGTAGAAGCGGGCGTGCTTGCTGGAAAAGACACACCATTTTTTCCGTTTTTAATAATGGTGGGAATACCACCCACGGAACTCGTAACGCAAGGAATACCAAATGAACAAGCTTCACATAGAACGCAACCGTAAGCCTCTGCACGCGCTGGATGAACCAAAAAGTGAGATTGTTCGAGTAGATGCTGCAACTTTGTACTGCCTTCACTGGTAAACTTATCTACCCGTCCGTGAATGCGAACTTTATGACTGATTGCTGGATCGACTGCGAAGTCTGAACCGATAATATCCAACGTCGTAGGAATGCCCCTCTGATTGAGAATACGACAAATCTCAATAGCTGTATCACCACCTTTGCGTTCCCACTCAATACCAATAAATAGTAAGCGGCACAAATCGCGCGATCTGCCAGTGATATAACGCTCAGTATCTTCTGAACTCACTACAAAATCATGGTTTGCACCAAACGGTACTACTGCGACTTTGGCAGATGGAATACCGTAAGTTGAAGTCGCAGTTTTATACGAACATTCAGAGGAGAATATATTTAAGTCTGCACGATTCATCGCCTTACGTTCGTGCTTATGAGCCCACTCAACGCTGAGGGGATGAAGATTTGAGTATACTTTGTAAGCGTCTTGTATGTCAGCAAAGTTAGCATCTCGCCAATAGACAAGTGGAATACTAGGCGGAAAGTAAGCCATCACAGTAGAATCTTGAGCGAGCAAAACATCTATTTTTCGATCGGCAACTAGCTGCTCTGCCTGCCGCGCCATTTGCTCTAGAATCACAGGATGGTATTTACCATAGACATGTGGGCTAAACACTTTTAACCGATTAAGTACTTTAATCCCAGTGTTCACAGACTTAGCTATTAAGTTCTGTTGAACTGGACCAATATATTCAACTCGATCTCCTTGAGCTTCAAATTCTTTAAGAACATGCCATATAATCCCAGAAAATGCTCGGCGGCGAATCTCTGGATCTGCTAAATTCCATCGAGAAACAAATCCAATTCTCATTATTAACCTACTACAATCATTTTAGTTGCTTGTGAATCAAACGAGTTTTCAGTTAAAGGTTAAAAAATTGCGATCGCTAATCAGGATAGATTTATCTATACTATACTTGATATACATATATACGCTCGAAAAATTTTATTTTTAAAGTTTGGGGAAACGTTACGCTTATGATAGCTGTTAAGCTCAGACTTTGTTGATATGGAAAAGTTCTGATATTTTATGAAGGATAAGCAACGCTATGAATATATGGCGGTTCTATTTGAATTACGAACATCTAATTGAAAGATTTAATAGTTGATATTGGGTAAGTACGCTGACAATATATTATTCACTTTGCAATTGGTTGAGAAGCCTATAAAACTATCTATAAGTAATAGAACTTATCTTATTCTTGAAGTTCTACAAAAAACTTACCATGTTCTCCACACACTAATTCTGCCACGGTAGAATTACTCTCAATAATTTGTTGTCGATCGCCTGAGTTACTCATAGGAAACAGAAATAATTTATGTTTTCCCATATACCATAACCGTCGATTACAATAGGGACAGTAAATAGGTGGAATGTTTCGATCTTGTTCACAGTGCTTTTCAAGCATAAAAGAGTATAGTTGAATAAGGATATGTGTTGATGACAAGGAGTACTTTACTTTGAAGGAAAATACTCGTTGTCATCCTTGTCTTTTGCGATCGGTTATTATATTTCAACATTTATCACCTTTAACTCAAATGAAATTACTATGCGTACACGAGATAGTAATTTCATTTACACTAGAAATATAAGTTGAATAACTATAGCAGTTCTAAATGATTTATAAAGTATGCTTCTAGCCTGCGGCAGGCTGGAAGCCTGCTCCACGTTCATGAATCAAATAGGATTGCCACAGTAAATATATTGTTAAATTCACGGCTTGTTTAAAAGTAATATAGGTTAATAAAATATTGGATTTATTTTGTTTGAGTTTAAATTTAAAGAGCTAATTAAAAAAACATTGTAAACGATAAAAGCAAAACCTATTTTTTCAAACTAAATATGCAGTAGCTCATAGAAATAGCTACTACCTAACATTTTAGACCAAGTGGTTCAATTCAATATCAGGCTAATTGTTTAACATCCGAAGCTCTGAAGGAACGCGCTCGGCGATCGCATACCAAACAGAAAGAATTTGAGCGTCAGTCAGACGCTCTATATGATTAATAAAAATCTGACAAAGCACGTCAGTATTATTATTAGCTAATAATGAGATTGTAGAGAGGTTAGCATTAGCTACGGTGTAACTCAAATGATTTTCATTCGAGTTTTGAAACAGCGATTGACCATACATGATTGGTTCTGAGGTATGGCTTTCAGACTGTAGTTCTTGCTCATCTATTAGTAAATTAGATGTAGGTACGATAGAAACAGAAGTAGGTTGCTGTGAAAAACTTACTGCTGAAGACCGATCTTTTTCTAAAGTTTTAGCTTCAATGTCAATTGTAGTTGATTCGGGTTCAGGTTGGATTACTTTTTTATATTTTTGAGTAATTACCTTAGCTTTAGAGTAAGTTATTGTCTCTCCTGAACTAGCGCGACGGAGAGCCTCTTGACGAGCTACTTCAGGCGTAGAAGGAGCAGCCAGAAGATAGAGGGCAGAATTAGCAATATTTAAATGGGTAAAATTTACACATTTAAACTGTTCGCTGACTTGGATGAATTTGGTTGAAGCAGAGACACTCCAATCAAATTCAGCTTTTAGCCACTTTCGGAAACGTCCATGTTCTAGCTGTTGCTTAACTGCTCTCAACTTTTGTCCGATATGAATAATATCTTGAGAGGTACGACGCATTAAACTTTTGATCTCAGTGGTATTTTGCTGAATAGCGGCTCGCGTTTCACTGTCTAGTTCAGCATAGTTAAAAGTAACTATCTCAGTAGTAGATGATAGTTCTTGCAATTCAGAAGATAGCTGAGTTGAAGCCATAGTATTCTCCTTCTCTCAGAATTAAAAAATGCCAGAGCTATTGATGTTGCATTGAAGTATGGATTTTATTTAAGGAACAGCTCTTCATATAAACAAACTACTAATTTTAAATATGCGGAGTCTATTAACTACTGTCCAGTGGGGAAAGTTCAGGTATCTTATAGTAGTCGGATAATAGTATTATCAAGTGAATAGTAAGTTCATAGAATAAAAACTATTTATTACATTGTTGTTGTTGCGATCGCTAAATTACTAATATTGGCTCAAATAGAGAACTGCGGTTTTTGTTCAAGTACGTATCTTTTTTGTGAGGGAGCGCGAAGGTACATAAACAATTAAAAAAGAATATTGGGATTTGCAAGGAGGTGCGATTACTATGGAATCTAGAATTCAATAATTCTGAAATAGAAAACTAGTTATACTTAAACTTCTCAGTTCATAGTGAATGCTCTCTCTAAAGTTATAGATAATTGTTCTTTCTGCTACAGGCAATAAAATTTTATAAACTCTGGAACCGTTCCTGAACTTTCCTGTATCGACAACCTTTATAGAGAGGGAAATAATAGAATGTGTTTACTCAAACAGCACTCTTTATTTTTTTGCCAATGAAGAAGGCAAACATAGCGAATGCTTTATGTTATTCATGATGCTCGGCAAATTCAAATAAATTGCGCATCTGTAGAAGACTTACGAGTTATTGTAAAATCTTGAATTCAATCGGATTTGCGATAGTAATGAAGTCAGTGCATCTAGCTCATGGAACCTAGAAGGCTAGCGTCATAAAAAATGTTATTAATTAAGTTTTTCAAACTCAATTTTCACCATACTCTGTTGAATTCATCCAAAACAGCTTACTTACTGGTTTAGCTCCAACTAATTGTTCTGACAATTTGAACAAATAGTATTGATTTAACAAAATTTATTATTTTTAGCTGTGATATGCAAGCTCGCCTAATTGCTTTTTACCTTCCTCAGTATCACCCTATCCCAGAAAATGATGAATGGTGGGGTAAGGGATTTACTGAGTGGACTAACGTCACTAAAGCTAAACCTTTATTCTCAGAGCATTATCAGCCTCATTTGCCTGCCGATTTGGGCTTTTATGATTTGCGTCTATCTGAGACTCGTCAGGCTCAAGCAGACTTAGCTAAAGAGTATGGAATTTATGGCTTTTGTTATTATCACTACTGGTTCAATGGCAAGCGTTTATTAGAACGCCCTTTCAATGATGTTCTAAATTCTGGAAAACCAGATTTTCCTTTTTGCCTTTGTTGGGCGAACGAAAATTGGACGAGAAGATGGGATGGTAAAGAGCAGAATTTGCTATTCAAGCAAGTTTACAGCGAGGAAGACGATAGGCTACACATGCAGTGGCTTGCTAAGGCATTCTCAGATCCTCGATATATCAAAGTTGATGGTAAGCCTTTATTTTTAGTGTATCGAGCTACTAAATTACCAAATCCGAAGCAAACCGTAAAAGTTTGGCGTGAGGAGGCAAAAAGACTTGGTGTTGGAGAAATTTTCCTCTGTAGAGTCGAAAGTTTTGCTAGCGAACAAGAAAATCCAGGATTGATTGGCTTTGATGCATCTGTGGAGTTTCAACCAGACTGGACTCAACTAGGTTTACCTCTGCAAAAAGGTAGGTTTTGGCATCTAGCTAGAAAGTTAGGACTAGCCCATCAAGCTTATGGAACTCACAACATATATGATTACTCTACTGTTGTTCAACATATGCTTGCGAAGCCAAATCCAAGCTATCAGCGATTTTCCTGCGTTACACCATCATGGGACAATACTGCACGCCGTCAAGCTGGTGCAATAATTTTTCAAAATTCTACACCTCAAGTTTACGAGTCTTGGTTAAGAACGATTGTTGACAAAACTTTAGTCAATAACTACTCTACCGAGAAAATTGTTTTTATCAATGCTTGGAATGAGTGGGCTGAGGGTAATCATCTTGAACCTTGTCAAAAATGGGGACATGCTTATTTAGAAGCTACTCGAATGGCACTGAGAGATAGGAAAACTGACTTTACAACCTCCTTATTAAGAGAAACATGCCTAAAGTAAGCGTTATTATTCCAAATTATAATCATGCTCAGTTTCTCGAACAACGCATCCAAAGTGTCTTAGATCAAACTTATCAAGATTTTGAAATTATTTATTTAGATGATGCTTCTACAGATAATAGTAATGAGGTATTTGCAAAATTTGCTAACAACTCTAGGATTCGAGCAATTTACAATCAAACGAATAGTGGCTCTCCATTTAAACAATGGAATAAAGGAATTCGTTTAGCACAGGGAGAGTATATTTGGATTGCCGAGTCAGACGATTACGCAGATAAACGACTGCTTGCAGAGCTGGTTGACAAGCTAGATAATAATCCTACAGTTGGGTTAGCCTATTGCTTGTCATGGTTTATTGATGAGCGCGATCGCTCTATATTTAATAGTAAGGATTTACTCTATTTCCCCGACAAGGAACGATGGGAGAAAGATTTTGTAAATAATGGAATAGATGAATGTAGTAAATACCTAATTTTTGAAAACATAATTCATAACGCTAGTGCAGTTTTGATCAGGCGTAGTATATACGAAAAAGTAGGATACGCAGACGAATCTTTGCGGCTCTGTGGAGATTGGTTGCTGTGGGTAAAAATGCTTCTAGTTTCTGATATCGCTTTCATAGCAGAAACGCTTAACTATTACCGCGCCCATTCAGAAACAGTAAGATATGAAGCTAGTAGAAATGGGGTCTTTGCAGAGGAAAGCTATCAGATTGTACGTTATATTTTAGCTAATATAGACTGCCCGAAAGAGGTTGTCGAGCAAGTCTGCGAAACGAGAATTCATCGATGGTTGAAAATCATGTTTTCCAAGAATGAGAAAACATCTTGGGAACGCCAATACAAGATCTATAAAGTTGCTAGCACGGTAGACTCAAAGCTTAATTTTAGGCTTACTAAAAAAATTATTAAAAAGCTTTTAGTAAACGTTTAGTCTTGAAGCATTCAGTATAGTTCTTGCTTTTTCCCGCTTGTAGCCTAAACCTTTTATCCTAACGTCAGTTTGTTAGTACTGAATGAAAGAAGAATAACTTACCGACCTAAAAAAAGAAAGGATAATCTTTATGAAACTTGCAAGCTCAATCCGGTATGGTGGTCAATTAGTGGCAGCA
This sequence comes from Chroococcidiopsis thermalis PCC 7203, assembly GCF_000317125.1. Taxonomy (GTDB): domain Bacteria; phylum Cyanobacteriota; class Cyanobacteriia; order Cyanobacteriales; family Chroococcidiopsidaceae; genus Chroococcidiopsis; species Chroococcidiopsis thermalis. The sequence goes on from NC_019695.1 coordinate 5,207,321, forward strand.
GAAGAATGTAGTTATGATGATTTTTTATTATTAGGTCTTCATTGCCCAGAATGTCAGGAACCTGTTATCCTCCGAAATACTTATCAACGACAACTCCAGAATGGAAAAATCGTTAACATAAGTGCTGCATTTGTTCATAGAAAAGCGATCGATCCAGCCACAGCTCAATTATGCCATTTGCGCGTCAGTCGTTACGATAAAACAGAGATCGAGCATCGTGCTTCGATCGCCAGGGGTCAACGAGAAAAGCTCTTAAATATGTGGTTTTGGGAGGTCTTTGGTGCTTATAGTCCTTCGTTTAATATGTATAAAAATCTTTTACAAAAAGAGGGTTTTCCCAAACATTGGTCGCCAAGGCTAAAACTCTTTAAGCGATACGTTAAGGAAAATAAACAACAGATTCTCAAAACTGCTAAACTGCTTGTGGAGAGATCTCCAAGCGTTCTTGACAGAGCCACTTTACTAAATCCTTCTCCTGATGCAAAAGAGCAAAAAAATCATTTTTTAAAAGTTGCTAGGCGTGTTAGTAAACTTAATATCGAACTACACTTAGCTATTTGTTCAGAAGTTTTAGATTTTTTATCACAACCTCGCTCTAACGACCTACTCCTCAAGGTTGCAATGTTGTGCGTATTAGCAACGCACGCGAGTGAAGATAGCACCTCGCTAGCAATAGAAGAAGTACTACCGATATCATGGTTTGTATCATGGTTAGTTTTCACCCCATGGGCAGATGAATTTGCTAAATTATCTGAAAAATCTCGTCCAGAAGAACATACTACACAACAGCTCAAACAGGCAGAAAAGGCTCTGAGGCGTATGGTTAGACAGTGCAGAGCTAGAAAACAACCTTATGATGAGGCTCAGCTCAGGGAGCAGTTACTTTCTACTGCTTCAGTTGCTAGAAATTAACTCGACTAACGTAATAACTTACAGATTTAGATTAAAGATATAAAAGGTACTGAGGATGCAAAAACAAAAGCGCGCGTTAATTACTGGCATCACAGGACAAGATGGCTCTTACCTCAGTGAGTTTTTGCTAGAGCAGGGCTATGAAGTGCATGGTATTATTCGTAGAACCTCTACATTTAATACTGACCGAATCGATCACATCTACGAAGATCCGCACCAGAAGGGAGCGCAGTTATTTTTGCACTATGGAGACTTAACTGATGGCACTACATTACGTCGCATTTTAGAAGAAGTTCAACCAATAGAAATTTATAATTTAGGCTCTCAATCCCACGTGCGGGTGAGTTTTGACTCGCCAGAATATACTGTAGATTCGGTGGGAATGGGAACGCTACGCTTGTTGGAAGCGATTCGCGACTACCAGCATAGAACTGGAATTCAGGTACGGTTCTACCAGGCAGGATCTTCAGAAATGTTTGGTTTTGTGCAGGAAGTACCGCAAAAGGAAACCACACCATTTTATCCACGTAGCCCCTATGCCTGTGCTAAAGTTTACGCCCACTGGCAAACAATCAACTATCGCGAATCATATGGGCTATTTGCTTGTAACGGCATATTGTTTAACCATGAAAGCCCGCGACGAGGAGAAACTTTCGTCACTCGCAAGATTACACGCGCGATCGCTCGGATTGTCGCTGGTAAGCAAAAAGTTCTCTACTTGGGCAATCTAGATGCTAAAAGAGATTGGGGCTATGCCAAGGATTACGTCAGAGCCATGTGGATGATGTTACAGCATCCACATGCAGATGATTACGTCATTGCAACCGGTGAAACCCACTCGGTGAAGGAGTTCCTCGATCTCGCTTTTAGTTATGTCAATCTGGATTGGCAGCGTTATGTGGAATTTGACGATCGCTACCTCAGACCAGCGGAAGTAGACTTGTTGATTGGAGATTCTACCAAGGCACAACAACAACTGGGCTGGAAACCTTTAATAACATTTGAGCAATTAGTAGCCTTAATGGTAGAAGCCGACTTAAGAGCTATAGGTCAAACTTCACCTAACTGTAGTGGTACGTATGCGATCGAGGATATTGCCACGATTCGGCATGAAATGATTTCTTCCCATAACTAAAGTAGTCAGAAAATGACCTGTCGAAGTCATTATTTTTTTTATCTAATTGAGGTTGTTATCAACCAATGGTTACTCAATCGAGATCGGTTTTAGTAACAGGCGCTGCCGGCTTCATTGGTCGATACGTCTCCCGTTACTTTTTAAGGCAAGGTTGGACTGTTATCGGTATCGATACTTCTTCTGTTAAACATGCTTCCCTACTCAACTTATCAGCCTATTACCAAATTCATCTGCCAGATATGGCATTAGGCGATTTGTTACAAAAACACTCGCCTCAAGTTTGCATTCATTGTGCTGGTAGCGCCTCCGTTAATTTATCTGTTACAGATCCAGCTAAAGACTTCTACGCTAATACAGGAGTGACATTTGAGCTACTTAATACTTTGCGTCTTAATGCTCCAGATTGTCGGTTTATCTTTTTATCGAGTGCAGCAGTTTATGGAAATCCGCAGTCACTACCTGTGAGTGAATCTCATTCTCCTCTGCCAGTTTCACCATATGGATTTCATAAATGGCAGTGCGAACAATTGTGTTTAGAGTTTACCAATGTTTATGGTTTACCAACTGCTAGCGCTAGAATTTTTTCAGCTTACGGTCCTGGTTTACGACGACAGGTAGTCTGGGATATTTTTCAAAAAATCATTACGCAAAGGTCGCCAACGTTACAAGGAACGGGTCGAGAAAGCCGTGATTTTATTCATGCTATTGATATCGCTGCGGCTTTATTTGTTATTGCCACTACTGGCTCTATGCAGGGTGAAGTTTATAATATTGGTAGCGGTCGTGAGGTGACTATTGCAGAGTTAGTAAGTCTAGTTCTAGATACACTGTGCTACGACTGTAATCCGGAGTTTGACGGAGTTGTACCCACAGGTGTACCGCTTTATTGGAAAGCAGATACAACAAAATTAAGTACTTTAGGATTCGATCCAACTGTGAGTTTGGAACAGGGCATTAGCTCTTTTGCAAGCTGGTGTCGTGCGGAGTTAGTAGGGGTATGACTTATATGTATACTATGATGCATAATAAGTGGCATAAAAAATTAATCTATCTATAGTAGTTCTAAATGATTTGTAAAGTAGGCTTCTAGCCTGCGGCAGGCTAGAAGCCTGCTCCACGTTCATGAATCAAATAGGATTGCTATAGAAGATATATGTCTCTAACCCGAGGCGGACATAAATATATTATTTGTTTGAGATAACAAAACAATTAGATAGATTGATGTACAAATCAATTAATACTAACGATGAAGTTTCGAGGCTCGACCTGCTAATACACTAATCCAGTCAAGCTCGATTAACAATACATTTATTTTTACAAATTAACTTTTTTATTTTGCTATTGTTTGCTATTATTTAAAGTAAGTTAAAAAGGATAGTAACATTCAGGTAAGTCATAGTTGTTTGAGTCATGCATATCTGACTAGCTGACTTCTGTTGCAGTATGAGGTTTTCAAGAAAATATTCCGAATACATTTTAGCTACCTTAGATAAGATAAGTTAGTCTTTAACAGAAATAATGAAGTTGCCCGATCGCGATTTTTAGTATTTTTAGCTTCCGAAATACGCTATTGCGATCGCCAATTCTTGCAACTATCATTTTAATGTCAGCAAACCAATCTTATCGGCGCAGTGAGACAAAATCTTCTTTTTCGCACTGCTTTCAACTTAACGATAATTCGTTCTCTCTGCACCTCACTCCAACCACGTACTTGAAAGCATCTGTTAAAACATTTAACACTGAAGGAATTAGTGATGGCTGATACTAGTCTAGATAACGAGCGACTGTCCGTAGAGCATAGAGTAGAGAATAGAGCCAATGCAACCGATCTTCGGCAACTATTTACAGTTTTACTGCGTCGCCGCCTTTTGATCTTAAGTCTTTTCTGCATTCCTCTGTCCGCCTCAAGCTTTCTGGCACTGATGGCAAAGCCGACATATCAGAGTTCTATGCAGTTGCTAGTCAGCTCTAATCTTTACCAGGGACAAAACAGTAATGCACAAGGAGGAGTAGAGGAGAGTGATTTTACTGACTCAAATCTTAAAGTTGACTACACGGCGCAACTTAGCGTGATGACAAGTCCAAAGCTCGTAGAGAGGGCTGTGGAACTACTTCGTCCTGAGTACCCTAATATTACAGTAGAAGAGATCAACGGCAAACCAGCGAAAGTTAAACAATCACCGCTAAAAGTAACTCAAGTAGAAAGCGGAACAAAAACTTTGCAAACACTCAGTCAAGTTTTTGAAGTAACTTTTGTAGCAGGAGACCCTATTAAGAGTCAAAAAGTTCTTCAAGCACTACAAAATGTCTATCAAATTTATAATTTAGAACAGCAAAAATTACGCCTAACCAATGGACTTGCTTTTGTTAACGAGCAATTGCCCAAAATCCGAAAAGATGTGTCACAGGCTGAGGCGAACCTAGAAAATTTTCGCAAGCAAAATAAACTACTCGACCCAGAAGTACAGGCAAAAAATTTGTTGGATGCACTGGCGGCTGTCGAGAGCGAGCGACGAACAATTCGCGCCCAGTTTCAGGATCAACAAGCTCGCTACAATAAGCTACAGCAGCAAATAAGTCGATCGCCACAACAAGCACTCATTGCCTCTCGTCTCAGCCAATCTCCTCGTTATCAGTCATTACTGGATGAAATTCAAGCACTAGATGTCACTTTAGAAAAGCTGCGGGTGCAATACAGAGACGATTACCCCAAAGTTCAAGATTTACTCAAGCAGCGTCAAAACCTAATTGGTCTATTACGTACGGAAGCAGGGCGCTCTGCGGATCGATTACCTGCCCAACTAAGTACCACAGAAAAATCTCTGCCCAAACAACTACAGCTTGGCGATTCTGACCGGAAGCTAGTTGATGCCTTGGTTGATGCACAGGTAGTTTGGTTTGGTTTGAGTGCCCGCGACCAAAGCCTTGCTAAATCGGAACAGCAACTGCGCTCTACTCTGCTTAAATACCCACAACTATTAGCAGAGTACAACCGTCTCATGCCAGAAATTGCGATCAATCGAAAAACCCTGGAGCAACTTCTCCAGACGCAACAAAATTTGGGGATTAAAATTGCGCAGGGCGGATTTAACTGGCAAATCATCCGAGATCCCGAACCTGGCGTATACATGGGAACTGGCAGAATAATGCTTTTGGTATCAGGGGCAGTATTTGGTTTAGTTTTGGGTATTGGAGCTGCCTTTCTTCTTGAAGCACTCGATGATACAATTCACTCTTGCGACGAACTACAGAAACTGAGTTCCCTACCTGTATTAGGTATTACACCAAAATTACCAAACTTTGAGCTTAAGAAGCCGTCGATCGCTCTACCTTTCTTCAAACAGCAAAGTTTAACCTCTCAACGAATACAAGCATTAAACTGGTTTCCTTTCCGCGAGTCGATGGATCTGATATATCAAAACATTCAAATCTTAGGCTCGCCCCTATCCTTCAAGTCTTTGTTACTAACTTCAGCACTGACTGGTGAGGGTAAGTCAACACTGGCTGCGGGTATGGCACTGAGTGTAGCCCGTTTACAACGGCGAGTTCTCCTAATTGATGCGGATCTACGACGCTCCAATATTCACAAACTACTGAATCTATCTAACGATCGAGGGTTATCTACACTATTGACTGAAGAAGCAGATGTACGGGAGCGGGATTGCATTCAATCTGTGCAACCTTCACTGGATGTTTTGACGGCAGGACCAACACCAACAGATATAGTTAAGCTATTAAGCTCTCATCGCATGAAGCATCTAATCGAGTCTTTTGAACAATCTTACGATTTGGTACTCGTAGATGCTCCTCCTATATTGGGATTGGCGGATGCCAGCATTGTTGCATCACTCTGTAGTGGTACTGTGGTAGTCGAACGCCTCAATCGCGTGACTCGATTTGACCTCAATCAATCTTTAGAAGCCTTAAGTAAGCTGAACGTTATTGGAGCCATAATTAATGAGTCTAAGGAGTGTAACAGTAGGTACACTGTATATGACGGGACTTCCCAGGACAATCTAGAGCGGGGTTTTACAACTAACCCTAATTTAGCAGGTAGAGGAATTTTCTAGAATTCAGTCGTGAGACAGTAAGAACACACAGGCTGCTAGATTCTCAGATGACTTGGAAGAATACATCGTATTCCAAGAGATTTTCCAACTTAGGTTCCATCTAGTTTCACCTATAGACAGATGAGATTGCTTAAACCTTCTGCCAAAAGAGCCGTCCTTTTCCATGTTGTCCTGGCGATCGCATGTACAGCAACAGTGGTTCTTTCTACTTTTAATGATGCTGTTAGTACGTCTGATGCTTTTCAAGTTAGGGTGAGTTCAAAACAACCTGGTAACTTATTTATTGAGTCTCAGCCAGTTGACTTAATGATTCAAGTTTCAGGAAATAAGCCTGACGTTGTAGAGTATAAGATCCGGGAGCATAATGGTTCTTGGACTAGCAATGCTAAGATTCCATTACGATCTCAGGTCGATCCACTTAAAGGGATTCCGTTGCATCTTCAACTACCTAGTCGTGGATTGTATTACTTGACAGTTTCAGCCCGCGCAGGGCAGTCAAAAGTTGAGGCTAAAACCAGAGTTGGGGTGGTGTTCGATCCTAGTCCAGTTAACCCTGACTCTCGCTGGGGTTTGTTTACAATTCCTTATGATGGAGAAAACGATCCTGCTAAAGCAGCCGCTTTAGCTCGCAGCCACCGACTACTGGGTGCTGCTTGGAGTCGCCTCAACTTTTGGCATTGGTCTTATGAAAATCTACAAGTTAAGCCGACCTCAGCTCAAGCGCGGGATTTAAAAATCTCTGCCTCTTCAAATCAACTTCAGCCAACAGATAAAACAGAGTCTGACAACTTTTTTCAAAAAATCGTTGCAAAAGCTGATTTTCTGAAACTGCATACTTTGTGTCCCTTGCTTAGTGCCAACAAAAATGATTCGCAGGTTTCAGTTAGTTTTAGCAAGTGGAAAGGAATAGCTCAGGCTCTGCATCGGGAAGGGATTAGCGTTATGGGCGAGTTTGCAGAAATGCCTCGCGAATTGTCTTCTCGTCCACAGGAAACCCAAGAAACAGGCGAAGGTGCAGCAGTATGGGCGCGTGTAAAGCCGAGAGACTATCAGTTATGGAATCAACTTGTGGAGAAAACTGCGCGGGAGTTTAAGCAAGAAATTCAATTTTGGGAAATCTGGAACGAACCAGATGCTAATAACTTTTGGTTAGGAACACCAGAGGAATTTGCCGAACTGATCCGGCAAACTGCCAGAGCAGTGAAATCTGCTAACCCGAAAGCTCAAATTGTTGCATCTGGTTTTACTAGTCATGGCGTGTCCTTTCTAGATCGAGTGCTAAAGCAAGGCGTAGCTCCTCTCATCGATGTCTTTTCTTTTCACACTAATGACTTAGCCCCTTATAAAGCCTTACTCTCAAAACACGGCGTGCCAGCGGAACGTCCCATCTGGGGAACGGAAGATCCAACTTTAGTTAGTCTTAGAGGGATGAAGGAAGGATATGCACGGCAATTTCATTTCTTCCACAAACGATTTGGCACGAATTACGATAGCTTTGCTGCACTTGTAGATCGCGACTTAACGCCGCTCCCAGATGGAATTACTTACTCAGTAGCGGCGCATATTATCGGTAATGCGCAGGTAGTGGAAAGCATAGATCGCCCATCCGCGCAAATTTACGTCTTTCAAAAAGGCAACGAGGCGATCGCAACATGGAAAGTCTTACAAGCTGGTTTGAGTGGTGGAAGTGTCACATATGCAGTAACACCTTTACCAGATAAAACTCCTCAGCTTATTGATGCCATGGGTCGCAGCAAACCCCTAAAGCTTAAGAATGGTGAGGTCACTCTACCAATCGACCAAACGACTTTCATCCGAGATGCAAGTAAAATTAAAATAGCCAAGTACAGCCTACCGCGAGAGAAATCCGATCCTTTACAGTACGTATTTTTAGCCAAAACAGGTAAATGGACAAAGGAATGGATGTTGGCTCAACCTGGAAAGCACAATCCTCCACCTGCGAGTGACTTCTGGCAACCTTTTCTGCAAATATTTGCAAGCAGCGAACCCAGTCCAGAAGGATACTCAGTCGAGATCCCGATTAACGTGCCTAAGCCTGGACGTTACCAATTACTGTTTACGGGCATAACCACAAACTCCCTACTTGAGAAGTATCGTTGGACATCACCGTTTGCATGGAGTATTGATGGAGGTCAGAAGACACAAGTTACAGCTCCACTTAAAAGCTATTGGCGTGTCAATCGGCAGACACAAACTAAGAATGAATTGGTCAAACCAGAGGAGATGGCAGCTACGGGTGGTCCAGAACTTTATCAAGAACTTGGTGTTGTAGAGTTATCTCAAGGTCAGCATACTTTTCGCCTTGAGTTGACCGCAGGACGGACGACTCCAGATAAACTCTATACCACTTTTTTTGAAGGTATTGTTCTCAGACCTATTCAAGAAAACTAAGTTTGAGAATGAACCATTAACGAGCGATCGCCCCGCTGAAAGCTTGCACGAATCATTTAGCGATCGCCAATAGACCAATATTATCAGTTCCGATTAGCATCAAGCTGTGGATCAAATTTTTCACGACTGACGATCTTCAACACCTAATTACTAGTTACTAAACTATTCAAACCTTAGTCAAAAAATAACAAGCCATGTTATTTACAAGCCCAGAATTTGCTATTTTCTTTTTAATTACTTCTATAATTTATTACTTGCCGTTTTTTCAAAAACAGCAACCCATAATCATCATTGCTGGAAGTTTCATTTTCTACGGATGGAACTCCTCATGGCTTACTGGATTGCTAGCGCTATCAATTAGCATTAACGCGATTGCTAGTTTTCAAATAATCAACTTATTGAACAAACGCAAAAAACGCCTTTGGATGACTTTAGGCATAGTAGGAAACTTGCTTATTTTAGGTTTTTTTAAATACGGCATACTTATAACTAATTTTATTACTACTACTTTTCATATATCAAATGTTTTGACCGATAGCATTATCACCTTGCTATCCGATCTACCAGTACCTATTGGTTTATCTTTTTACACATTTTTATCTATTGGTTTACTAGTCGATCTTACTAGAGAACAAAGTTTCGTTTTAAGAGGAAGTTATAGCAAAAAAATCAGTTTCAGGCATCATCTTCTTAGCACGTCATTGTTTATGACTTTCTTTCCCAGCTTAATTTCAGGACCTATTTCAAGAGCAAGTGACTTTTATGCTCAAATTCAACCAAAATTTTTGAAGAATATACCTTGGTACGATGTTTTGCGATCGCTGATAATTGGCTATTATTTAAAAATGGTAATAGCTGACAATTTAAAGGATTACACGTACTGGATTAGCTTTCCTTACTATCAAAGCTTAGGAACTATGACAAATATAGTTCTATTAGTTGGCTACTCAATACAGATATTTGCAGATTTTGCTGGTTACTCATTAATAGCCATAGGTCTAGCTGCGGCTCTAGGTTATAGACTACCACAAAACTTTAATTTTCCTTATGTATCTCTCTCGCTGTCAGAATTTTGGAGACGCTGGCACATTTCATTATCAACATGGCTAAGAGACTATTTATACTTTCCTTTGGGAGGGAATAGAAAAGGTAAAATTAGAACCTATATCAACTTGATAGTCGTTATGACACTAGGCGGACTGTGGCATGGAGCAACATGGAACTATGCAGTATGGGGTATTTTCCACGGTTGCGGATTAGCTGTAGAAAGATTACTAGGTGTCAACCAAACATCAAAAGAAATACAAGCTCGGTCAAATTCTTTTTGGCAGCAATTCTTATTAGATTTAATTCGTTGGTTTCTGATCTTTAGCTTTGTTTCAATAGGTTGGATATTCTTCAAATTAGTTAATTTTGATGCTGCAATAGATTTTTTCATTACTTTAACTAGAAATATTCATCAAAGGTTGTCTCTCGACCTCATCGTTCCTACTACTTTATTTGCTTTACCAGTTATTATCTCGCACTCATTTTATTTCTTAACTTATAAATATTTTTCTAATCATAAACTACTAAAAAATATTTCATTAAAAAGTGGTATGGATTTAGTTTTAGGAATACTACTAGCACTGACTCTTCTCGATGCTGGCAGCACTGATACATTTATATACTTTCAGTTTTAGGAGCGATCGCATGTTTTTTATTTCTAACTTAAGTTTAGTAATTCGTCCGTTATTAGTTTGTATAGCTTGCCTTATTTTATATCAAAGTTCTATATTCTATGGTTTTTTACCTTCTAGTGAAGGAATCAATCAATGGCAAGCTAATATTATTAAAGCAGAAAAATATATTTACGATCGAAGCTCAACACCTATTGTTTTAGTAGGAAGTTCATTAGCAAATAATCTTCCTATTAAATATTTCAGCAATCGAGTAACTAATTTAGGTATGTCTGGAGGTTCTACCCAAACTGGCTTAGAGATTGTTAGAAGAAAAGACATAAAACCGCGTTTGTTATTAGTTGAATTAAATGATACTATCGGGCGAAAATTAGATACTAAGTTAGTCAATCCTTTATTTCATCCTTTAACATCATTTATGAAAATTCATTTTCCGATGTTTAGGCAAGAATATCGTCCTACTAGCGTTTTAATGCAGTATTTAGAAAATGAGTATAAACAAAGAAATGCAAAAGACGTTGAACGCCAAGATGAAAAACAAGTTATTAATTCAGATTTTCGTAAAAAAATGATAGAACAGTTGGTTGAGGATCGTAATATTGAACTAGATACTCAACAAAAACAGTTGATAGTAAAAGAAGCTGAGTTTATCAAAAATCAAATTGCAGATATTCAAAAAGAAGCTGTTCGAGTTATTTTATTTGATATACCTGGCGAACCAGTTGTTGATAATACTACAAAACAAAGGCAAATTAGAGAATTACTAAAATCGCTTTTTCCGAAAAACTCTTTTGAGTGGTTACCAGAATTACCCGCTGGTAAATGGATAACGAGTGATGGAATTCATTTAGTCCAGTCAAATGCTAAAGAGTATGTTTCTCAACTCGATCGAGTAATTAATAAATTACTGAATCAAAGTCACAACTAACTGATTTTTTCTGATTTTTTCTCCATTGAAACTTAGGTTTTGAAAATTTAGAATAAGGGAGTTAAAACTATTGCTGGAGATGCGATCGTGCGAGCCTTAAATGTTGCTAAAAGTGCAGTAAAAAATTTTGCTTTTCACAAGTTGGGGAGATGTAATGTATGTGGAAAAATATCGTTATTCGTCTGCTTAGATGTGGATCTGGCACGCAATAATATGTACTGCATGTTTTGTCGTAGCTCGTCTAGAAAAAGACACGTTGCCAAAATCATTCTTAGTGAAGTTATTCAAAATACCCCTTCTATTTCTTGTATTCCAAAAAAACAAAGCTTAAAAATTTATAGTACTGACACGAACGATGCTTTTTATAAAGTATTAAGTAATTATGACTCATACACATCCTCAATTTTCTCACCTAATATCAAAACAGGAACGGAAATTCATGAAAGAGTATTCTGTCAAAATTTAGAAAAATTAACTTTTGATAATGAAACTTTCGATCTTGTCATCACAGAAGATGTATTTGAACATGTAAGAGATTATCAAAGAGGATTTTCTGAAGTCAATCGAGTTTTGAAAACAGGAGGTTATCATATTTTTACTGTTCCTTGTTATTTTGATAGACCGACTCTTGTTCGCGTTGACACTTCTACGGATGAGGACGTATATCTTTTGCCTCCCGAATATCATGGAGATAAAATTCGCGGCAAGATTTTAGCCTATAGAACTTTTGGAATCGATCTTTTTCATTTCTTACACTCGCTCGGATTTGAGACAAGAGTGGATTTTTCTAATTACTCCGACCAAAAACTAGGAATTTTTAACAGCTATGTTTTTATTACTAGAAAGGTTTTTCATCATGAAAGTCTCTCTGTCGCTACGGTAGATCCTAGTTATTATCAACTTCATTCCAGCGGAAATTAACGTAAAACTAGTCGTTTTACATCATCAACTGAGGTATATCAAATGAAAGGCATTATTTTAGCTGGTGGCTCTGGAACTCGACTTTATCCTTTAACTCGTGTTGTTAGTAAGCAGTTAATGTCTGTTTACGACAAACCAATGATTTACTATCCCTTATCCATACTAATGCTAGCGGGGATTAGAGAAATATTGATTATTTCTACACCTAACGATCTACCGCTGTTTCAAGAGTTATTGAAAGATGGTAGTCAGTGGGGATTGAAGTTTAGTTATATCGAACAGCCTAAACCTGAAGGGTTAGCGCAAGCTTTTATCTTAGGTCAAGATTTTATTCAAAACGAACCAGTTTGTCTGATTCTAGGTGATAACATTTTTCACGGACATGGGTTAAGTGAAATATTGGCTCGTGCTTCCATGCTTCGCAAAGGAGGATTAATATTTGGTTATCCAGTTAAAGACCCGCGACAATACGGTGTAGTTGAGTTCGATCCTCGCGGACGTGCTGTCAGTATTGAAGAAAAACCTCTCATTCCTAAGTCCAAGTATGCAGTACCTGGAATATACTTTTATGACTCTCAGGTAGTGAAAATCGCTACGAGCCTTAAGCCTTCTGCTCGTAATGAATTAGAAATTACAGATGTGAATTCAGTTTACCTTAACCGAGGTCAGCTAAGAGTAGAGGTTTTGGGTCGAGGATATGCTTGGTTGGATACAGGTACACACGAATCGTTGCATCAGGCAGCTAACTTTATTCAAACTTTAGAAGAACGGCAAGGACTCAAAATTGCTTGCATTGAAGAAATTGCCTATCGACAAGGATATATTGACTCAGTTCAGTTGCGCTACCTTGCTAAACCTATGCTCAAGAGTAGTTATGGAAGATATTTGATGGAGCTTCTAGACGATGAATCTCATGTGATGACGACACTCAGCGAGCTAGAGCAGGCATTTTATGCGCTTAAAGGATAGAACCATGAGAGTTATAGAAACTGCCATTCCTGACGTTCTCATAATTGAGCCGCACGTGTTCGGAGATAACCGAGGCTTCTTTTACGAAAGCTATAACGAAAAGGCTTTTTGGGAAAAAATCGGCATTTCAGCTCGTTTTGTCCAAGACAATCATTCTCGCTCTACCAAGAATGTATTGCGTGGTCTGCACTATCAAATTCAGCAACCTCAAGGCAAGCTTGTAAGAGTTGTACAAGGAGCCGTATTTGATGTTGCGGTAGATTTAAGAAAGCAATCGAAGACTTTCGGTCAATGGGTAGGAGCCTTTTTAAGTGCAGAAAATAACCAGCAGCTTTGGGTTCCTAAAGGCTTTGCTCACGGGTTTATGGTACTCACTGAATACGTAGAGTTTTTATATAAAACCACAGATTATTATGCTCCACAGCACGAACGCTGTGTTTTGTGGAACGATCCCGATCTGGCGATCGCTTGGCCTCTTGAAAATGAGCCAGTTCTATCTGCCAAAGATCGAGCTGGGAAATTGCTACGAGAAGCAGAGGTATTTGCATGAAAATTCTATTGACAGGTCTAACTGGGCAAGTAGGTTGGGAACTACAGCAGACCTTAATGCCTTTGGGTAAAGTCATCTCTACAGGACGCAGCACCAGTCAAAGAGCGCTGCAAATGGATTTGGCTCAACCAGACACTATTCGTCGGACGCTGCGCGAAGTTAAACCCACCTTAATTGTTAACGCTGCTGCGTATACATCTGTGGACAAAGCTGAATTAGATTCGGATACAGCAATGGCAGTGAATGGAATTGCCCCTGGCATCATTGCAGAAGAAGCAAAATTACTAGGTGCAGCAGTCATTCACTATTCAACAGACTACGTGTTTGATGGTAAAAAAAGTACAGCATACACCGAGCTGGATTTACCCAACCCTCAAAATGTTTATGGTAAAACCAAACTCATAGGCGAGCAGGCTATTGAGGCAGTGGGTGGCTCGTATTCTATCCTTCGCACTAGTTGGGTATATAGCCGACATCGGAACAATTTTCTGCTGACAATCCTGCGGCTAGCTCAGGAACGAGAGGAATTGCGAGTCGTTAACGACCAAGTTGGATCTCCCACCTGGAGTCGCTTAATTGCTGAAGCTACAGCACAAATTTTATTTCAAGCCACAAAACACAATCTATATGATTTCTTAGCTCATAAAAGTGGGATATATCACTTGAGTGCTACGGGACAAGTTAGTTGGTATGGTTTTGCTAAAGCGATTCTCGAACAAGAGCGAAAGTTTAACACGTTCAAGTTACAGAGGTTAGTCGCGATCGCCTCAGAGCAGTATTCTACACCAGCAAAGCGACCGGCTTATTCTGTATTGAACAATCAAAAGTTATCTGACACATTCGGGATCGTATTACCAAACTGGCAAAGAACCCTACAGTTGTTACTAACTCCAGAAGCGATCGCGAGTTAACTGCTACAGCCCTTTCTGGTTGAGAACTATTGAAAACTATCAGGGTGTTTTAGCATCGCGCTTCAGCTCTTAAAATGCTGACTGAATGCTAGTTTGAGATTTCACTTTTCGATCTACAGAATACCTCAAACTGAGCGATCGTCACGATACTTCACCTTAAGAACTACTCTTCCAATGCTGTCAATTGTAATCCCACTTTTCAACGAAGAAGAGAATATTCCGAAGCTCTACGAGCGTATCGTTGGTGCTTCCCCTACTTGGAATTCTGCGTTTGAAGCCATCCTCGTAGATGATGGAAGTACCGATCGAACTCTTTCTCTTTTACGCAAACTCTATCAAAAAGATTCGCGTTTTAAGTATATTAGTTTTTCTCGTAACTTTGGTCATCAAACAGCTGTCAGTGCAGGTCTTCGTTATACAACTGGCGATGTGATAGCTGTCATAGATGCTGACTTGCAAGATCCTCCTGAAGAACTTTACCGCTTTTTAGATAAGTGGCGACAAGGATATCAAGTAGTTTACGGAGTTAGAACTAAAAGAAAAGAAAATATCTTCAAACGCTCTGCTTACTACATTTTTTACCGCATACTAGCGTGGTGTTCGTCTATTAAGATCCCCTTAGATTCAGGAGATTTTTGCATTATGGATAGAACCATCGTGGATTGGTTGAATGTCATGCCCGAACGCAATCGTTTTGTCCGAGGACTGCGCTCTTGGATAGGTTATCGGCAAATTGGTATTCCCTACGAACGACATAAGCGTTTTGCTGGAGAGGTAAAATATACGTTTCAGAAACTTTTGCGTCTTGCCCTGGATGGCATGATCGACTTCTCCTATCGACCTTTACAAGTTAGTGGCATTTTCGGTCTATTCATTTGTTTCTTTTCCTTAGTAAGTATTGTATTCTTTTTCCTGCATCGGATTTTAGGATTTAGGGTTTTCGGCTATTCTCCTCAAGATGTACCAGGCTTTACATCTTTGATTTTAGCAACTTTATTTCTTGGAGGCGCTCAACTAACAACGTTGGGACTTTTTGGTGAGTATCTAGGGCGAATTTTTGATGAGGTGAAGCAACGTCCACTCTATATTGTCAAAGAACAGGATGGTTTTGAAACTAAAAAAGAGGCTTACAATACTGCGACACTTCTCCCAGGAGATATTAGAATTTGAAACGCAATTCACTAGTTTGGTTAGGGTGGTTAATTAGTTTTATTTTTCTCTACTTTGTTTTCCATAGATTGGATTGGGTATCGGTAATAGAGGCTTTTAATAAAGTTTCTTTATCTACTCTCATAACGATGGTAGGAGTATATTGTTTAGGATTCATCATCAGAGCGTGGCGCTGGAAATTTTTACTTCCTCATAGAGTTTCTATGGGTGATTCTTTGGGAGCAGTAGTTTTAGGATATGGAGCCAATAATATCTTACCAGCTCGTTTAGGTGAAATTGTTAGGGCGCAGGCGATCGGTAAAAGTTGTCAAATTAGTCGCTCTTTTGCTCTAGCCAGTATCCTAGTCGAACGTATTTTTGATGGTTTAGTGCTAGTAGGATTGTTATATTTGGGAACGAGAAACAGTAGCATTCCTACATGGGTTTCGTCAGTAGGAGTTTTAGGACTCGCTATCTTTGGAGGAGCGTTAACAATAGTCATGCTGTTAACTTTGACTCGTTCTCTATGGGATACAAAAACTAATATTTTACCTTCGACAAAGTTACAAAATTTTCTCCAGCAGTTTGCCAAAGGATTAACATTAGTGTGGCGAACTCCATTCCTTCCTTTAACTATATTAGGATTGAGCCTTACTATTTGGTTAGTGGAGGGAATCGTTTTCCATATTGCTATTCAAGCTTTTGAACTGGAAGTGCCGCTAACAGCTCCCTTATTTGTAATGGGGTTAGTCAATTTAGGCATCCTAGCTCCAACTGCTCCAGGATATTTAGGAGCTTTTCAATATTTCGGAACGCTAGCTCTAAATGTTTGGCAAGTGCCATCAGAAACAGCTTTAGCCTGTATTGTAGTCATTCATGCCTGTCAGTATTTACCTATAACAATCTGGGGATTGAGCTACATTCCTTACTTTGGCTTTACGTCATTAACAAAGCTGAAAAGTGAAATTGAGTAAACCTAGCTTTTACACAGAGCAATTTTTAGACTGCAATTACAAAGTCCGAATAATTCAATCTATATCTAAATCACAAAAAGAGATTTGAACAAAGCAATGAATCTATTAATTATCGGAGGTGGTGCAACTGGCTTAGCATCTGCCTACATCGCAGCTAAACGTGGTGAAAAAGTAACTTTATTAGAGGCTTCTAGTAAGCTAGGAGGACTATTATCAACTTTTGACATTGGAGGAACAAAGCTCGAATGCTTTTATCATCACTTTTTTACTCACGACGCAGAGATTAACTGGCTACTAAAAGAACTAAATCTTTCTCAAGATGTACGATTTGTTGAAACAAAAATGGGCATGTATCGTTATGGAAATATTCATCCTTTCACAACAACAAAAGATTTATTACAATTTCCAAAATTAAGCTTATTAGATAAAATCCGCTTTGGGCTAACTAGTTTATTTCTATCTAAACAAAGAAAGTGGCAAAAATATGAAAATATTTCTGCTTTAGAGTGGTTTTATAAGTGGGCAGGGAGACGGGTTACCAATACTATTTGGTATCCAATGCTTGAAATTAAATTTGGTGAATACGCCGCTAAGATTCCACTTGCTTGGATGATTGGACGAATGACACAGAGGTTGAAATCTCGCTCCAAAGGAAAAGAAAAACTAGGATATTTAAAGGGAAGTCTACAAAGATTAGTTGATGCGCTTGAGGTTAAACTTAGAGAAAAGAAAGTAATTATTTTCAAAAATACTCCAGTCACAGAGCTACTCTTCGAGAACGATCGCGTTATAGGTGTAAAAACTCCTCAAGGAGAGTTTAGAGCTGATAAAATATTAGTCACTATTCCCACCATTTATTTAGCTAAGCTCATTCCAAGCAAATTTTCTAACTATCGCAAACAGCTAGAAAAAATTGAATATTTTGGGGCTATCTGCGTCGTTGTTGTTACAGAAAAACCTTTAAGTAACATCTATTGGTTAAATGTCGGAGATCCTGGTTTTGATTTTGGAGGCGTAATCGAGCAAACGAACTTTTTATCTCCAAAGGAATATCAAGGGTTACACGTCACGTATTTATCTAGATATGCTACTTGGAGGGAACCAATATTATCTAAAAGCGATCCAGAAATTATTAGTCTTTTTAAGAAACAGCTACAGTCAATTTATCCCGATCTAGAAACTAAAGGAATTAAAGATATCCAAGTCTTTCGCACAAAAACAGCTGCTACGGTTTGCGATAAAAATTTTTCTGACAAGATTCCAGCTTACAAAACTCCAATTCCCAATCTTTATATAGCTAGCATGGCACACGTATATCCAGATGAAAGGAGCGTGAATAATAGTATAAAAGTAGCACTCAATGCAGATGCTGTATTGCAAATTTCTTAAAACTAATTCAATATCGAGTTAGTTGAACTTAAAAACTTCTAATAAAAAATAATTTTCGATTCAATAGCAAAGGATGAAATGAATACTCTACTTAGTTTTAAGCATCATAAAAAGAGTTTTGCTCTCATCATTTTATTAGTTGTCGCATTTTTCTCTTCTTTTCCTTGGTCATTTTATGGCATGAATTGGAGAGATTCAGCTTTATACTTTCATCTTGGCAATAGATTACTTCATAATGACTTTCCTTACAGAGACTATGTATTCCAAGTTGGTTTTATACCCATTATCTTTGACGCTTTCTTCCAAAATATTTTAGGTCAAAGTTACTATGCTAGCTTGTTCGCCGCTTTTATAGTTAAGACGACTAATTTGCTAGTTTATTATTTTATATTTCGTCAATTCTCATCTCAGGTTATATCAGTAGCCCTTTGTAGTGGATTTGCTTTGATGAACTCTTCACTAGTTCACTGGAGTACTTCTTACGTATACTTATTTTTGTCGATTTCCGCTCTTTTCATTATTCTTGGGTTAAACAAGCTAGAAAAAGGAAGTTCTACTTTATCATTTCTATATATTGCTACTTCTGGATTCTCTCTTGCTCTCGTTATAGCAGCGCGTCAGAGCAATGGAACCCTTTGCATATTAGTAACATTAGGAGTTATCTTAATTTATTCCTTACGGAACCCAAAAAAATATTTACGTACTCTAACTACTCCTTTTATTACAGGTCTTCTATTAGGTTTAGGAGCATTAGTTTTATTCTTAGCTCTGAATCAAGCTCTTATCCCAGCCTTTCAACAGCTTTTTTTAGATGCATCTGAGAAAAAGAGAGTTGGTGGATTTGCTGCATTAATAGATGTTTTCTTAGGTGGTATTAAATTTGATTCTTCTATTAAAGAAGTTGTCAAAGTTGTTATTATTCCTATATTGTTATCTGCAATAGTCTTTAGATTAATTCAGTATCCGACCAAAGCAAATTCTAAATATAATGTAAACTTAATTGGGATACTGCTACTTCCTTCACTATTACTGATTGGAATGAGTATTTCACTGATAGGACATTTAATAAATACTCATAATTTACCAACTATAATTACTAGTACAGCCCTTTTATTCACCTACGATTTACCAAGTACATTCTTTAGCTTCGCTCTTTTAGGAAGTTGTATTTTTCCTAAATTCAGTCAGAAACTTTTAGGAGTACCAGAGCCAATTTTTCCCTTACTAATAGCTCTCACCCTTGGCTCGACCTGGGCTATGCAGATGTCGTGGCCTGGCAGAGCATATTTAGACTCTGTAATGTTGATGCCACTAACTATTATAACTATATTAATGTCATCTAAGGTTCCTACTTACTGGAAAAAAAGCTTTTGTTTACTATTTCTTGGAATTACAGTTATTATATTTACCGTGTCTCAAATAGGAGGATTTAGTAACAAGGGTTTATATGGGGATGTTCGCTATTCTCTAGATTCACCAATGACAAAATTTATTCAAGTTCCAAAAGATAAAGCTGTTGCTTTCTCAATGTTACGTCAAAATATTAAACCAGGTGAATCTTGTTTTATCTATGGTTCAGCACCTGTTCTTTATACCTTATTACAGTGTAAAAATCCAACATTAGTCGATACTACATATAGTGATTTTTATACTTTAAACGATATTAAAAAAGCCATTGCTTCACTTAGAGAAAATCCTCCAGAATGGATTATTAGTACAGTCGGCGCTCGTCCAATTGATGATACTTTTGACGGCTCGCCAGATTTCTATGGCGGATTTAACCAAGCGGCTCCAAAGGAGTTACATGGATTCATCAAAGAATTCATTAAAGACTACCAACTAGTAAGTACAGTAAGAGATTTATTTCCTAATGGTAAAGATTTGAAAAGCAAAGATCTTGATGATATCCTCGATCTACGTTTATACAGATATACAAAATAAAATTAATTTTTTTAAAAATTACGTGCTAAATCGAAGTTTTTCCTACTATTAAGTAGATTTTTCCTAGTAAAGTTTAAATTTACTAAATAGCTCGTCGCTTTTATCCTTGCAATCTCGTTACCAAGATAAAAATATGGCAATAACAGTCGTATTTTTAGATAACTCTTATTTGCGATCGCCATCATTATTCAAAATCAATACTCATAATTTCCGATGTTTATTGAATTTATCGTATTGACAATATCTATAGACTAGAATTAAACTAATTTATAGCAAACTTTAAATATAAGTTTCTATCTTAACTTTAGATATTATTAAGCGCAATTCAGTTGCATAAAAGGTTATTCTGAAGCACGAGATCGATATTTGTGAAGTATGCTTTCGATAAATGCTTTTGATAAAGTTTTCAATTGCTTCAAAACTTGAAAAAAATAATATCTATTAGTGTCGCTGCTACTAAGTTTAGGTGTTAAATCTATACGAGCCAGTAATTATAAAAGAAAAAACTATAGCATTGTAGGCATATAGAACAACTTGAGTAGTTTTTACCATCTATAAAATAATTAACTGGTATTTTTAACTGAAGACATCAGTAGCTTGTTCGTCAAAGCAGAAACGTTACTTAGTCATCTGAAGATAACTGAGTTTGAAGTAGTTATTTCAAAAAAAGGAATTGCTTATGTAGATTGATACCTAGCAATATCTTCCATATCACCTTTATTCTCCAGTTCTATACAACAGATGGCTATTTTTAATAAGTCAACCTCATCTCAAGCACTAAATATCTTCTAAAACAAGGTTGTTAACAATGATTGAAGTATTGGCGGGAGCGATAATTCTCTATTCTACTTTTGAACGAAGCCCGACTTCCGAAGGCTGGATATTTCGTGGTCCTGGTGCTAGTTGGGTTATTGGGGGTACATCTGGTACTCGCTCCATTCGAGTTCAGCATCCTGGTCCTACAAACTATACATTTGATGATGCATGGTCGAGTCCTCTACTAAATACCACTCCCCTGCAATGGTATCGGCTCTCGTTCAACAGTAAAGCTCCTGGAACGACTAATAACCCCGGAAGTGTTGGTTATGGATATTGGTCGGCGACGTTCTATGACAAGCAAACTGGCAACCAATTACCAGATGCTACATTCTCTAGTGTTTTTCAGTCGAACAACTGGGTGCATAATGAATTTCGTTTCCGAACCAAAGCTACTGTTGGAGCGAACGGGAGCCTACTACCAGTTCAAATGAGAATCAATTTTCACTCGCTCGGTTCGCAGCCTCTTTTTATTGATGATATTACCGTACAGTCAACAACTTCCCAAGAGGTAGCACAGTGGGCTGACGGAATTTATAATAGCTTTCCTGCCAAACTGAATTATGTTCCCAAAGCCAGCCGATGGCAACGTATTCCGCTCACGATGCAAAAGTTACGCAATGGGCAGAATCTCCGCATCGTTATGCTCGGAGACAGCATTCAGAATGATACAGCAACAGCACCTATCGATGTCTTTTTAGAACGCGAGTATCCTGGTAGTAAAGTTGAAATTATCCCCTCTGTAATAGGTGGTACGGGGGTTCAGTACTATAAAAATTGCGTGCAGGACTGCATACTGAAATATAAGCCAGATCTGCTGATAATTGGAGGAATCAGCAATGGCAATAACATAAGTGATTTCCAAAGCGTAGTTAACCAAGTGAGAGCTAGCGATCGCGTCACTAAGCACAAAACCGAGATCTTGTTGTTGACGAAAGCATGGAGTCCTAACAACTATCCTAACCCAATTGACTATCAACTGAATCCAAGTATTAAGGAACTCGATCAAAATCCGACAAATAATACGACAATTCCTAATGATTATCGCGGTAACTTATTGTGGTTTGCTTATGCAAATAATCTAGAATACCTGGACATGACAGGAATTCAAAGTGAGTTTATCTATGGACCAGCTACCGCTGCTGGTCTCGGTTCACCAGATGCTAACGGTAATCCATATAGCATTTGGATGCGAGATAATTACCACTTAAATGATTATGGAAAACAAATACTAGGAAGGATATTGGAGACATACTTCAGTCTATAAACCTATAGTATTAAATACGAGCAGGTAAAAAATCTGATAGCGATCGCAAAACTTGAAATCTGTATGAGCGATCGGCTAGCTTTCGCGATCGTGCTTCTACAGCAATCCTACTCCATGAGCGGTAGATCTCGATACAGATGCAGCAGGGACTCAGCTGTACCGTAAAGCATTATGACAACTCTATATGCGAGCGATCGCAAAAGCTACAGAATTGAAAATTATTATGAAATAAAAAAGTTACATGAAAGTAAATGATGTAGTAGAAACAGATTCGCTCAAGCGAGTGTTTGGATTGCCAACTCTGGTTGTCTATGGAGTAGGTGACATTCTGGGTGCGGGAATTTATGCAGTAGTCGGAAAAATTGCTGGACTTTCCGGTACTTTGGTTTGGGCTTCGTTCTTGACCGCTATGATTGTCGCGGCATTCACGGCTTTAAGTTACGCCGAACTAGGCAGTCGATTTCCACAAAGTGGTGGAGTCGCCTGCTTTGTCCACAGGGCGTTTCGCATTGACTGGCTCTCGATCCTGGTTGGCTGGCTGATGTTTTGTACCTGCTTGGTTTCAATGGCAACGCTCTCGAAAGCATTTGCAGGCTATCTCAACGCTTTTGCGCCAGCTATTCCAGATTGGCTGATTATCATAGCGCTTTTTTCTGTGCTGGCATATGTCAATTTCAGAGGCATGAAGGAATCCTCGGCTCTGAATATCTTTTGCACCTCTGTCGAGGTTTCGGGTCTTTTGATTGTAATTTTGGTTTCAACCTTGTTTTTGAGCGGTGGTGGCACGGTTAATCCTGCTGCTGTTCCCAACGCGCCAGCAATCGGTTGGACGGCAGTGATTCAGGGAGCAGCACTGGCTTTCTATGCCTTCATTGGATTTGAGGATATTGTCAATGTGGCGGAAGAAGTCAAAAATCCCGAACGCAACGTGCCAAGAGCAATCTTACTTGCTTTGGCGATCGCGGGTGTCGTCTATATACTCGTCTCCTGGCTGGCAATTCAGGTACTCAATCCCTCAGATCTTGCTGCTTCTAGCGCTCCGCTACTGGATGTGGTGCGTCGAGCGCAGCCCAATTTTCCCCAGGTCATTTTTACAATCATTGCTCTGTTTGCCGTACTCAATACGGCGCTGCTCAATTTTGTCACAGCATCGCGGCTGTTGTTTGGGATGTCGCGTGAAGGACTGCTACCAGCTTGGTTAGGAAAATTACATCGACGTAGAGCCACGCCTTATCGAACGCTGTTGGTCATTTTACCCATTGCCATTTTTCTAGCGCTCTCCGGGACACTGCAATTTTTAGCAGGAACCACTGCCACCTTGATTCTGGCAATGTTTTGTCTGGTCAACCTTTCACTACTGTCGATCAAACGTCGAGAACCTGAAACTAGTGGGTTTCGGGTTCCTTATATAATTCCGGCGATCGCGTTACTGTTCGATCTCGTTTTGGTGGCTTTTGCTTCTCCTGCAAGTCACATTTTGGCGTTGATATTTGCAGGAATTGGAATGCTTTTAATTCTGATCCAAAAGGCTTTCCGAAAAGGACACATACCAAGCACTTAGCTGGCAAATTAGTTTGCAAAAAGGCGATCGCTCGATCGTGACAGGAGTTACGCGCTTGAATTTTCAGATATCGATCCCCCAACCCCCTTCAAAAGGGGGCTTTGTTTTCCCCTTGTCATTTAGAACAGGACTACCGCGTCAAAGTTGAGGCGATCGCATTAGCCTAACGCGATATTCAATGATTTGCCCAACTTTACCACCTATCAGTACAGCACTCAAGTCCAGACAATAGACATCTCCACACCCATCAGAGGTGCGAGAAATCACCACTACTTGTACGCTATGTTGTACAATAGAGCAAAAACACATGAATTGCAAATATGGAAGAAGCAATGGATGCTGTTTCTACATCTGAGGCTCGCACCAACTTATTTAGTCTCGTAGATCGAGTATCGGAAACTCACAAACCAATCCTGATTACAGGCAAGCGAAACAGCGCCGTTCTCATCTCTCAAGAAGACTGGAACTCTATCCAAGAGACTATGTACTTGCTGTCAATACCTGGAATGAAGGAGTCAATTAAAGACGGGATGGCAACTCCAGTCGAAGAATGTATCTCTTGGGAGGATCTCAAGCGTGAGCTGGCAGATTCGATTGACGAAGCAAGCAGCTAAGGATGCAGTTAAATTACGCTCTGTTGGGCTTTTTGATAAAATGGAGCAACTCTTAGATATTTTAGCTGACAATCCTTTTACCAACCCTCCCCCATATGAGAAATTGAGCGGCGATCTGGAAGGAGCTTATTCTCGTCGTATCAACATCAAACACCGATTAGTGTACGAAGTCATCAAAGAAGCGAAAACAGTCAAGATCTTGAGGATGTGGTCGCATTACGAATAAGTGCGATCGCCTACTATCATAGTACATAAATACTACTAAAAGATTATAGATTTGAATCAATGCCTGTTTTAAGCATTCACTTTAGAGGGATAATTAATATATGTTGACCAAATGCAAATTGTTCTGGTCACTGGTCACTGGTCACTGGTCACTGTCTAATGACTTCTGTAGCTGCAATTTATTTCTTTGAAGGGATTCCCGAAGAACTGAGTAACGTTAGCTTACGCCGCGATCGCCGTTCGGGAGTTCGTTCGGTTTTACTGCGCTTTGAGCAACTCAAATCTTTGGAAAGATTCAATAGTTTTACCAAAAAATTTAATAACTTCGTGCGTTTGGTCGATGAAGAAGGTGAAATCCAAGTCACGCCTGACTCGACAAAATTCATTTTTGGTGGCATGGACGGAGATGAATTTCAACGCTTAGATTGTACATTTGCGATCGAGCAAGAAGACCACTGGGAGAGATTTATGCGGTTTATGAATCGCTATGCAGAGGCTAACGGTATGGCTTTCAGCGAATCAAATAAATAGAATAAAGGCGCATAGCTATGCGCCCTTACTAAGAACGTAATCACACTCCCTAGATTTATGAAAGTAGCAATTACTGGAGCCACTGGATTTGTTGGTAGTCGTCTGGTCGAACGACTAAAATCAGAAGGTCATCAAGTTGTCGTATTTAGTCGCAACGTCAATAAAGCAGAAAAAGTATTTCCTAAATCTACTTTTCCAAATGTAGAAATTATTGCCTATACACCAACAGAATCGGGTGCGTGGCAAGATGCGATCGCGGGTTGTGATGGCGTAGTCAACTTAACCGGAGAACCAATTGGTGAAGGACGTTGGACACCCCAACGCAAACAAGAAATTCTCAATAGTCGCAAGCTAGGGACGCAAAAAGTTGTCGAGGCGATCGCCAAAGCAAATCCCAAACCTAGCGTGTTAGTCAATACCTCGGCAATTGGCTACTACGGGACGAGTGAAACTGCGACATTTGATGAATCCAGTCCTGCTGGTAGTGATTTTCTCGCCCAAGTCTGTCAAGAGTGGGAAGCAGAGGCGCAGAAAGTCAAGGAATTAGGGACGCGATTGGTAATTTTGCGCTTTGGAATTGTCTTGGGAATGGGAGGTGCGATCGCCAAAATGATTACTCCCTTCAAACTTTTTGCTGGTGGTCCCATCGGTAGCGGTCGCCAGTGGTTTTCATGGATTCATCGCGATGACTTGGTAAACTTAATTATCGCAGCATTGACAAAACCGGAAATGGAAGGAGTATTCAATGCGACAGCACCAAATCCAGTACGGATGTCAGAGTTAGCGCAGGCGATGGGAGAGGTGATGCAGCGTCCCTCCTGGTTGCCCGTTCCCAACCTTGCGATCGAGGCATTATTAGGAGAAGGGGCGATCGTGGTTTTAGAAGGGCAGCAGGTTTTACCCAAACGCACTCAAGCATCGGGTTTCAACTATCAATATCCTAGTGTTAAAGAAGCATTAAAAACAATTGTGTAGTCGGTAGGATTAGCTAGCAAAAGTGAAATTTGCTGACTGCTCATAGCCTGAAATTACTCGGTAGATCTCTAGCTGGATCGGGAGTAAAAGGACGATGTTCGAGGTCGAAAACTCTCCTTTGAAATTCTGCTTGAATGGGTTGGGCAAAAGTTCTAGTTTGTTCGATTTCGTATAGCGCTCTGGTAATATCCGTATTAAATTCTGCTCTTTGCCGCTCGTTCCTTGCTTCTAACTCAGCCTCCGATTCTCCTGGTAACCGCAACTGAGTTTCGGAAAGATCGAAAATCGGTTCTTCGTCCGAACGTGCGGGTTGGGCGATCGCTAGTGATGCGATCGCCAGCATTGCTGTCAGTAATCTTGCTAACCTCATAGCTTTTCCTCCTTACAGCGATGTAGCGTTTGGCTGTCTGGTGCGATCGAGCGAATATATGTATTATAACGTTTGGATTAATTCGCCTTTTCGGAGAAAAAATAACGTTGCATTAGTGTAGTAATGGCGATCGCCAAAGCTAAAATCAAAGCAATTGCTGCGGCGTAACCCAGATCTAAGCTCTTAAAAGCATATTGATAAATCAGCAATACAACTGTTAAGGTCGAGTTATCTGGACCACCCGTACCGCGAGAGAAAATGTATGATTGATCGAATAATTGGAATGTACCAACAATCCCCATCACAACAACAAAAAATGTGACAGATTTTAGACTTGGTAGAGTGATATAAACTAGTTTATCCCACCAACTTGCGCCATCAATTGCTGCTGCTTCGTAAAGACTTTCAGGAATATCTTGTAAAGCAGCTAGATAAATAACCATGAATAAAGGTGCTGTTGACCAAATATTCATAATTGTAATTGCTTTTAAAGCAACATTTGGATCGCCAATCCAGTTATAAGTTGGTAAACCTAAAAAAGCCAGAGCGCTATTTATTAAACCATTTGAATTATACATCCATAAAAAGATTATCGTTAATACTGCCGAGGAAGTAACTGTCGGCATAAAAAAAATAATTCTAAACCAATTTTTACCTTTTAAGTTAGCATTTAGAATTAAAGCCAAGCCGAGAGCAATTATAGTTTGAATTGGGACGACGATCGCCACATACTCAACCGTATTTCTGAGGGCAATCCACACGCGATCGTCATTGAGGAGACGAGTGAAGTTTTTGAAGCCGTTGAATCTGTAGTTAAATTCTCCTAAAATCTGAATTTTATAAAAAGCTAGAACCAAGGCAATCAGAATAGGTAAAAGTACAAATACTCCTAAAATAATAATTGTAGGAGCCATAAAAAGATAACCCACTGAGGTATTTCTCGGCTGAGGTTTATTTTTAAAAGTGCGATCGCCAATCACTCTAATTCCTATATCTACTTCGATAAAGCTATTTCTTTATTGGCAGTTTTCTGCGCTTTTGTCATTGCCGAAACTAAACTTTGCTGACCGATTATAGCACTGACAAATTGATTGTTAAAATTATTGAGAATAATTGGTAAGTCTTCATTTAGTTGCCAAATAGTAGCATATTCAGCTCCAGCAATAAAAGGTGAATAAAGAGGATTGCGATCGGCTTGTAGGGTATCAGTTACAGATCTACGGGTAGGAAATACAGAACCTTGGCTCGTCCAGGCTTGCATTCCTTCTTGTCCGGTTAAGTAAGAGATTAATTCCCAGGCTGCTGCTTTATGTTTCGATTTTCGATTCATCACATAGGCAACTGTATAAGCCATTGTGCCTTTTTTCTGATTAATAGTTGGGACTTCAGCAGTAGCATACTCAAGCTGAGGAAAAGTTTCTTTTAAATAGGGAATTAACCAAGAACCATCGATCGCCATTGCGACTCTTTCTTGACCGAACATTTCACCTGCCGAACTCGTGCCAACATCAGAAGGTTGAGCTGCTGATTTATCTAAGCGATATAAATCTACTAGTAATTGTAGACCTTTTAAACTCTCTGGCTCGGCAAATGCAACTTCTCCATTCGAGTCGATCAACTTTCCCCCAAAAGCTTCGATAATAAAAACTTGGCGAGCAAGTTCTGGAACTAAAGCAAAACCATATCGATCGACTCTCCCATCGCGATCGCGATCGACTGTTAATTTCTTGGCATATTTTCGCAATTGCTCCCAAGTTTGAGGCGGCTGAGATAGACCAACAGACTGAAAAGCTTTTTTGTTATAAAATAGGGCAAGGGTAGAATAATCTTTAGGTAAACCGTAAATTATTTGCTTTTTTTGAAATGCCTGAAGAAATTGAGGATAAAAATCTGCTAAGTTGAACTTTTTAGAAATATAACTATTTAGCGGTTCTAATACCCCTGGACGCATAATTTCTGGAGCAGCAAAAGCTTCTAAATAGAAGACATCTGCGGCTGTTTCGCCAATCAGCCTAGTTTTCATCACATCCATATATTCATCAGCGATCGCATCATATTTCACCTTGATGCGTGGATGCTTGGCTTCAAAATCTCTCAAAACCTTTTGCAGCAGTTGTTTTTCGTTGAGATTGCTCCAACCGCTCAGAGTGATGGTGACAACTCCAGGTTCTAGCTGTCTAGCAGTCATGCAACCTGTAAAAGCGATCGTCCCAACCACGAAGAGAATCAGAAATAACCAAACTTTTCTAAACACTGTGTAGCAGACTGAAGTAGAGTTCGTCAATTACCGATTTAAAAACATCATAACTAATTCTTAGCAACCTCTCTCTTGATAGAAGCTATATGATACCCAATCAATTTATAAGTATCTTGTACTACATGAATCAAATTGCATTACCTCATGAGCGATCTTTTAGAAACTGCTGCCAACGCGGGAAACTTCAAAACTTTAGTAAAAGCTATTGATGCTCTCGAACTGAGAGAAACTCTTAGGAGTCCCGGCATTTTTACAATTTTTGCTCCAACCGACGAAGCCTTCGCCAAACTGCCAGAGGGAACTTTAGATTTGCTGCTGCAAGATCTGCCTAAACTGAAAAAAATCGTGACTTATCATGTTGCTTTTGGCGACGTGAGATCTGATGATTTGGGACAAATTGACGAAGTAGAGACAGTTGAAGGCTCAGTTTTAGCAATTGAGTCAGCTAACGGTACAATTAAAGTCAATAATGCCAGCATCCTCAAAACTGATATCGTGACTGACAACGGCACGATTCACGCTATTGATACCGTGTTGATGCCTGCAATCGTGGCTGGACATTAAGGGCTTTAAGCCAGAGATTACATAGGTTGAACGCCAGGAATCCAGTCTGTCCCTGCCAGGGGAAGACGTGCCATCGCAGCAGCCTCGATCGTCAACGCGACGAGATCCTCCCGTTCTAAGTGATGCACGTTTTGCTTCCCGCAAGCACGGGCGATCGTGGTTAGTTCCATATTCAGAGTTTGCAGATAGTTTTTGACTCGCCGAGCGCCAACTTCTGGTTCCAAGCGTTTCTCCAAAATTTCGTCTTGGGTTGTCACTCCCACAGGACACTTTCCGGTGTGGCAGTGGTGGCAGTAACCTGGTGCTGTGCCGATCGCCGTATAGTCTTCTATTGCCGAATGATGCGTCCCCTTTTGCACGTAAGTTTCACTGTTGCAGCCCAACGCCATCAGAATTGCTTGACCGATCGAAACCGCATCTGCACCCATCGCGATCGCTTTAGCAACATCGGCTCCCGTGCGAATGCCACCTGAAACAATTAGTTGTACCTCACCTTTCATATTCATGTCTTCCAGGGCATCCACCGCCTGCCGCACTGCTGCCAGGGTGGGAATACCAACGTGTTCGATAAACACGGTTTGCGTCGCCGCAGTCCCCCCTTGCATCCCATCGACGACCACGACATCCGCTCCGGCATGAACTGCCAGCTTGACATCGTTAAAAGTTCGTGATGCACCCACTTTGACAAAAATCGGTTTTTCCCAATCGGTCAATTCGCGTAATTGCTGAATTTTGATAGTTAAATCGTCGGGACCCGTCCAATCGGGATGACGACAGGCAGAGCGCTGATCCACACCCTCTGGTAAAGTCCGCATCTGGGCAACACGGGGATTAATCTTCTGTCCGAGTAACATCCCGCCACCACCTGGTTTTGCCCCTTGACCTACCACAATTTCGATCGCATCTGCTTTGCGCACGTCGTCAGGGTTGAAGCCGTAGCGAGAAGGCAGACATTGATAAATTAAGGTTTTTGAAGACAGCCGTTCCTCCGTTGTCATGCCACCATCCCCAGTTGTGGTAGAAGTCCCGACTGCGGTTGCCGCACGTCCCAGGGCTTCCTTGACATTAGCCGATAGCGAACCAAAACTCATTCCCGCGATCGCGATCGGAATCTCCAATTGAATCGGTTTCTTGGCGTAGCGAGTGCCGAGAATTGTCTTGGTAGTGCATTTTTCCCGATAGCCTTCCAACGGATAACGGGACATGGACGCACCCAGAAACACCAGATCGTCAAAATGCGGCAACCGACGTTTTGCGCCCAAACCGCGAATTTCGTAAAGACCGTGTGCCGCTGCGTTTTGAATGTAGTTGAGAATACGGCGATCGTAACCCCAGGATTCTTCGCGAGAGATAGATTGATGCGATTGAGACGGCAGATTCATGATTAATACTTTAATTTTAACGATGGGTGGTAATTAGTAATTGGTAATTGGTAATTGGTAGTTTTTTCTCCCTTGTCTCCCTTGTCTCCCCCCCTCTCCCTTGTCTCCCCCCCTCTCCCTTGTCTCCCCCCTCTCCCTTGTCTCCCCCCTGCTCCCTGCTCGTGCGCTCCCTACTCCCTTTCTTCATTCCAGTGATAGAGTTGCTTGGCGGAAGCAACCCGTTTGAAATCTTGGGGATTGTGGGAAAAACCTGCTTTTGCTAATAGCTCGGCTACGGTTGCATAATCAGCTTCAGACATGGGTTCGAGTTGAGCATCAGCACCGAGCGATTTAATGCTACCTCGGACGTAAATTACGGCTTCGTAAAGCGAATCTCCCAGTGCTTCCCCTGCATTTCCACAGACTACAATCCGTCCAGCTTGTGCCATGAATGCGGCAAAGCTGCCCACACTGCCACCGACAACAATATCTGCTCCTTTGAGCGAAATGCCGCAACGCAGGCTGGCATCACCATCAATAATTAATAACCCCCCGTGGGCGGAGGCTCCAGCAGAAACCGAGGCAAAGCCTTTGACATGCACCCGACCGGACATCATGTTTTCGGCAACACCCGTTCCTACATTCCCGGCGATCGTCACGTTTGCTAGCTGGTTCATGCTTGCCGCATAGTAGCCTGCATGACCGAGGATTTTTACCTCAACCGGAGCATTCAGTCCCACGGCAATATTATGCGCTCCATCAGGGTTGAGGATCTCGATCGCTTGTCCCCCAGTTTGAGTCAGGTTGTGATGCAGGTAGTGATTGACTGCGCGTAGTGGGGTTTGGGCGAGGTCGAATGTCACCTTTTCCATAGTTACACCGTCCATACGTATAACTCTTCCGGTGCGGGTTCGTAGAGATGGGCGTTTTTAACATCGGGTAGGTGTGCTAGAGAGCGAAATTCCGAGGCGATCGCCACATAGTCATCAGTTTCAGCAACCACCGCAGGTTTACAGGCAAAGGCATCCCGCACCAGAGCGAGTTTGTCTGCCGTTCCCATCAGAAATGTATAAAAGCCGTCTAACTCGACAAAGCCTTGTTTAATTGCGGTTTCTAAATCGTCCCCTTCCCGCATCCGCCATTCCAAAAAGCGACAAGCTGCTTCCGTGTCGTTGTCGGTTTCAAAGTGAATCCCAAGCGGTTCTAAACGACGACGAATCGAGTAAGGATTGGAAAGAGAACCGTTATGCACTAGGCAAAAATCTTCTCCCGCCGTAAACGGGTGTGCGCGATCGGGAGTCACTGCTGATTCTGTTGCCATGCGGGTATGGGCGATCGCGTGAGAGCCTTTCAGCGTTGAGAAATTGTAGCGCTCGGCTACCATAGCAGGTTTCCCCGTGTCTTTGTAGAGATCGATCGTCCGACCTGTTGACAACAGGTGCAGGTTTGGATGTTTTGCTTTCAGCCATTGCTTGACGCGATCCGGTTCTCGATCCGAAGTTAGCACTGCCCGATTGCCATCGATCTCAATCTCAGGTGTAGTCCCGAAAACAGCTTGAAACGATCGCCTCAAATCCCAATCGAATTTGTCTTTTGAATAGAGGCTGTATTTGCGATGCGGCTCTGGCAGCGTAGCAGTAAATACAGCAAGTCCAGCAGAGTCGGGTCCGCGATCGCTCATGCCAATCAGCATGGGAACCATGAGTTCGCCAAGCGATTCTCGCCATTCTGGTTTTTTAATTAGTAGTCCGACAATTCCACACACGATCGCACCTACATTTATTTATTAGAAAACCTTGAGAGTTACGCACTGAAGTTAGAGATCTCGATCCCCCCTAATCCCCCTTTTTTAAGGGGGGAATGAAGCCTCTTTTTCAGGAAATATAGCGAAGAATTTACGTCGGTTGCTCCAACCTTAGAGAGGGAGGAATAAATGCCCCCTTAAAAAGGGGGTTGGGGGATCTCACTATACAAAAACTTTTTTAGAAAAACTCCAAGTATCGTTCCACTTCCCACTGCGAAACATGACGCATATATTCCACCCATTCCATTCGTTTCAAGTTAATAAATTCATTTGCCAACACGCCCAACGCACCTTTGATGACTTCATCTGATTCCAGAGCGGCGATCGCTTCGTGCAAGCTCTGGGGTAAAGTGCGAATACCCTTGTCTTTAAGGTCTACCTCCGATAAATCGTACAAATTCAAGTTATAGGGTTCGCCAGGATCGATTTCTTTATCAATGCCATCTAATCCAGCAGCGATCGCGGCAGCAGTGGCAAGATAAGGATTGCAGGAGCCATCGGCAAGCCGCAGTTCTAAGCGTCCGCTGGGAATCCGTACCATGCTGGAACGATTGTTGTCGCCGTAGGTGATGTAAGCTGGAGCCCAAGTTGCACCGCTGAGCGATCGCCCCACGACGAGCCGCTTATAGGAATTAATCGTTGGGGCGCAGATAGCAGTGAGTGCTTCGGCATGAGCGAGTAAGCCACCCAGAAAATGATACGCCAGTTTCGAGAGTCCTAAATGCCGCGAGTCGTTGTCGTCAGCAAATAGATTCGAGCTGCCATCGCTTATGGACATATGAATGTGCATTCCCGTACCCGTGCGGTTGGCAAACGGTTTCGGCATGAACGAGCAAATTAGTCCCAGTTCTTTAGCAATTTCTGACGCTGCCATTTTGAAAAAGATGTAGCGATCGGCAGTCGTGAGGCAGTCGGTGTAGGTATAGTTAATCTCAAACTGTCCGTTAGCATCTTCGTGGTCGATTTGATAAATGTCAAAGCCAGCTGCTTGCAGGTGAGTGACGAGTTTTTCCAGAAAAATCGCACTGCGCGACAATCCGCGAAAGTCATAGCAGGGTTTCTCCAAGGTATCGGTAGCATCAAACGGGTAAATCTGCCCCCGTTCGTCTTTACGAAGTAAGGCAAATTCTGGCTCGACTCCGGTATTAAGCGTCCAGCCTCGCTGCTGCAATCGCTCGATCTGCTGCATCAAGATATAGCGAGCATCGTAAGGGTAAGGTTTGCCTTTAACGTGACCGACACAAGCAATTCGCGCAAATCCAGGCATCCAGGAAACGAGCGATAGAGTTGAGAGATCGCCAACTGCCATGTAATCTGGACTGTGCGGCTCCATACCCAATCCCCACACCGCAAATCCGGCGAATCCGGCTCCTGGATGCAAAATATCTTCAAAGTGAGCCACGGGTACGGCTTTGGTTTTCGCAACTCCATGAATATCGACAAATTGCGCCAGCACGAACTTGACTTGATGCGATTCGAGAAATGTTTTGGCTGCTGCTAAATTCATCCGATTGGCTCCAGGTTGACTCGATCTGTTCAAATTTCATGAATAGAGTAGCTTTGTCACAAAAATGATTCTGTGCCGATCGCGCCACCTCCTAACTCTGTAGCAATTTGAACCAGGGTTTGCCAAAAATACGTACCAAACGTGCGATCGCACCAGACGCGAATGCATAACTTTCTCTCGATGTCAAGCGGGATAACGGTGACTGTGACACCAATTGCATTAGTCAAAACGACCGGACGATCGCCAAGTGATAATGCCTGAAAATTAAAGCTACAGGTTTGGCGTAAAAGCTCGTTGACGCGATCGCCCACTAGTCCTAAAGCGAGATCTTGCCGTAAAACCGGGTAAACTTTTGCGGGTGGAGACTTACAGGCAGTTGCTAACTGGGGAGCGATCGCGCTGTTGAGGCTATCTTCGATTAGAAATTCGGTCAGTCCCAACCGAGCAATAATCCCACCTTCGGGTAAGGGATGCCAAGTATTAGGGCGATCGGGAATTGGCAGTTTGCGATCGGCTAACCATTGGGCTGCATTCGCTCCTTTCACACCAAAGCGGGTCAAAAATGACAGATCGGCAATCCCTAACACAGAAACAGACTGGCGATCGCCTGGTAGCTTTACTAAGGAAGGCATACCGTTAGTGTCGCACCACACACCGTTAAGCGACTGGAGTGAATCGTGAATTGGACTCAGACGCAAAGGAGTATTCATGCGATCGCCTCCTGGCGTTGTGCCGTTTCTTGCTGGCGTTGGTTTTCAGGGTCGTAGAATGGTGTGGGACTGACTGTTGCCTTAACGAGTGCGCCATCAGATAAACGAATCGAAATGCGATCGCCGATCGCCCCTAATTCTGGTTTGACGTAGGCAAGTCCGATATACTGCTGAAGCGTGGGACTAAAAGCAATACTGGTAACGCGACCTGCAATTTCACCGCGATCGATGACCAAATGACACTCTTGGGGCGCAGTTCCTTGATTAGGGTCGAGCGTAAAACCAACTATCTTTTGCGCGATCGGTCGTTTAGCAATAGCTTGCAGGCTGCGCTGACCGATGAAAAATGGCTTATCTAATTTAACCGCCCATCCTAAATTAGCCTCCCTCGGAGTTGTCAAACCATCGGTATCTTGACCGACAATCAAATGTCCTTTTTCCAACCGCAAAAGCCGTTGTGCTTCCACGCCAAAGGGCGCAATCCCGTAAGCCTTACCTGCGGCGAAAAGAGCATCCCAAACAGCCGGAGCCGACTCAGCCGCAACGTGAATTTCGTAACCCCACTCGCCTACAAAACCAACTCGGATTAAAATCGCTTCAATTCCCGCCACCAATGCTTCTCGTACAGCCAAGTAGGGAAAAGCAGCACTGGAAAGATCGCAATCCGTCAGTTGTGCCAAGACATCGCGAGCATAAACTCCAGCAAGGTTCATTGCCGATCGCGCTCCAGTTAAATTTACCAAACCGCAATCTAACCCCCACATCGTATTCAGCCGCGACAGTTCTCGGTAAATCGTCGCTGCACCGGAAGTCGTCGTCGTGAAATAAAAATGCTCGGCTCCCAGTCGCGCAATGACACCATCGTCAATAATTATGCCTGTCTCGTCTAGCATCAGTGCATAGCGCGACATCCCCAATTTCAAATTGCTGTAGCGTCCAGTGTAAACTCGCTCTAAAAACTCGGCAGCATCCGCCCCGCGCAATTCTAATTTTCCTAACGTCCCAACATCGATCGCACCTACGCGAGTCCGCACGGCTTTCACTTCAGCCCGAATGCAATCTTCGCGGCTCTTTCCAGGTTGGGTGTAGAATTCAGGTCGTCGCCATACCCCTGCCAGCACGAACTCAGCACCCAAGGCAGCATGACGACTATGCAAAGGAGTATAGCGCTCTGGCGTAAAGCCCCGTCCGGCTAAG
This sequence comes from Chroococcidiopsis thermalis PCC 7203, assembly GCF_000317125.1. Taxonomy (GTDB): domain Bacteria; phylum Cyanobacteriota; class Cyanobacteriia; order Cyanobacteriales; family Chroococcidiopsidaceae; genus Chroococcidiopsis; species Chroococcidiopsis thermalis. Next base: position 5,243,020 of record NC_019695.1, read on the forward strand.
TGAGATAAGGGGACTGGATGAAAGAACGGTCGAGCGGTGGTTGTACCCACTTCAGCAGGAGATTTTCCCGTAATGCGTGCCAAAATTCGCAATGCATTCATGTTAGAGTGCTTACCCTGGCTCGGTCCCATGCCTACAGTGGTAAATCGCTTCAGCAATTCAATATTGTCAAATCCTTCCTGAATCGCATTCGGAAAATCTTTCAACTGAAGGTCTTCATCAAAATCGACAAAGTTCTTACCTGCTGGATGTTCTACGATCGCCCACGAATGTGAGGGGGATTCTGAACCAGAAGCGGCGGCGATTTCGACTGGTTCTGTCAATCCCAGAAAAGCAGCCGCCTCCAATCCCGCCCGACGACCATCGAGTAGCTTGCGATCGAATTCGTACACGCCATTCACCCGTCCGCAGGCAAACACGCCCGTAGGTAAGCGATCGGGAACGAACTGTTGCAAGCCGTTATCGAAGCGCATTTTCGTTCCAGCTTGGGAGAGCAAATTTGCCGCGCCTGCCCAGCCGACACTCATAATCATCCCATCGCAGGCGATCGCTTGTTTGAATTCTGTCTGCGGTTTGCCGTTGGCATCAAGCGGACAAATTACCGCACCCGAAACGCCGTCACTTGCCGGATTCGTCTTGGCTTCGTAAATACAATGGCTGGTAAAAATGGGAATACCAAGCGCTTGTAAGGCTTGAGTAATTGAGTTAGTTGTGTAGGTCGATCGTAAATCCGCGATCGCCTTCACCTCAACGCCATGCTTTGCTAAATCTAAAGCAGCCTCATAACCATGACTGTTTGCTGTCAATACTACAGCTCGATGCATCGGTTTGACAGCATAGCGATAAATCAACCGTTGCGCTGCCGAAGCTAACATCACTCCTGGTAAGTCGTTATTGCGAAACACGGCAGGCTGTTCGTATGCCCCATTTGCCATGATGACCGCTTTTGCCCGCAATTTAGTCAGACGTTCTCGATCCACTAAGGGAATCCAGCGATCGGCATAATACGCAGCAGCTACAGTTTCGGTGTAAAGACGGATGCGATCGCAATTTTTAACTGCTTCCACGAGTTCTTGCGTCTGCGTCAATCGTTCGCCAGAACCGCCTGCCCTGGCATTCTCATCCACAATCACTACATTTGCCCCTGCATCGGCTGCGGCTAATGCTGCTGACAATCCCGCCACACCTGCGCCAATGACTAGCACGTCGCAAAAATCATACTGCTTTGCCGTGCGAATATGCGGTGTAGAGAAATCGACTTTGCCCAATCCGCTTAGATTGCGAATCGTGCGTTCCCAGAAGGGAAACAGTCGTTTATTGTGAAAGGCTTTGTAGTAAAACCCGACTGGGAGCAGAGGCGAGAAAAAATCTAAAATGCTGTGGCGATCGCCCATCACTCCACCATGCGTATTCACCGCATACAGGGACATTCCCGCCTCTAATGGCGTGACATCGGCTCGGACGTTGAGCTGTTGCCCATTTTGCATCAAAGTATTAACATCGTGACTCGCCAAACTCAAAATTCCGCGCGGACGGTGGTATTTGAAACTGCGTCCCAGTACTCGTTGTCCAGCAGCCCATAACGCACTGGCGATCGTGTCTCCGGCATAACCCCAAAAGCGATTTCCTTCAAAGGTGAAATCAATTCGCTGGCTGCGATCGATCCATTCACCGGAGATGGGAGGTAGGCGATTGCTCATGCAACATTCTCCTCACCGAATAAATAAATATAAGTAGGTACGCAAGACCTCATCAGTCAGCGTATTGCGCTCTGCAATAAACCAGGTATTACTTGGCGTATGACACCACCATTCCTGTTTAATTCCAGGTACGCTAGTGCGATTAAAGACGTACTCCGCCCACGTTGCATCGTCAACTGTTTGCGGATCGGGCATGGAGCGAACTTCCCCGCCACAGATAAACTCAGAAATCGGTCTTGTCCCGTTAATCGGACAGGTCATCATTTTCATCGTTAATGCCCCACTGATGCTGCACCCTTTTCACCCACCAACGCATAATTTTTAAATCGATCGAGAGAGAATTTTGTAATTAATTCGTGAGTGCGATCGCTCGCCACGGTATACGCCATCGTTTTGCCACACACCGGAGTTGCCTTAAAGCCCCAAGTCCCCCAACCAGCATCGAGATAAAATCCCGCGATCGCGGTTTTACCCATAATTGGCGCAAAGTCAGGTGTCATATCTGCCATCCCTGCCCATTGCCGCACAACTTTAACGTGAGAGAGAAACGGAAAGAGTTCCAGCATATGCGCTGCTAATCCCTCTACAAAATCCAAGGTCGATCGCGTGGAATGTAATTCATAAGGATCGAGTGAGGCTCCCATGACTAACTCTCCCCGTGCGGTTTGACTGACGTAGACGTGCAAGCTACCCGAAACAACGATCGGATCGAGCCAGGGTTTCATTGGTTCGCTGACCATTGCTTGTAATGGATGGACGTAAATGGGCGATCGCAGTCCTACCATTTGCAACAGGCGTGGTGTAAATCCGGCAACCGCACACAAGACTCGCGGTGTCGAAATGTTGCCGCGAGTTGTTTGTACTCCTGTCACTTTGCCCGATTCAACTTGAATACCCAAAACTTCTGTTTGCTGGTGAATTTCGACTCCCCGCCGATCTGCACCACGACCGTAACCCCACGCTACCGCATCGTGACGGGCAATGCTCCCGGGTGCGTGATAGAGTGCGCCCATGACTGGAGCCTTGCCACCACACGTCAAATCCATGTGCGGGCAAGCTTTTTTAATTTCATCCGGCTCGACTAATTCGCTCTCAATGCCGAAATGCTTGTTAACCTCCGCCCGCCAGCGCATCGTTCGGATTGCAGAGTCAGTATGAGCGAGCGTGAAATGTCCCCGCGTGGAATAAAACAAATTCAGGTCAAAATCTTGCGCTAAGTCTTGCCAGAGTCGCAGCGATTCATCGTAAAACTTTACGCCTTCTGGGGTGAGATAGTTGGAGCGAATAATCGTCGTGTTGCGTCCCGTATTTCCGCCGCCAAGATAACCTTTTTCGAGAACAGCTATATCGGTCATGCCATAATCTCGCGCCAGATAATAAGCGGCTGCCAGTCCGTGTCCGCCTGCACCAATGATGACAGCATCGTAATTTGGTTTGAGGCGATCGCGATGGCGGAACATTGCGGGTTCTGGATGCTGCTTCGCCAGCGCAAATTTCAGCAGATTCAGAGGCATCGTAAGTTTCCTGACAGGAACCTTTGCTGAATATCATGCATCAAAGATTTCTGGGTGTCAACAAAGTTTCCTGCTATGATTCAAAACGATGTAAGGTGAAATGGTAGCCAGCGCTGTTTCTCTACACTGCTCCCATACTATGAGGTAAGCGCATGACAGATGCTACGGCAAATGGACTGGAGCGTTCCCAAGTACCAGCCGTCGATCCGCTCGAACGCTACATCGGCAGTACGATTCGAGAAATGCGTCAAAAACTCGGACTCACCATTGCTGAAATTTCGGAACAGACGGGAATTTCGCGGGGGATGTTGTCCAAGATTGAAAACGCTCAAACTGCTACGAGTTTGGAAACATTGACCAAAATTGCCCGTGCTTTAGGTATTTCCCTGTCAGCCTTCTTTCGCAATTACGACGTACCCACAGGCAGCGCCCAGCATGTGAAAAACGGTGAAGGGATGGAAGTCGTGCGTCGCGGTACAAAGCGAGGACATACCTATCACCTGCTAGCATACGATCGCGGTTCGACAAAACTATTTGAGCCTTTTCTGATCGCTATGGATGACGCTTCCGAAGTGTTTCCCACCTTCGAGCATCCTGGGGTTGAGTTCATTTATATGCTGGAAGGAAAGCTTGAATACCGTCACGGACAATCAACTTACTTACTAGAACCTGGTGACGCATTGACTTTTCGCGGTGATATTCCTCATGGTCCTGAAAAACTGATCGAGTTACCGATTCGCTTTCTTGCGATAATTCACTATGCCACATCTGATGGCGATCGCATGAGTAGGGAGTAGGGAGCAGTGATGTATAGAAAAAACTCGATCTTATAGGACAAGGTAAAAAAATAGGTGGGCATTTACCCACCTATTAATTAATTAGATTGTGTCGTTAATATCTCCACGGGCAAACGCTTAAAAGCAAGACGTTCGTTTTCCACATCAACAAAAATCGTATCGCCGTCGTTGAATTCATTCCGCAGAATTGACTTAGCAATTTGCGTTTCCAATTCCCGCTGAATTGCTCGTTTTAAAGGACGCGCACCAAATACGGGATCGTAACCTACTTCTGCCAAGAAATCTAAAGCAGCATCAGAAAGACGCAACGACATCTTGCGATCGCCCAGTCTTTGCTCCAATCGCTGAATTTGCAACTTGACAATCTGCCGCAATTCTTGTATTTGTAGAGCGTGGAAAATAATGATCTCGTCAATTCGGTTGAGGAATTCTGGACGGAAACTATTACGCATCGCTTCCATCACCCGACCGCGCATTTCTTCATAGCGCGAGTCATCCCCGGCAATATCTAAAATGTATTGCGAACCGATGTTGCTGGTCATAATCACAATGGTATTCTTGAAATCCACTGTATGACCTTGAGCATCCGTCACCCTACCGTCATCTAAAATTTGCAGCATGACGTTGAAAACATCTGGGTGTGCTTTTTCGATTTCGTCGAATAACACGACAGAATACGGACGACGGCGAATCGCTTCAGTCAGTTGTCCCCCTTCGTCATAACCTACATAACCAGGAGGCGCGCCAATTAAACGCGATACGGCGTGTTTCTCCATGTACTCCGACATATCGATCCGTACCAACGCCTCTTCGGTGTCGAAGAGATATGCGGCTAAAGCCTTCGCCAATTCGGTCTTGCCTACACCCGTGGGACCGAGGAAAATAAAACTAGCAATCGGACGATTTGGATCGGCTAAACCAGCACGCGATCGCTGAATCGCATCAGCTACAGCTGTCACTGCTTCATTTTGCCCGATGACACGATGGTGCAATTCGTCTTCTAAGTTGAGTAGTTTCTCTTTCTCAGTTTCGACTAACTTACTGATTGGAATACCCGTCCACTTAGAAATAACTTCAGCGATATCGGCTTCAGTAACTTCCTCCCGTAGCAGCGATTTACCCGTTGTTTGCGTTTGGGTTAACTGACTTTCAGCGGCTTCCAATTGTCGATGCAAATCGGTCAATTTTCCATATTTTAATTCTGCCGCTTTATTGAGATCGTAATCTCTTTCTGCTTGCTGAATTTCGACGTTGACGCGATCGATCTCTTCTTTGACAGACTGAATTTTATTAATAACATCCTTTTCAGACTGCCATTGAGCGTTAAGCGCCGCTTGTTCTTCCTTGAGATCGGCAACTTCTTTTTCTAACCGTCCTAACCTTTCACGCGAAGCCGGATCGCTCTCTTTTTCTAAAGATAAGCGTTCCATTTCTAATTGCAATATCTTGCGATCGATCTCGTCTAATTCTTCCGGCTTTGAGGTGATTTCCATTTTCAGCCGCGCCGCCGCCTCGTCTACCAAGTCGATTGCTTTGTCGGGTAAAAAGCGATCGCTAATGTACCGATTTGACAGAGTAGCTGCTGCAACCACAGCACTATCGGAAATTCTTACCCCGTGGTGGACTTCATACCGTTCTTTCAAACCGCGCAGAATCGAAATTGTATCTTCTACGCTGGGTTGATCGACATAAACTTGTTGGAAACGTCGTTCCAACGCCGCATCTTTTTCAATATATTTGCGGTACTCATCCAAAGTTGTCGCCCCAATACAACGCAGTTCACCCCGCGCTAGCATTGGTTTGAGCAAGTTCCCTGCATCCATCGCCCCTTGGGTAGCACCCGCACCGACAACGGTATGAATTTCGTCGATAAATAGGACGATATTACCTTTAGACTCGGTGACTTCTTTCAATACCGCTTTTAGACGTTCTTCAAACTCACCCCGAAACTTCGCCCCTGCAATTAATGCTCCCATATCTAAGGCGATTAACTTGCGGTCTTTAAGCGACTGGGGTACGTCACCAGCGACAATCCGCTGTGCTAAGCCTTCGGCGATCGCAGTTTTACCGACACCAGGTTCGCCAATCAGTACGGGGTTGTTTTTAGTGCGGCGAGACAAAATTTGGACTGTGCGACGAATTTCATCGTCCCGTCCGATTACGGGATCGAGCTTACCTTGACGGGCAGCGTCAGTCAAGTCACGTCCGTACTTTTCGAGTGCTTCGTATTTGCCTTCTGGATTTTGGTCGGTCACTTTCTGATTTCCACGCACTTGTTTAATTGTATTTTTTAGTTTGTTTTCGTCTAACCCAAACTCTTGAAATAAACTCCTACCGAAGCGATCGTCCTTAGCGTAAGCTAACAACAAATGCTCGATCGAAATGTATTCGTCAGCAAATTCCTGACGGTAAGCATCAGCTCTATCTAATAGGGTATCGAGGCTGCGTCCTAGATAAACAGAGCTAACGCTACCAGAAAGTTTGGGCTGACGTTTAATAAATTGCTCGGTGCGATCGCGTAACTTCGTGACATTAACACCAGCTTTATTAAAAATACTACTTGCCAAGCCTTCTTGGTCCAGCAGCGCTTTCATTAAGTGTTCGCTTTCAATTTGCTGCTGCGGAACGGCTTTAGCAATATCTGGGGTATGGGCGATCGCTTCCCAGGCTTTTTCGGTAAATTGATTGGGATTAGTGGGTTGCATCCGTTACTGTCCCCTCCGCTAAAATCTACTAACCATTAGAGCTATTTCTGGCTCATGCCTCCCTCTATCGTCATTGTAGAAATACAGACATAGGATGCAAGATCGGTGTTTACGCAATCCATACGGGGTATTCCCGAATGATTAGTGACCTAATGCAAAAAGTGCCTTACACCTGTCAACACCATCACAATTCCCAATTCATTTGCTGCCTTAACTGAATCTGCATCCCTGAGACTTCCACCAGGTTGAACGATCGCAGTTATGCCAGCAGCGGCGGCTGTTTTGACTGAATCATCAAAAGGAAAGAACCCATCGCTAGCTAATACTGCACCTTGCGCTTTTTCTCCGGCTTGTTCTAAAGCAATTTGTACCGAACCGACGCGATTCATTTGTCCCGCCCCTACACCCAGAGTAGCGCGATCGCGGCTCACGACAATGGCATTTGATTTAACGTGCTTGCACACCTTCCAAGCAAATAGCAATTCCTCTAACTGGGCGGGAGTTGGTTGTTTTTCTGTCACCATCTGCCACTGTTTAGTATCGGCAACAAGATCGTCAGATGCTTGTACCAAGAAACCACCCGCGATCGCTTTTATTGTATGTAAAGACGTTTCATGTAACGTCTCTAAATTTGGTAATATCAAAACCCTAACTTTAGATTTACTAGCTAGAATTTCCCGTGCTTCTGGTTCGCATTCTGGGGCAACGACGCATTCTAAAAATGTTTTTGTCAACGCTGTAGCTGTAGCTGCATCAATTACCCGATTTAAGGCAACAATTCCCCCAAAAGCTGAAACTGAATCTGCGTTAAAAGCCTTTTCATAAGCTTCAGAAATTGTAGTTCCCAACGCCGTACCGCAGGGATTTGTATGTTTAATAATTGTCGCCGCAGGGAGATCGGTAAATTCTGTAATTATGCGCCTTGCTGCTTCTAGATCGACTAAATTGTTATAACTCAATTCCTTCCCTTGGAGTTTCGTCGCAGCCGCCCAACCCGTTGCACTCGTTCCCGTTTGATACCATGCCGCAGGCTGATGCGGGTTTTCCCCATAGCGTAGAGACTGTACTCGTTCGCCTGAAATTGCAAACTGTTGCGGTAATTCTTCCCGACTCCCCTGTACGGGCGCACTGCTGCGCGCCCCTACCGACTCCCGACTCCCCAAAAAAGAAGCGATCGCGCGATCGTAATTTGATGTATGCCAGAATGCTTTTTGGGCGCAAGCGGCGCGAAATTCAAATGAGACTTCCCCTTGTTGGCGTAATTCCTGCAAATATGTTGCGTACATTGCTGGTTCGCACAACACGGTTAAATGGGCAAAATTTTTAGCCGCTGCTCGGATCATTGCGGGTCCACCAATATCGATTTGTTCTACCGCTTCTGCTAAAGTTACGTCAGGCTTGGCGATCGTTTGCTCGAAAGGATAGAGATTGACTGCCACTAGATCGAAAGGGCGGATATCATTAGCCTCCAGATCTGACACGTCTTGCGGTACGTCCCGTCGTGCTAAAATGCCACCATGAATCCGAGGGTGAAGAGTTTTGACCCGCCCGCCGAGAATTTCTGGCGAACCAGTGTAATCTGCAACTTTAGTTACTGGTATTCCTGCTGCTTGAATGGCTTGAGCCGTTCCACCGCTGCTCACAATTTCAAAACCAAATTCTTCTACCAAACTACGGGCAAAATCGATCAGCCCTGTTTTATCAGATACACTCAGCAGCGCCAAACGTGCCATAGTTCCCAGTCCTTTGCAATTCAATTCAGACAAAGAACTATTGTACGTTGTTAGTTGTTGGTTGACAGTTATCAATTGTCAGCGATCGGGGAGTCGGGAGTCGGGAGTCGTGGTAAAAATACAGATAACCAATGACCAATTACCAATTACCAATTACCAATTACCAATTCATGGTATTAGACATTATGGAGATGTTAAATGGAGGATTAGAGTAAATGGGACTCTTCGATCAAATCGTCAGTGCAGTCGGTAACTCTAACCAAGCTGGTAGCGCAGGTCAAATTGGTGCTATTGTCAACACGATCCAACAGCTCAGCAACAATACTGGTGCAGACCCTTCTACCCTACAATCAGTATTATCATTAGTGGGTGGTCAGGTACGCTCATCCTTACAACAGCAACGCGCCGTGAATGGCGAAGCACAAGCACAGGCGATCGTCAATCAATATAGCGGTACGGAACCCAGCCCTCAAGCTGTGAATACTCTGTTTTCTTCTAACCAACAGCAACAACTGATCCAACAAATTGCCCAGATGACAGGACTGAATTTGGGTTCGATCCAGCAGATGCTACCCGTACTCGTACCGCTAGTATTAAATTTGCTGCAATCTGGGACTCAGACTCAAAACCCCCAAGGCGGCGCTAATCCCGTCCTCAATGCTTTTCTAGATGCCGATCGCGATGGAGATGTGGATGTAGCTGATGCAATGCAAATGGCAAGTCGCTACTTGAGTCGGTAATACAAGAGTGTGGGGTGTGGGTTGTGGGGTGTAGTCAGTTAATTGTGACTTGTCTCCCTTGTCTCCCTTGTCTTCCTTGTCTTCCTTGTCCCCCTCGCCCCCAAGCATTCCCTGATGAAAATCATCTTCTTCGGTACTCCCGAATTTGCCGTTCCAACTCTAGAAAAGCTACTCAGTCATCCAGAGTTTGACGTTGTAGCGGTTGTCACTCAACCAGATAAGCGTCGAGGACGAGGCAATGAATTAACACCCTCACCCGTAAAAACTGTTGCGACAGCACGGCAAATACCTGTGTGGCAACCTTCAAGGGTGAAAAAGGATGCTGAAACTCTGAATTTATTAGAACAGTCTGGGGCAGATTTTTTTGTTGTTGCTGCCTACGGACAAATTCTTTCTCAGCAGATTCTCGATCTGCCACGCTTGGGTTGTATTAACGTGCATGGCTCGATTTTACCCAAGTATCGCGGTGCTGCGCCCATACAGTGGTGTTTGTATAACGGCGAGACGGAAACCGGAATCACGACGATGTTGATGGATGCGGGAATGGATACGGGGGCAATGCTGCTGAAAGCATATACGCCAATTCATATCCTAGACAATGCCTACGAGTTAGCCGCCAGACTATCAACGTTGGGGGCAGATTTATTAATAGAAACGCTGTTGCAATTAGCAAGTCAGGCGATCGCACCCGTTCCCCAAAATAACGACGAAGCCACATACGCGCCTTTGATTAAAAAAGAGAATTATGCCCTCGATTGGTCAAAAACTGCGATCGCGCTGCACAATCAAATTAGAGGTTTCTATCCCAATTGCACGGCTACCTTTCGCGATCGCGCTCTCAAAATACTTGCTACTGTACCTTTAGATGCTGCCTATACGTCGCAGCTATCACCAGAGTTGCAGCAGCTAATTCATAACTTTGCCGATTTGTCAAGCGATCGCCGTCCTGGGGAAATCGTTCAGACGGTTAAGGGTATAGGAGCCGTCATTCAAACTGGTGCAGGTTTAATATTATTACGGGAAGTCCAGCCAGCAGGAAAACGCCCTCAGTCAGGCTGGGATTTTGTCAACGGCAACCGCTTAACTGTGGGAGAGGTATTCTTGTAGAGGTGCAATATTTTGCCTTTCTACATATGGGTTTCATAATAGCGACAGCGATCGCACGGTCCCTCTGGGTTTACCGCACAGCGGATCAACTCAGAATGGGCGTTGAAGCGACAGCTAGCATCGCCAATCACCCAACGTCCCTCTACAAAACTTTTCTCTGCTGGTCGCGCCGCTGACTGTACGTAAAGAGCAATCTTATTTAAACGATAACGCCCCGCTTTCAATTGATAGCGGTGGCGACGTTCTAAAACAGCGTAGGTTTTTCCTTCTAAATCTAAATAGTTCCCTGGTTGGGGAGTCCAATCGAGCATAACTTTGCCGAGGGACTGACGCGGATGCGTCAGAATAACCTCGGTTAGTAAATCTGGTTCCATAACTCACATTCAGGTGTAATGCCGACTACTTTTTGGATGGTATCGCACAATCACCTTTGTCTGGGCAGTTTGAGACGATGTTTTAGGATTGGTAAACTAGAAACATCATGCTTAAAGCCTCGATCGCAATACTAAGTCGCCATGCATTTAACTTGCGCGATTGGCGCGATTGAACCGCTTGCCACTATCAGTCCCAGACATTTTGACTTTTGCCTTCTAACTTTTGACTTACTTAATACGCACCTTTGCGACCCAGCACTACCGCGATCGTTTTGAGTAGGATTTGGATATCCAACCCCAGCGACCAGTTTTCCATATACTTGACATCTAAATTGACAACCTTATCGATTTCATAATCATCAGTATTAGACCGACTAACTTGCCATAAGCCAGTCATACCGGGTAAAACTTGGTAGCGAATAAAATGGCGATCGGCAAATTTCTCTACATCTGAGTTTGGTACTGGTCGCGGTCCAACTAAGCTCATCTCACCGCGCACGACATTAAATAGTTGTGGTAGTTCGTCTAAACTATAGCGCCTCAAAAATTTGCCTATACGAGTAATACGTGGGTCGTTTTTTGTTTGAAACAAAGCACCATCTTTCCACTGATGACTGAACTCTACACTTTTTTGCGATCGGTCTGCATCAGTTTTCATAGTCCTAAATTTCCAGATTTGGAAAGTTTTGCCGTGCAACCCCATACGATTCTGCTTATAAAAAATAGAACCAGATGAATCTATGGCGATTAGCAATGCTATCAACAAATAAGCGGGGATTAACAGCAAAATAAATGCGATCGCAAAAATGAAATCAAAGCATCTTTTGATTAAAAAATCGCCGCCTATGGTTAAGTAAGAGCTGAGTTCAAAAGTGGGAATACTGCCTAAAAATCTCAACTTAATCTTTTGCTCAACAACTTGCAATGCCGTAGGTAAAACATGTATATTAACCCCTGCATTTTTGAGTTTGATATAGAAAAGAGGTTGAGAAGTAATACCTTCCCAAGAATAGATCAAAACATCTGACACTTTCGATCTATAAATATCTTGTAAGACACTATCTCGTTCATTTATAGTAGTAATATCTACCCAACCAGCAAAATCATATCTTCGATCGCTATCTAACAACTTAATAGCTGAGTTTTTATCTTCGAGCTTAGAGATTAAATATATAGGATAACGAAGAAAGCCTTGTTCTCGCAGATTGTCAATGGCAATATCTATGCTATATCTAAAGCTGCAAACCAAAGTAACACTTAAAACTCCAGAGAGGATTAAAGATTGATGCAAAATATTTCTTGAATCTTGAAAAAAGAAGACGACCGATAATAGTAGTAAATGAGCGATTGTCAGAGTTTTAGCAATATTAATATAATCTCGGCGTTTGTCCCCAGCTTGATATAGCTCTTGTGAAGCTAGTAGACTAACTTGAAATGCAATAATTGTGGCGATCGCGAGTAAACTATCTTTATTGTCATTAAGTAAATAAAAAGGCTCGCCAAAGCTTGCTGTCACTTGCCAGGATATCAGTAAAGCAAAAATATCAAATAGCAATAATGTAATCAGTCTTCTCCAGCGCTGACCTATTCTTTTTCCGAGTTGGCTAAATAACGGAGCGCGTAAATCCCGAGCGTACCGATCGGATAAAACACTAGTAGATGTCATAATCTATGAATGGTAAACTGAAAATTGGGAAACATATTTGCGAATAGAGATTGATGCATTCGATCTCATATACTCTGCTTTGGCTTAAAGATCGAGAAGAATTAATATATCTATTGCTTGTCAGAATACAATTTGATTTGCGATCGAATTAAGCCTCTATTTCTGATTGAGATGGTTGTTTGTAGTGTGTATATAGCAGTTCTAAATAATTTGTAAAGTAGGCTTCTAGCCTACGGCAGGCTAGAAGCCTACTCCACGTTCATGAATCAAATAGGATTGCCATATAAGTGATAAATTAATAGTAAAGTCGGCTGCCAATTTTTCAGTGCAGCAAATATACGGAAAATTTTTGCTTTTAGATAAATGATTTATCAAGAAACTCGGTGAATTCAAGTATGTAGAATGAAAAGATACAAAATAGAGGTGCGCAGCGAACCACGCACCTCTATTTTGCACTCAGCTTAACCTTAGAATAGTTAAGACTCACTTAGGCAATAATAAAATCGCTAGCACTGAGAGTAAGTTTACCTGAGAGCTGAGCGACGGCTGACTCTCCTCCTAATATGCCTAGATCTGGATTGTAGAAAGAGATGTGTATAACTTATTTAAAGACTGCATCATGCGATCTGCTGAAAAAATTTCCTCAAATCGAAGTTTTGATGCTCGACTCATAGATTGACGTAATGGCGAAGATGTAGCTAGTTTTCTCATTACGTCCACTAATTCAGTTACATTTTCTGATTCTACAATAAAACCATTGACTCCTTCAATTACTAAATCGCAAGCTCCAAAAGTTCGAGTACAAATAATTGGTAATGAAGCCGCCATCGCCTCCATAGCAGATAGAGAGAGTCCTTCATAGCGACTTGGTAAAACAAAAACATCAAAAACATTAAGTAAGTTTGGAACGTCAGTTCTCTCACCTGTAAAAATTACGCGAGGATTAGTTGTTTGTTTGAGGCTATCTAGTAACTCTCCAGTACCAACAAATAGAAGATAGCTTTGGGGATGATTGAGATTGTGAAAGGCTTTGAGTAAAAGTTCGGGATTTTTTTGATATGTTAATCGACCTGTAAAGCCAAAAACTAAAGCATCGTCAGGAATACCTAACTCTTGTCGAATCACCTGACGAGGATGAGAAGGACGAGGCAAGGAAATACCATTTTCTATAACCTTAACTTTATTAGAATTGAATTTAAAAGTTTTTAACATATAAGCTTGTTCGTCCTGAGATACAGCGATAACTTTTTGACACGCTAAATAACCTAGCAATAATTCAGCTAGCCATATTAGTAATGCTTTAAATCCTACCGCTTCAGTCGATAATGTTGCTAAACCATTGGGAGTATAGAGTGTTTTGTGACTCATGCCATTCAATATTGAGGCGATCCGTCCAGTCACTCCTGCTTTTGAACTATGACAGTGGATAATATCAAAAGGACCATTTTCACGCATATAGTTTGAAATTGCTTGAATCGTTTTCCAGTCTGATACTAAGTTGATATTGCGTGACATCTGAATTTCTTGAAGCCGTACACCAATATTACTAAAATGTAATAACTCTTTTTGAAAAGAGGCATCCGCTCTTGCAGATGAATAAAGCAAGTGAACCTCGTGGTTTTTAGCTAAATTATTGCAAATTATGCAGACATGACTACCAACTCCAGTAAGACATGACTCAACAATAAAGGCAATTTTCATTTTCAATATTGTTATAAGAATGAAAGTTTTTGAACGAACAATAAATCAAACGTGTACTAGGCACTATCTTGACTGATAGCCTGTCAGCATAACCATATTGTGTACTGAGAATGCGAGCAATGGTTAACTTCAATGACTCTAATAGACTTTAATCATTTGCCTGCATCTAATAAAACATTCAATGTAAGTTGTGCAGTTTTTTCCCAGCTAAATTCGTTTACTTTATTTTTTCCACACTCCGTTAAAGTATTTCGTAATTCTGCATTGTTCATCACCGATAACATTGCATGGCTTAAACTATTGACATCTCTGGGTTGAACTAAAATCCCTGCATTACCCATAACTTCCGGTACTGAACCGCCGTTAGCTGCTATGACAGCAGTTCCTAGCGCCATTGCTTCTACAAGAGTTAACCCGAACCCTTCGTATTCAGATGGATTAACTAAAGCTATTGAACCAGCAATAAGACTATTTAACTGACTTCTATTCAATTCACCAAGCACCTGAATGTATTCTTTTGCGGTGGAGGATTGAATTCTAGAAGCTATGTCATCTGAATGGTTATAGTTATGCCTACCTGCAAGAATCAATTTCGGACGAACTTTCTGATTTGCACAAGCAGCATCTACTAATTCAAATGCTGCTATCAAATCGGGTACTCGCTTCCAAGGTTTCCAATTTCCAACGTAAACGAAGTATGGCAGATCGAGTTGTTGTGATATATTAGGATGTTCGCGTGTTAGGTTGACTCCGTTATAAATTATTTCTATTCGATTGGAATTTACACCTGTCCAATGAGAAAAATCTGATGCAGTACTTTTTGAAATACAAATAATTCTTTTACACTTCCAAGCTGCTAGTTTCAGCATGACTAAGAAGTACAATCGAGCTAACTGAGAGGTAGCATATTGAGGATAATTTAGCCAAATTGTGTCATGCACAGTGAGAACTTTTGAACAAGATGAAAAAATAGGAAAAGTTACATGGGGACTAAAAAATATATCTGGTTTGTATGTTCGACAAAACTTTGCCAACCATATCTGTTCTCTTATAGAGAACATTTTTGGTCCTCTAATTATATTCACACCCTCTAGTTTAAGAGCTTTAATTGTGCTGAAGTCTTCCTCGTTAATTGCTATAACCAAAAAACTTAGATTTTTTTCATGAGTTATTCTATTTAAAATTTCTCTGATATATTCTCCAATACCACCTTTAGAAATATGCCTAGCATCAATAGCAATTCTCACTAATATACTCCGATAAATTTCTCGATTACAGTCCAGACGTATGTAGAGTTAAGGCAAATATAATCGTATCGTTTGAATATGCTTATACAAAGATAGTTATACAGCAAAAGTCATACTCAATAGTTATTATTCAAATTCGTGCTTGCTTCAAAAAACTTCATGATACTAGATCGCAACTGGAACCATTTTTTCTCACCCATGAGAAAACGAGTTACACATCTTACTAATAAAGTTGCTGATTCTAAAGTAACAGAGGGATTAATCATTACTGCGGACTTAAGTTTAACCAGTGCTTTAGAAAAATTTCCTATCTCCATATACATTTTGGCAGACAAAAGATTCACGCAACTTTGTGCTTGCTTATCATCTAAAATTCCTCTTTTCTTAGCTCTACTTAATACTTCTGCAATATCATTAACCAAGCTTGTAGTGATAGTAAATGTTTTCGATGCTGAGTGTAGGCGAAATAGAGCTAAGTTATAAGAAATATGTTTTAATGGTATTTTTTCAGCTAACTTAATCCATAGGTCAAAGTCCATTGCATAATGGAGTGATAAATCTATTCCTCCAACTTCACGAACGGACTCTACTGGAGCAAAGACAGCTGGTTGCGGTAAGTGATATTTCCAAGCTATAATTTTTTCAAGTGTCATATCTGGACACTGGCGAGGACAGAGACCAAGATCGTTATCGCATTCATCAATAAATCTGGCTAATCCATAAATAATACTAGGTTGCTCTGCTTCCATCCATGCGGAAACTACTTTAAAAAGTGCATTCTGAACTAGAACATCATCAGAATTAAGCCAAGAAAAAATTTCTCCTTTAATTCTAGCAAGTCCTTTGTTGATAGCATCACTCTGACCGCGATCGCTTTCACTTATCCAATGAAAACGTGAATCGCTTTCGTATTCTTTTAAAATAGATATTGTTTCATCTGTGCTACCTCCATCGATTACCCAATACTCAATTTTCTCGTAATTCTGCGTTAGAACGCTTTCAATCGTCTTCCTAATAAACTTTCCTTGGTTGTATGATGGCGTAATAATACTAACCAAGGGTAGAGATAAATTAGTTTTAGCTTTTAACAAATCATACTCAGACATTAAATAGCTAGCCTCTAAGTTAGAATTTATTTTCACTTGATGTTGGTAGCAAAAATTCAACATACTAGTTAAGAGTTAAACTGCGTGTATGCCTCATCTATTCTTCGATCTTTTTTGTAGATTTTACGTTTAACAAGAACACATCTACTTAAGTAAGTAGATAGATATACGTACAAAAACCAAATAATGCTTTGCCTTGCAGACAAGACTCCAACATCAGTTAAGTTAGAAATGATTACAAAAGTAATCAGAGTTATCGGCAAGATAGATTCAAGCTTACTAAACCGTTGTAACTCACCTATGGCTATAAAAATATTTCTCACTAATGATATTAATAAAGCTAACATACCAAGTAAGCCCAATTGCAAACCTACATCTAATAATCCATTGTGGGCATGAGGTGCTTGCCATCTGATTCTTTGCCAGATATCAGCACAAGGACCATCTAAACCTGTCCAAAAAGCATTCAGTCCATAGCCTAATACTGGACGTTCCATAATTTTTTCCCAAACCATTCCCCAAAGAATTGTCCGCCCAGTACCCGTAGTATCACGGCGAAAAAAGTCGAGGACGGTTTCATGATTTGTAGCTAATAAAGTAATTACTGAAGTAATAAAAAATAAAATAAATGAAATTAAAACAACGTTTTTTGTTTTGAGAGTTCGTAATAATAACAAAATAATTAAGATCTCCAATAGTGATAAATAGGCACTGACAGTATTTGTAATTGCTAACGAAACTGTACATATGGCAACAATGCTCCAGCTGATGGCTCTATAATGTTTCGTATGCAACGCATGAATTAACCATAGAACTATACCTAGTACCATTATTCGTCCGCAATTTGTTGGATGACTTAATAAGCCTTGAAAACGCAACCCGGTACGCAAGTCAAGCAAAAAGGCATTAGCTGGCATAAATAGAGCAAATACTAAGCCTAAAATTGCTATAATTGCAAGCGACCAGCGAAATAGCTTCAGTACTTCATTTAAGCTATAACTAGTACCAAGGTAAATGCCAAAAATTGTTATTGCTAAAAGTGAAATACTATGAAAAAAAGTACTTATAGGTACTGCTGACCAAATTGTAGAAAGAAGTGATAGGGTAAGAAGTACGCATAAAAAAATATCTTTAAATACTAACTTTAATGTTTGCTTATACTTAAGACTTGCTAGGAGAACTCCTAATCCGTAGATACAATAGTGAATTAAGCTTGTAAAGGGATTATAAGCTTCTAATAATCTAGTACTTGGGTCTGGTTTTTCTAACGAAATTCCCATGAACATACACAATGAACATACAATAAAAACGTTTTTTATAAGTTTTAAATAATTTGCTTTATTCTTCATCGTTTTTTGATAGAGAAAATGAGTCTAATTATATTGCTGAAATTTGCTTTATTAAGAGGGACTTATTTCAGTGAAAATAGACGTATAGCGTTGTGCTTGGATTGCTGACGTAAATTCGCACTCTGCTTTTTCACGGGCAATTTTGCACAGCTTGCTATGTCTCTCAAGATTTACTAATACCCAGGCAATTCCTTGTGCTAAATCCTCTGTTTTATAAGCCTGAGCGAGGTAACCATTTCTCTGATGTTCGATCATATCTGGCATACCTCCAATATTGAAAGCTACACAGGGGGTTCCACAAGAAAGTGCTTCCATCACTGTGTTAGGTAAGTTATCCTGAATCGAAGGAGCAACAAAAACATCTGCTGCTGCGTAGATCAAAGCAAGAGAAATATCGTCACTTAATTTACCTAAGTAGTGAGTCTTAAACCCAAAATCAAGTTGTGAACTAGGCTGGCTTGCACCCATAACAACTAGAGACAGCTGCTCTTTCCATTCAGATTTACTCAGGCTCAGCAATGCTTGTTGAAGAAGATGAAAACCCTTCCTTGGATCGCTTGTTGCATTCATTGCTCCGAACAAGACAAGAAGTTTATCTTCAGGTAGTCCAAGGAGTTGTCTTGCTAGTTGCCTGTTCATCGGCTTATATCTGTCAGTATCTAAACCATTTGGAATCACCTCAATTCTTAAATCCTTAAACAGAGAACTAGAACTTACACACTTCGCCAGCCATTTGCTAGGAGTAACAATCGTCAAGTTAATATTCTTCCAAGCTTTTGCTTTCCGTTGCCAAACCCAATGAGATAAGTCATGGTTGCTACTGCTCGAAAGTTGCGGACAAGCACCACAGGAGTCAATGTAGCGATCGCATTCTTGGTTATAGTGACATCCTCCCGTAAAAGCCCACATATCGTGCAATGTCCAAACAATAGGCTGAGTAAATTTAGTGAGAGTTTCAATATTCAAAAATCCATGACATACCCAATGCAGATTAATCACATCTGGATCGATCTGAGCTACTTTCGCAGCTACCCGTTCAGGTAACCATTGTAGTGAATAAATTTCGCGCTCAGATTTCTTATAAGCAAGTAAGGGCAATCTATCTAAGGTTAACCTGAGTTTAGCAATACCCTTATCTATTTTGCTTCTTGGAGAAATTACAGTTACGTCATCACTTGTCTTAGTTTGTACCAACATCTGGGAAGAAACATCAATAGACTGTAACCCTTGATGCAAGCGATAAGCAGCACGAGCTGCTCCTCCATTTATATCGGCAGTGCTAAGAATTAAAGGTTTCATCTAATGCAGCATTTAAATGATGAATAATTTCTCTGATTCCAGCCCAGCATTAATAAAAATTTCATTGTTTTATTCCTTCTATAAATAAAGAATCTGGTTTTCTCAATAACCCCTTAATAGTATCTAAGCTATAAGTATTAAAATCTGGGATTCGGCTTTCGTCAGCTCGACAAACTAATACATCTTTAAATCCAACTTTACTCAGTAGCTGTCTTAGCGAAAAACGATCGTACATCCAGCGATGAATTTCACCTGTATTTCTCATCAACCCTTCATCAAATGCAAGTCTTACTTCCTTACCTGCGGTTATTGTTACTATATTTCGTGCTAAGTAAATTCTCAAGTTATGTAATAACCACGACCAATTTTTTGACTTCAACTTTTGCCAATTTGTCTTTTCTTCCTGTTGAAGCCAATTTTGTTCTGCTTCCCAGCCAATTCGAGACTTAATAAATTGTTTATTTTGCAGATTGGGGCTGCTCAAATAATTAATCATTTCTCCACCTTTAGAAGTGCGAACCATTTGATCCAAAAGCTCTAAAGTCATCCAAGTATAGTCTGCCTCTGCCTCCGTAACTCCAGCCTCAACTTGCTCTAAGGTATAAAGGTAGCTTTTTACTATTGATTCAAGATCGGGTACAACTATTCTGATGACACCATGCGGCTTCAGTACGCGGAAACATTCGGATACCAGACTCTTCGCGTCACTTTGGCTCTGATGCTCCAGTACATGTGAACTATAGCAAGCATCAAAATATCCATTGGGGTAAGGCAAGCCTTTGCGTATATCGTGGCTTTGAACATTTGGTGAGGAGGACACTAAATCAATGTTTGTCCATGCTTGATGAAAAGAAGAGCCACAGCCAATATTTAGAAGTTGCATTTGTTTATCTTATGTATTGAGAAATTGATTTTTCCATTGATTAATATTTTGTAAAGGAAGCTTTATTTTAGTTTCGTACTTTGAGTTAATCCAACTAGCTATTGCTATTAAATTATCTCGTTCAATGACAGGTAAATTAGTATTCTTAGCTATCTCAGTAGCTCTATTATCTACTGAAAGAATTAGCGTTCTTTTTTTATGTTGCAAAGCTCGGACTCCTGCATGTAACCGCGTACCCAAGTAATCAACTTTATTTTCAGACAAACACCGATCTAACCCTTTTAAGCTAGGTTGAAGATATATAACTTTGTCACTACAAATACTTCGCATATATTCATAGTCTTTTGGTTGTTGTGTCCAAAAATAAATCTGCTTGTATTCTTTCTCCAGTAAGTTAACTAATTTTGAGTCGAAATCTGGATGTTGATTGTACTCAGTAAAAGTGACTAATACCGAGTCTGCTCTCTCTTGTGGAATACTACGACAATGTTCCTCTGTTAATTTCCACATTGTCGGACAAGAAGTATTAATTACATTTTTTACGCCAATAGAGTTCAATTTCTGTTCAGTATAACTATCTCTAACAGAATGTAAGTAATTTTTATCTAGTAAATTTTTATATAAGATTTGAGTGTAAAGATTTGGTTTGTTTTGGTATTGCCACCAACCTACACCACATAAAATTATATTTTTGACAAACATTGAATCCCATAAACTAACTTTCCATTGGTTATACCAATTCATATTAGATGACAATAAATTTGTACCACCTAATAATTTTAATTCACTTCCTCTCATATATTGATAGGAAGTTTTTGATATTACATCATGGGTTTGAATATGAATAGTTAAAATATTATCAAAAATGTCTTCCATGACATTTGTAATCGCATCCATAATGATTCGATCGCCAAGATTAGAACTACAAATACTAGTATCTAGAATTGAAATCATTTTCATACAGCTTCCTTTGATTGTGAATATAAAATAGTTAAAGAATATTAAATTTTTTCTTCAGTTTGGCAAGCAAATTATTTTCTATTACTTTTTTAAAAAATTTTCGATCGTAGTTTCGATCGACTGCTGTGAAATCATTCATTTTAATAGGGTATTTTAAATCTAATAACTTAAGCTCTGCTATTTTTGAATTTTTAGATTTAGTATGAGTAGAATTTTCTCCAAAACCAATATTAGAGATTAAATTTCTCGCAGGAACAACCGACAAACCAGACTGAGCTAGACGAGCAAAACTCCATTGATAATCCCATGCATTTAAACAAGAGCTATTTTGATAAGTTATCCAAAATATTTTTGCTCTTGCCTTAAATTGTTTATCACTTGAAAGCACATCACAAATTCTATCTCTTATTTCCTTCCGTCCCCATAGTTTGATCTCATGATCGTAATATTTCCAAGCTCTTTTCCAAGATGCCCAACCCCAAATCCCACCATAGTATGAAAAGTGATAGTCTTGAATATTAAATTTCCATTCTTCTAAAAAGTTTGTACCACTAATCATCATAATCCGCTCGTCATCTTTGTATCTATTCAACATTTGTTCGCAAAACGTAAAAAAACTCGGATGAGGTAAGCAGTCATCCTCAAGAAATATAGCTTCTTCTACTTGCTCAAATACCCAAGTAATACCTGTAGCTGGACGTATTCCACATCCTAAATTTACGTCAGAGTAATTCTTTATTACTTCACACTTCCAATCGACTTGTTCAATAATTGCACGGGTAGCAGCACATTTTTCTGCTTCACCTGGTTTATCTGCACGCGGTCCATCAGCAATAACAAAAAGCTTTGAAGGTTTAGCTTCACGAATTGCCTCAAAAACTTTTGCAGTCGTGTCAGGTCGATTAAAAATGATAAAGGCGACAGGGGTTTTCAATTGCCAACTAGTCATAGTTACAACCCAGAATCCTTAAATATCAAAGTTCTACATGTTTTGGCAAAAAGTTCATATCCTTGTTGAGCAAGAAATTGATATGTTTCACTTTTTGTCAAAGCGTTCATGCTGAAATTTAAACATTCAATCAAAATATATTCTGGTCTAAAAGTTTGCCAATCGTTTGAATGAAGAACTTCTAAATCTAGTCCTTCAACATCAATAGACATAAAATCTATTTTTCGATCGAAATCAAAGTTATTTTTTAATAATTCCCTGAGAGTTATAGTAATAATATTTTGCTCTTTAAGAAGTTGCCAACCATGATTAATCCTTTCAGTAGCTAAGTTTTTATCAAATGTATTAAGAGCAGATTCATTAAACATAAAAAAAGACATTTCTCTTTTTTCGTTAGTAATAGCTGCTTCTATATTAATATCTCTCGATCTAAGTTTTCTAAAGAGAACCATACTACCTGGCATCGCATCAATATTTATTCCGTTCCAACCTTTTTTATAAAATAAATAAGTGTTTGAAAATCGTTTTGGATGGTGTGCGCCTACATCAATATAAAATCCATTAGTTTTACATTCAAAGATTCTTCTCAAAATTATATCTTCACCTTCTTGTGAATATGATTGAGTGGCGTAACTATTAAACAGCTTTTCTTTTATACTTTGCATGTAACTCCATAGTCTGTTAGGAAGAAGTTTCTTTAGAATGAGTTTCATGTTCATTTACTCCAATCAATTAGAAAAAGTGCCTGGAATTGAATAAAAAATATTTTTCTTGCTTTTCTACTAAATAAATTTGCAATAAAGGCAGCAAAAGCATAGGAAATAACAGTAGCGATCGCTGCACCATTCCCAGAGTAAGTAGGAATTAAGAGAAAATTCAGTAACACATTGGCGATCGCACCAATCAGTGTTCTTTGCAAGGAAAGCTTTGTCAAGCCCTCGGTAATAAACCAAGGAGAAGTAGCAACACCCATAAAGACGAATAGAGATGCCCAAATATGGATTGCAAGAATAGAACTGGCTGCAATATATTCTTGACCGAACAACCCTACCACGAAGGTTTTCGATAGAAATGTCATAGGTATTGCGATCGCTGTGGATAAAAATACCATCAGCCGCAATAGCTGTTTTATGCGCTGGTAGTAAAGACTTTCACTTATTCCCTTTGCTTCGATAATAGTGGGAAACATAGAAGAGGCGATAGCTGTGGGAATGAAATACCAGACTTCAGAGATCCGAGTAGCTGCTGAGTAAAGCCCGACGGCGCGATCGTCGATCATCTGTCCCAGCATAATCTGGTCGATTCGCATATAAATCATAATCGTCAGTCCCGAAAGCATCAGTGCCCAACTTTCTTTAAGTAAGGCGATCGCACGGGTAAGGCTCCAACGCCAAGCCCAAAAGCTATATCCTTGCATTCGGTAGTTGATCGCTAACCCAATTGCACCTAACCCGCTTTCTAGCAAAACTACCCAAGCAAAAGCTATTAGAGATGCATTAATTTGAATTAAAGTTAACTTGACAAGGGTGATAACGATAAACGCTAGATTCTTAGCAATAACCGTATATTTTGATTGAACCTGCGCCTGAAATTGTAAATCAATGGTGTCAAAAGCCTGAAAAATTACTCCAACTGATAAAACACTGACTACCCAAGAAGTTAGCCGATCTCCTGAACGTAACAACGAAATGCTAAAAATTGATAGTACAACTAATACAATTCCACCAAGAAGTTTGAGAAAGAAAGTAGTACCAAGAATTTCATCCTTATATGAAGAATCACGTACAATTTCACGAATTACTATGTTGTCCAAACCTAAAGTTGCAAATGGAGTTAGCAAAGCTACGAAAGCAGTGGCATAGTTTAATAGCCCAAATTGCTGAGTTCCCAAATAACGAGCTACCCACACACCTACAAAAAGCCCAACACCCATGCGAAGGATACGGTCAGCAAACAGCCAACTAGTATTTACCGCAACTTTACGTAACTGAGGGCTAAATCTTTCGCGGATTGACACAATAGATTTGAACATACAAATCTGAGTTATGATGCTGCCTTACGATTAGCAGTAGAACGCTGACGATTAGTGGAATCCTCCTCCATGTAATAGTCCTTCACATAGTAGTAATAACTATCAGATTCATTTTCCAAAATCACGCCATTGACCACTAAACCCAAGACTTTCTGACCGGAAGACTGCAACAAATCTTTAGCAGTAGTAGCAGTATTAGAACTCACAACACCAGGTCTTGCTACCATCAATAAACCATCTGTTATCTTACCCAACATGAGAGCATCAGCAGCTACTAAAACTGGAGGAGCATCAATAATTACAAAATCAAACGATTTAGCAAAATTATCGATTAAGGAAGTTATTTGCACGGAATCGAGCAGTGCTACGGGGTTGGGAGGAGTCGCACCAGCTGTGAGAATATGCAATTTAGGCAGAACTTCTTTAATTGCAGACTGGTAATCTACTTGACCGACGATCGCATCGCTTAATCCTTCTGTATTAGCTTTCTCCCAAATGTGGTGTTGTCTGGGACGGCGCATGTCTGCATCAACAATTAAGACTCTGTTTCCCAGTTGAGCGATCGCCGCTCCTAAATTAGCAGAAACCGTAGATTTACCTTCTCCAGGAACAGAGCTAGTGACTAAAATCACTTTCAATTTATCCGAACTGGAAAATTTTAAGTTAGCCTGAAGCATCCGGAAAGCTTCCGCAATTGGCGCACGCGGAGTGTCTCTGACTGGGAGGGCGATCGTAGTTGCCTCCGCATTTTTTCCATCGGCAGCAGCTTTCTTTGTCAGAGAAGGAATAGCTCCTAAAAAGGTATAGCCAAATAACTCTCTTGCTTCCTTCAGAGTTTTGACCGATGTATCCTTAATTTCTAAGACTGCAACCGTACCGCTTGACAACACTACGCTCAACAATATACCTGCTGCCAAAATTATCATCGGTTTGAACAACAAAGCTTTTTCGGGAGCTAATGCAGATTCAATAATCCGAGCGTTACCCATATTTTGATTCTCTGCTACTCTCACCTCTTGCAGCTTTTGCAGCAGAATTTCGTATGTCGATTGAGCCGCTTTGAGTTGTCTTTCGAGTTCCCGTTGTTGCTGTTCTAATTTGGGCAGAATGTTAGCTCTTTGTTTATAGAGGTTGTATTCACCCGATAAAGAAGCTAAACGACTTGCTAAACCCAGACGCTCTACTTCTAGCTGAATATATGCCTCAGTTAGTTTCTGTTTGCTTTCACCGATTTGTAACTTACCATCAGCTAGGGTTCGCGTCTTTCCTACAGCCTGGGAGATCCGTTGGCTGAGTAAGGCTTTGAGAGCTGTTCTCTTTTGCTTGAGATTGGAAATTCCTGGATAGGTTTCGGCATAGCGCGTCCGCAGTTGTGCTAGTTCGGCTTCGGTTTTTTGATATTCTGTTAAAACTCTTTGCACGCCGCGAGCCTGATTGAGCGCGTTGAGGTTCAAGCTAGTATCTGTATCCATACCGACTTGTTGGCGCAGTTTTGCCAGCTTAGTATTAGCATTTGCCAATTCTGCTCGAACCTGGGCAATTTGTCCTTCTAAAGTTTGGATAACCGTGACTGCACCTTGTGCCTCTACTTCTAATGCAATTAGGTGATTCTGTTCTTTAAAGCGACGCAGAGCGCTTTCGGCTCGACGCACGCGGGCTTCAACATCAGGAATTTGCTTAGCAATAAAATCTCCGGCTGCTGTTGCCGTAACTCGATTAGTTTGAATATTGTTTTCTAAATAAACGTTCATCAATTTATTGACGACGGCAGCAGCTTCATCAGGACTGATGCTTTTATACGTCACTTGCATCACATCAGTGCCACCAATATTTTTCAACTTTAGCTTGCCAATAATATCTGCTGGCTTAAGTGGTTCACTTGTGCGATCGTCTTTGAGATTTAGTGCAGCTATAGTTTTTTGTAAGAGAGGAATGGAACGTACTACCTCAATTTCTGTATTGACAGGATTACTTTGAAGATTTAAACCTTCTAAGTCTCCGATTCCCTGCCCCAAACCTGTGAGAGCAGCCGTTTGATCGTTTTTCTTAACGATCAGTTTCCCCGTCGCTTCATAAACGGGTTTCTGCAAGCAGACAGCTATAATTGCTAAACCCAGAATGGCAGTAAACACGCCCGTACCAGGTAGCCAACGGCGTTTTAAAATTATCCATAATTTTGAAAAATCTAAATCTAGATTTTCCGAGGTTTCAATAAGTTGCTCTTGCATAACTCAAAAATAGTAGAGAGAATAGTTTAGGCAAAAATTCCTGAAATACCAAGTTATAAGTTCTCAGTACAACGCGAATCTTTACAAAGTTATTAAGGTTTTGAGATACTACAGTTCAGTAATCTAAATTTCAAATAAAAGCTAACTTGAGTAATACAGGATATCCAAGCGAGTTTTCACCGATAACTTTATTTCAGGCTAATTTACTTTTAAAACTTCTTCCGTGGATTTACGTATAGACGAAGGAAATCAAGGATTATATATCATAGCCATTTTCAATTGAATGAGATAGGCGAGTAGGGGCGCACAGCCGTGCGCCCCTACAAATATATTGGCGATCGCAAAGAGAAACGTTATCAGAAATCGCCCTTTTAGTGGAGAACAATTAGCAATTCCAAATTTGAATAGAAAAAATGGCGAAGAATCGAAAGCTAGTCGCTAAATTTTCAGAATCATTCCTTCACTCTGTTGTTTTTGGGAATTAGAAATTTACTCAAAATAAAATAGGCGATCGCAGCTGCAATAATGCCGTTAATGGGCTTGACACCTGGAGAGAAGTAGGCGACTGCACTCGCTAACACGTAAGCAATAATTCCCGCCCAATTCAATGCAGGCTGTTTCTCTGTTAGTGCAGGGAAATGTCCTTTATGATGCAACCAGTAATCTGCCATTATGACCCCACCAATGGGAGGAATAAACGTTCCTAGTAAAATGAGGTAGGGGACGAGTAAATTGTAAATTCCGCCCCAGGCTAACACTAAAGCAACAGTCGCACCACCCAACACGAAAGCCGTCCGTTTGTTAGTACGGAACATATGCGCGCCTGCAACCGAGAATGCATAGATGGTGTTGTCTTGTGTCGTCCACATATTTAAGAACAACAGCACCAAACCCCAAAATAGCAATCCTTGTTGCGCCATGACTTGTACGATGTCTTCATTACCGTAAACTAGAGCGCAGAATGCACCGCTAAATATGAGTAAGCCATTGGCAAAGAAAAAGGCAGTGAGGGTACTTATCCATGCCGTGCGTCCCGAATTGGCAAATCGACTCCAGTTTGTGGCTTGAGTTCCGCCTGAAATAAACGTCCCGACAATAATTGTAATAGCTTCACCGATTGGCATGGGTTCTTTAGGGACGATCGCCTGCAACCCTGTAAACCCTCCGACTTTCGTGGTGGCGATCGCCAAACTCCAAACCATTAAAATTAGCATTGCTGGGACGGCAATTCGACTCAGCCAATCCATCGCCCGATAGCCAATATACGCTGTAGAACAAAAGAAATAAGTAAAAAATAGAATAATCAGCC
Source organism: Chroococcidiopsis thermalis PCC 7203 (assembly GCF_000317125.1). Lineage (GTDB taxonomy): Bacteria > Cyanobacteriota > Cyanobacteriia > Cyanobacteriales > Chroococcidiopsidaceae > Chroococcidiopsis > Chroococcidiopsis thermalis. Next base: position 5,270,419 of record NC_019695.1, read on the forward strand.
AATTCCAGCCAGCCGGAACGCCTAAAAGCTTATTTGCTAACTCTGCCATCAGCGCCGATCCCCAAGCATACCAACCAATTTGGGTAAAACCAAGCAGAAAATCAACCCAACGAGAACCCACATTGCCAAAGCTAAACCGCGACATCAAGACCGTACTCAGACCTGTCTTGGCAGAAATATAAGCTAGTAGACTCGCGTAGATGCCTAAAATTAAATTACCGATGACAATCAGCGAGACAAGATCGGGAAAAAATCGAAACGATGGACCTACCCTACCCCCAGCAAATAACGTTCCTGAGTATAAGGTAAAACCCATCAGCAAGGGAGCTAAAGACCAAATTGATTTGCGTGCTGAGGCGGGGACAGCACTGAGGGGATAATCTTCACTAACAGGCGATCGCGCTACGAATTGCTGTTCTTCTGACGTGCTACTCATACTCAAGCGAATAAAAGGTTGAAATTATTCTCAGGGCGATCGCGATCAAGTAAATGTATCATAGTTAACACGATCTGCGCTGAATTTTGCCTTCCCAGCCGATCGAACTGTAGTGATATGACTGTATAAATTAATATCGAAACTACAACATATAGCCGACTGAAAAGAGTGGAAATAACAGAAAATCTTACCTTGAGAAGATGCGCGATCGCCTGAATATACTTTTGCATATATTAATAACTGTAACTGCTAAGTAGTATGAATCGACAGAAGATAGCAGGCAAAGAAGAAACAAAGTTTATATTTAATTCTTCCCATTCATTAACTAAAAGTTGCACCTGATACAAGTTTCTAATTTTTGACTTTTAGCTTTTAAATTTTGACTTTTTCATAGGAGCCACGATACCAATGAACGTCACTCAAAAGCTGATCCAGTCTCATTTAATTGAGGGAAAAATGATTCCAGGGCAGGAGATTGGTCTGAAAATCGATCAGTCTCTGACCCAAGATGCTACGGGTACGATGGTGATGCTGGAGTTGGAAGCTTTAGGAATCGATCGCGTCAAAACCGAACTTTCTGCCCAATATGTAGACCACAATTTATTACAAACAGATTACAAAAACGCCGACGACCATTTATTTCTGCGTTCTGCCTGTCAGCGATTTGGTATTTGGTACAGTCGCCCTGGAAATGGTGTCAGTCATCCCGTCCACATGGAACGATTCGGTATTCCTGGGAAAACTCTGATCGGTTCCGACAGCCACACCCCCGCCGCTGGTTCTTTGGGAATGTTAGCTTTCGGCGCGGGTGGAATTGACGTAGCTATGGCGATGGCAGGGGAACCGATGTATCTTAAAATGCCAAAAGTTTTGGGCGTGAAGCTAACCGGAAAGTTGCCTGACTGGGTAAGCGCCAAAGATGTCGTGCTAGAGATGCTGCGGCGCTACGATGTCCACGGCTGTCGCAATACAATTATCGAGTACTACGGATCGGGGCTGGAAAACTTGAGTGCAATGGATCGGCACGTTATTGCCAACATGGGTACGGAAATGGGGGCGACAACGACGGTATTTCCATCCGATGCTGAGGTAAAACGGTTTTTAGCTTCCCAAGGACGGGGTGAAGATTGGGTAGAACTGATCGCCGATGCTGGCGCAGAATACGACCTTCATGACGAAATTAATTTATCTGAATTAGTCCCTTTAATTGCTTGTCCCAGCAGTCCTGGTAATGTCGTCCCCGTGCGAGAAGTGCAAGGCAGATCGGTACAGCAAGTGGTAATTGGTTCTTCCGCAAATCCAGGCATACGAGATTTTTGGATTGTGAGTCAAATTGTCAAAGGTAAAACAGCAAGCGATCGCGTTTCCTTTGACGTTAATCCTACCTCGCGCCAGGGAATCGAGAACTTAGCTGCGATGGGAACGGCTTTCTTAGATCTGATCCACGCTGGGGCGCGGTTTCATCAAGCGGGTTGTCTCGGTTGTATCGGTATGGGACAAGCCCCCGCCTCGAATCAAATTTCTTTACGCACGTTTCCCCGCAATTTTCCTGGGCGATCTGGAACTGCTGACGACCAGGTATATTTGTGCAGTCCTGAAACAGCAGCAGCGGCAGCTTTAACGGGGGTAATTACAGATCCGCGAGATTTGGAACAAATCTACGGCATGAATTATCCTCAATTTGTTGCCCCAGAAAAAGAGATTCTTAATACAGAAATGCTCGTTCCACCTCCTACAGATGGAAGTCAAATTCAGTTAGAAAAAGGACCAAATATTAAATCTCTCCCAGATTTTCCAGAGTTGCCAGATCGCGCGATCGTTCCCGTTCTACTTAAAGTTGGTAACAATATTTCTACAGATGAAATTATGCCAGCAGGGGCGCGAGTACTACCATTTCGTAGTAATATTCCTGGAATTAGTCAGTTTGTCTACTATATGGTAGATGAAACTTTTGCGGAGCGAGCTAAAGTTGCTCAGAAAGAATATGGCGGTCATGTCATTGTTGCAGGCGACAACTACGCCCAAGGTTCGAGTCGAGAACACGCCGCGATCGCACCCAAATATTTAGGACAAGTAGCGGTGTTAGCTAAATCCTACGCTCGAATTGGGTGGCAAAATTTAGTTAATTTCGGCATTATGCCGCTAGAATTTGTCAATCCTGATGATTACGATACTATCGATCGCGATGATGAAATTGAAATTGTAGGAATGCGTGATGCCTTAACTGCTGGACAACCAATTGTAGCTAAAAATAAGACAAAAAACCTTGTTTATGAAATGACTCATAGCATTAGTCCGCGTCAAATTAATATCCTTTTACATGGAGGTGTAATCAACGAATTTAGGGAAAAACTGAGCGATCGACAAGATTTAAGCGAAGATCCTAGCATTTCTGCCAAACAAGAATCTTTGGCTGATAAACAGGATGTATTGGGGTAATTGGTAATTGGTAGTTGGTAGTTGCAAGTTAACCCTTCTCCCCGTTCGATCTCATTCTATTTACCGATCGCTATTTATAACTCTTGGAGGAGATAGCAATCAAAACTTCTGTGACAGACTACGGATTAATTCAGTAAAAAAATCTTGCTCGACCGTTAGGAGAAAGATTATGGGTATAGGCGATTTTTTTAAAAACATTCCTGGTGTAGGCGATCGCAGACGAGATGACGATCGAGACTATCGAGATCGCAATGACGACGACGATCGCAGATATCGCAATCGCGATGAAGATGAGGACGACGATCGCGAGTACAGATATCGTTCGCGGGTAGAAGAAGAACGAGAATATAGAGATCGGTACGACGAAGAGGATGACGACAACGATCGCAGATATAGAAGGCGCGATCGCGACGATGACGATGAAGATCGAGAGTATAGAAGTCGCAGTCGGGATGATGATGACGATCGGGAATATCGATCCCGCGATCGCGACGATGACGATGACGATTAACGATCAACCTACTAGCGATCGCCCCATCCTTTCCTGTTGAAGGCTATTTGTCTCTGGCATTAGTAACCAAAAGCAGGCGAGGGCAACAGAGGCGATCGCTGCTAAAGTGAGGAAACCTGCATTGTACCCTGCCTCTTGTACTACAAAACCTGTCAGCAAATTACTCAGGGAAGCGCCAATCCCTACAGCAGTACTAATTGCCCCTTGAGTCAGGTTAAAACGACCAGTCCCTTTAGTTAAATCTGCAACTATTAACACAGATACTACTCCAAAGATACCAGCGCCAATTCCATCTAAAATTTGTACGGAGACGAGAAAAAAGGGATTGTCGCTAAAAGTGTAGAGTACGCCCCGAATTGGCAAAATCGCAAAGCCTAACAAGAAGACTGGTTTGCGTCCTGCGTGGGCTAAACTTCCCGCCCAAGTTGACACGGGGATCATCACCAACTGCGCCACAATGATGCAAGCTGACATGTACAGGGAAGCCCCTGTAGCCTTACCATCTGCAAGTCTTTGTCCGACAAGGGGTAACATTGCAGCGTTAGCAAAGTGAAATAGCACGGCAGAAACGGCAAATATGAGGATGCGACGATCGCTTAAGATTTGACCGATGCCAGAAATATGCGATCGCTTTTCCTGCCCCTCTCCATCTTGCCCATCTTTTGCAGCCCGTGCCAAGTCGGGATCGATGTCTCGATTGCGGATTTGGAGTACGGAGATCGCACTCGCGATCGCCGTGACTGCGACAAGAACAAAGATTCCTTCTCTAGCAACGAAATGACCGATAGTACCCGCTAAAGCTGCCGCAGCAACATTTCCGGCATGATTGAAAGCCTCGTTGCGACCGATGCGACGGTCTAGTTTGTTATATCCGACTATCCCTAACGTAATTGCTGCTATAGCTGGAGGAAAAATTGCTGCTGCTACACCAATTAAAGCCTGAGCTGAAACTACTGTCGGTAAGGTTGGCGACAGTATCATGCCGATGCAACCTACCGCAACTAGCGCCGCTGCCACCACAACTAACAACCGTTTTTGTCGCAGGCGATCGACCACAGCCCCCGCTGGGGTTTGGGCAATTACTGTAGCAATTCCCATAGCAGACATGGCAATCCCGATATTGGCTGGACTCCATTTATGGGAAGCTTGCAAGTAGATTGCTAAATAAGGTCCGACTCCATCCCGCACGTCAGCAAGGAAGAAATTGAGCCGATCGAGCGATCTCAAACTTTTTTTCGGCGATCTAAGAGAGTTTTTAGACATAGAATTACAGTCCCTTTCTCAGTAGAAAAAAGGACTAAGTTATTTGTTAAGATAGATTACAGACTAAAACAAACGACTAAACTCAAGAATCTACTTTAAGATAGAAACTTGTAGCAACTTTGTCTATTTCATAAATAGAAAAGAAGAGAATTTGCGACTCAACTTCAGCAGCTCTAAAGCTTTCAATACAAGCAATAGATGTATTTCTAGTAGTAAGGTGAATTTTTGCACTATGTTTGAAGTTTGCCAATATAATAGGAAAACTATATATAAATACATTCTCTCTATTTATAAGTCTTATTCCTATAAGTTCGGATGAATGAAACTGTCGCCGTGCCATTAAAAATTCTTGTGATTCGATCGAGACAAGTTGTTAGAAAATACTCTTAATCGATCTCCCAAGGAGTTTTTATGGAGATAGGCGATTTTCTCAAAAATATTCCTGGCTTTCCGCAAGACCGCCGCGATGATGATGGCGATCGCACATCCAGAAGGCGCGATGATGACGACGATGACGATCGCAGGTACAAAGACGACGATCGCGAGTATAGAAGGCGCGATGATGACGACGATGACGATCGCAGATATAGAAGCCGTAAACGCGATGACGATGATGATGATGACGATGATGATGACTAAAACCGTCGTCTTGAGTTTGAGCTAGATTGCAGCACCATTTTTGCTTAGAATGAACCAAGTAAGGCTTCGTTTGGCGTTAGCTTCTCAGTTAGCGCCATTTTTGTCGCTCTAAACTATTGCATATCTAATTTTGCACTATGCAATTAACCAGCATCAGATATACTGTGTCTCAGCTTTTTGACTTTTGACTTTTCACTTTTGACTTTATAATGCAAGATCGACTTCGCGCCCATGTATTCGTTTCTGGTAGAGTTCAAGGAGTAGGCTACCGAATGTCAACGGCTGAGATGGCTGCTGAGATGGGGTTACATGGCTGGGTGCGAAACTTACCTGACGGACGAGTGGAAGCCGTATTTGAAGGAACGAGAGAATTAGTAGAAGAGGCGATCGCGTGGTGTCGCCAGGGAAACCCGCCTGCTGTTGTTAAAGACGTGGCGGTTGAGTACGAAACACCAGAAGGATTACGCAATTTTGAGATCCGGCGTTGATTTGGCAAGTGGAGGCAGCCGTGCGCTACTGTTTAGGTTTATGACAGACAATGACAGCGATGTGGAAATCGCGATCGCTCCTGGTGTAGTCTTTTTTTAGACCATCTAGAACGCTTAAGGGAGTTTTTCTCCCAAATTGTTTCGTCTGCCTCTATTTAGAAAATACTATACTGAATATTGGTTTTATCTGTAGTCGTTCTTCAAAATAGGTAATTTTTACTATGCACGATCGTATTGCCGATATCCGCATTGATAATTCACATATCTTAATTACCCCGAAAGAATTAAAAACAAAATTACCCTTGACGGAAAAAGCAGAAAAAACTGTTCTACGCTTTCGGAAAGAATTAGAAAATATATTAGATGGTATAGATAATAGAAAGTTTATTGTAGTTGGTCCCTGTTCTATTCACGATGTTGCAGCAGCAGAAGAGTATGCAGGGAAATTAAAAAATTTAGCAGATAAAGTTCAAGATAAATTACTGCTGATCATGCGCGTGTATTTTGAAAAACCTCGCACGACAGTAGGATGGAAAGGGTTAATTAACGACCCCGATATGGATGATTCTTTCCATATTGAAAAAGGTTTGCATTTAGCCCGGAGCTTATCATTAAAGCTAGCAGAAATGGGTATTCCTGCGGCAACAGAAGCACTCGATCCAATCGTACCGCAGTATATCAGCGAACTCATGTCTTGGGCGGCGATCGGGGCGAGAACAACTGAATCACAAACTCACCGAGAAATTGCTAGCGGGCTATCAATGCCAGTAGGATTTAAGAATGGGACTGATGGGGGAATTCAAGTTGCTCTCAATGCCCTCCATGCAGCGAGTACGCCACACAATTTTCTGGGGATCGATCAAAGGGGACGAGTGAGCGTTTTCAAAACAAAAGGAAATGCTTACGGTCATATTATTTTACGGGGTGGTGGTGGCAAACCTAATTACGAGATTGCCCATGTTAAGAAAGTAGAAGAAAAGTTAAAAGAGGCAGGTCTACCACCACGAATTGTCATCGATTGCAGCCACGGTAATTCTAATAAAAACTACAAATTACAAACTGTAGCTTTTAATGATGCGATCGCGCAAATTGTAGAAGGAAATACATCAATTCTAGGAATGATGTTAGAATCTCATTTGTATGAGGGTCATCAGTCAATTCCTTGCGATTTGTCAAAATTGAAATATGGTATTTCAGTGACAGATCAGTGTATCGGTTGGGCAGAAACTGAGGAAGTTATTTTGGCAGCTTATGAGAAATTGAGTAAGGAAGCGATCGCGGTAGGTGGTTGAGATCCCCCCAACCCCCCTTAAAAAAGGGGGGCTAGATCTCCCTTCAATCCCCTAATAAATGTAGAGACGTTACATGTAACGTCTCTACAGTGAAATTACCGATCGCTTCCTCACCAACTAACAGTTATATTCAGAGTCAAAAAATTGCTGAACAACAATGAATGACTCTGAATCTGGGCAACATATTCGCGCTACCTTACAAAAAATCTGGGGATATGCATATTTTCGTCCACCCCAAGGGGAAATTATTCGTAGTATATTGTCAGGGCAAGATGCTTTGATAATTATGCCTACGGGTGGAGGTAAGTCAATTTGTTTTCAACTTCCAGCGCTACTACAAACAGGGTTAACTATAGTTGTTTCTCCTCTAGTAGCGTTAATGGAAAACCAAGTTAAAGAATTGCGCGATCGCCATCTTCCAGCTGCTTTATTACACAGTGAGTTACCAAAGGATAGTCGTTTTGAAACTCTACAACAATTAGAACGGCAACAGTTAAAACTACTTTATTTATCGCCAGAAACTTTACTCAGTAAACCGATTTGGGAAAGGCTATCTCAACCACAATTAAAAATTGATAGTCTAATTTTAGATGAAGCTCACTGTTTATCTCAATGGGGCGATACATTTCGTCCAGCTTATCGCCGTTTAGGTACAGTGCGATCGGCTTTACTTCAGTCTAAACCAGTTGGAGCAAAAATTGCGATCGCGGCTTTTACAGCAACAGCAGATCCGACAACTCAGCAAACAATTCAGCAAGTCTTACAACTACAACAACCAGCAATTTTTCGTCAAAATCCCTACCGTTCCAATCTCCAGCTTCAGGTAAAAATAGTTTGGACACCAAGAGGACGGAAACAACAATTAGAGAAATTTATTCAGTCACAACAGGGGGAAGCTGGATTAGTTTACGTGCGTACGCGCCGCGATAGCGAAAGTTTAGCAGAATGGTTAATGCAACAAGGATATACTACTGCGGCTTATCATGCAGGTTTGAGTCCAGCAGAACGTCGTAGAATTGAAGCTAGCTGGTTGAATGGAGAAATGCAATTTGTTGTTTGTACTAGCGCGTTCGGTATGGGGATTAATAAACCTAACGTGAGATGGGTGGTACATTTCCACTCTCCCTTATTATTATCAGAATACGTGCAGGAAGTTGGACGTGCTGGCAGAGATGGAAAACCGAGTATTGCATTGACGTTAATTAGCGAACCTACAGGATGGCTAGATCCAGAAGATAAGCAGCGTCAGCAGTTTTTTGAAAATAAAATGCGATCGCAATATTTATCAGCACAGCAATTAGCAAAAAAACTTCCAGTGAAGGGAGAAGTAGAAGCTGTAGCACGCAAATTTTCTGATGGTGCGATTGCGTTATCTCTCCTCCACAGTGCCAATTTGTTAGATTGGCAAGATCCATTTCATTACACGATCCGTCAACCAATTAAACTAAAGCCACCTAAACAATTTCTTGCCGTACAGCAGATGACTCAGTATCTTACAACGAAACAGTGTCGCTGGCAGTATTTGTTAAAATGTTTTGGTTTCAGTCAAGAATTACCATCTTCAGGTTGCGGACATTGCGATCGATGCAAAAAACATTAATTATGTAGATAGATTATGGTAAACAATCCAGAACAATTTGCCAGCGATAACTACTCTGGAATTTGCCCAGAAGCCTTAGAATATATGCTGAAAGCGAATGTAGGAAGTTCGCCTGCATATGGTAACGATGAATGGACGCAAAAAGCCTCAGATTATTTTCGGCAAATCTTTGAAACTGACTGCGAAGTATTCTTCGTCTTTAACGGCACGGCTGCTAATTCACTCTCTCTAGCTGCACTTTGTCAGTCTTACCACAGTGTCATTTGTCACGAAGTCGCACATATTGAAACCGATGAATGCGGCGCACCAGAATTTGCTTCTAATGGTTCTAAGTTATTACTAGCAAAAGGCGAAGTGGGTAAGCTAAACCCAGCGTCAGTAGAAGCGATTGTCAGCAAACGTGCAGATATTCACTTTCCCAAACCTAAAGTTATTAGCTTGACACAAGCTACAGAATTAGGAACTTTATATTCTATCGACGAACTTTTAGCAATTAAAGCAGTTGCCCAAAAATACAACTTAAAAATCCACATGGATGGCGCACGCTTTGCCAATGCTGTCATCGCAATGAATAAAACTCCAGCAGAAATTACCTGGAAAAGTGGGGTTGATGTCTTGTGTTTTTGCGGAACGAAGAACGGTACGGCAATGGGTGAAGCAATTATCTTCTTTAATAAAAGCTTAGCAGAAGACTTTGCCTATCGCTGCAAGCAAGCGGGACAATTAGCATCGAAAATGCGATTTATTTCCGCACCTTGGCTGGGTTTATTAGAAACAGGTGCTTGGTTAAGAAATGCGCGTCACGCTAATGAATGTGCGGAATATTTAGAAAATCAACTTTTAAACATTGAAGGTGTAGAAATTCTATTTCCCAGGCAAGTTAATGGTGTCTTCGTGCAGTTATCAGAACATACTATAGCGAGTCTAAGCGAATCGTGAAAAAGCATCGTAGTTGCTAAAATTTGGAAGATTAAAGAGTTTTAAGTCAACAAAAAGCTGAAATAAACGTTTGACGCTCTTAAAACTTTTTCCAAAACGATAAAATCTTCTCAGGAGAGTTTTCAGTTGTAACCAAATAGCTTCGACCGGATTCTCTTGAGGGGCATAAGGGGCAAATCGGACACAAGTAATTTGCCAATTTTCAGGAAGAAGCCCTTCATTTTGTTCGGTGAGAAAATCCCTCATTACTTGCCCTCGATGATAAGAGGCTCCATCCCAAATTAATAAAATTCTGGCTTGTGGATGTTTACCTAGTAATTTTTTGACGAATTCTACTGTTAGTTCTCCATTTGCTGTTGGCTCAGGAACCAAAGTAAACTCTTGAGTAAATAGCTCTAGCGCACCATAATAAGTTTGCCGTTCCTTGGGATTGAGGATTGGGATTTTTAAAGGATTTTTTACGAAGTTCCAAAGATAGCCAACCAGATCGTTCCAGAGAAGATGACATTCATCTATGATATACACAACTAGCTCTTCAGCTTCAATCTGGGGTCGATACTTCTCTAGTAACTCGGCAATTTCTCGGTTTTTTTTGAGATCGCTTCTGGGTCTTGACGTGGACTGGTTTGTTCTCCTTTTTGCCACGTAATTCGCGCTTCTTTCAACAGTTGATAATAACTTTGTCGCGATTGAAAACTATATCGTACTGCTCGATTAGATACACCTCTAAGTCTGAAATATCCCAAGTTTTTTGTTCGACCAGCCACTGAATTACCGCTTGCCTTTCAATTTGAGTTAAGTAACCTTTTCCTCCTTGATACGAAGACCTTAACGCAGCTAATCCACCAGACTCGAAAGCTTGTTTCCATTTGCTAATAAATCCTACAGAAACTTCTAAGATTTGGCTAATTTGTCGATATACATAACCTTCCATAGCTAGCTTCACAGCTAAAGCTCTTCTCATCTCTTTTTCATTTGGGTGACTTTGAATGAAATCTTTTAAGAGTTGAATTTGTTGTGTTTTGGTTAGAGAAGTCGGATTCACGCTAGTTTTCATCAGCCTCTGACATCTAGAGCTTCATTCTACCTACTTATCTCCAATTTTGTTCATAACTTGTTTAGACTCGCTATATTAATCAATTACGTGCTAAAAACTGGCAATTCTACACTTTTATCGGTGCTGGTGGTGTAAGATTTATGTGTTCTTGGGGAACGACTAAAGAAAGAATTGATGAGTTGGTTGCAGATATTAAAACGTCGATCGCCTGATGTAGAGACGTTACATGTAACGTCTCTACAGATATAAATTACCCCATTAAAATCACGCGGTTAATTACATGAATCACGCCGTTATCAGCTTCAATATCTGGTGCTAATACTGTGGCATTTTTGACTTCAAAGCCATCAGTACAGTTAATCGGAATTGGCGAACCTTCCACCGAAATGACAGAATCGACTTTTGCTAAGTCAGCTTGCATCAACTTACCAGAAACAACATGGAAAGTTAAAATTCTTGCTAATTGAGGAATGTTTTGTAGTAAGGTTTGAATAGTTCCAGGTGGTAGTTGTGCAAATGCTTCGTCGTTAGGTGCAAACACCGTGAAGGGACCAGGACTTTTGAGGGTGTCTACTAACCCTGCTGCTTGTACTGCCGCTACTAAAGTATTGAAAGAACCCGCACCAACAGCAATATCGACAATGTCAGCCATGTATCTTACCTAGAGTATAAAAAAATGCTCGTATAGCAATTACCAATTACGAACATATCATAGGTAGGGACGCATAACCGTCCGCTCCTATAAGATATATATTATTCAAATGATAGAATTGACTCTACTATTATTCATTACTCAACTGCTTGGTTTTCACTTGTCGCCAACGCATAAAAACCCCATAATTGGGACTGAATAAAAAAGCTAAGGCAAATAATCCCGAAACAACTAAAACGATCGCGGGACCGGATGGTAAGTTAAAAAAGTAACTGAGATACATGCCGCTAATACTAGAAACAATCCCAATCGCCGCACCTAAAATCATCACTTGATGCAAGCGAGTGACTAGTAAATAAGCTGTTGCCCCAGGTGTAATGAGGAGGGATAATACTAAAATCACGCCTACTGCTTTCATGCTGGCGACAATTGTTAAAGCAATTAACAACATTAAACCAAAATTTAGCTGATTCACTGGTAAGCCAGCAGCTTGAGCGCCTAGCGGATCGAAAGTGTAAAATAGGAGTTCTTTGTATAAGAGGAAAACAACAATTAATACTACAGTGGCAATAATTGCCGTATCGCGGACATCATCAAATGTCACGCCGAGAATATTGCCAAATAAAAAGTGATTCAGATCGATTTTATTTTGCTTCTGAATTGTCGTGATTAAGGTAATTCCCAAGGCGAAAAAAGCTGAAAATACTATTCCCATCGCTGCATCTTCTTTAATTGGCGATCGCGTGCGTATCCAAGCAATCAGCAGCGTACTAATTACCCCAGCAATAAACGCCCCAACAAAAATATTTGCCCCAACTAAAAAGGCGATCGCGAGTCCTGGCAGGACAGAGTGACTGATGGCATCTCCCAACAAAGCTAAGCGTTGTACCATCAAGTAACTGCCGACGACAGCACACAATAAACCAACAAGAATCGCCACAATCAGCGATCGCTGCATGAATCCATACTGCAACGGCTCAATCAATGCCTCAAGCATCAAGCAGCAGCTCCACTAAAATACATCACCTTACCACTGTAGGCGCGATAAAGATTATCTTCAGTTAACACTGAAACGCGATCGCCCGTAGCAATTATCTCGCGATTGAGCAGAATCAAATCGTCAAAGTGCTGAATCGATTCTCCCAAGTCATGATTCACAACTAATACGATTTTTCTAGCTTGGGCTAATTCGTGGAAAACATCAAAAATTACAGTTTGGGTTTTTTGGTCAATTCCTACTAATGGTTCGTCAAAGCAAAAGATTTCGGCTTCTTGAGTCAAAGCCCGTGCTAAAAATACCCGTTGCTGTTGTCCTCCCGATAGCTGTCCGATGGGACGATTTTTATATGCGTCCATTCCCACCCGTTCTAATGCAGATTGGGCGACTTTACGACTGACAGTAGAAAAACGCTGAAATAAACCCGTTTTCTTGACTCTGCCCATCATCACCACATCCCACACCGTAGCAGGATAAGTCCAGTCAATTTGCGATCGCTGGGGAACGTATGCAACTTTTTCCAACTGCTGCACCAAAGGCTTTCCCTGGTAAAGCACGTTACCGCTAGACAGAGGAACCAGTCCCAACATTGCTTTGATCAGAGTACTTTTACCCGCACCATTTGGACCAAAAACTCCGGTCAGCCTTCCAGGTCGCACCGTACAGTTAACATCGCGTAGTGCTTCCTGCGTGCGGTACTGCACCCCTAAATGGCTGATATTAATATTTGCGGCGCTGGCGATATTCATATCCATTTTCTGTACGTTCGCAGCAGTTGGCACAAACCCATGAGTATTTATTCTGGGCTGGAGTTTCAAATTAAAAGTTTTCATAACACTAACTTTTTTTGTCTACTTTGAGCATACTGTAAAAATGAAAAGAATATGAAAACATCTATAAAAGGAAATAATGTTGATGATAAGCGGGCGTAATGATAAGGGAGTCGGGAGTCGGGAATCGGGAGTCGGGGGAAGAGGGCTGAGAGGGACAAGGGAGACAAGGGAGACAAGGGGGACAAGGAAGACAAGGGAGACAAGGGGGACAAGGGAGACAAGGGAGACAAGGAAGACAAGGGAGACAAGGGAGAAAAATTACTTCCGACTTACGACTTACGACTTACGACTTCTTCTTTTGCCTCTTGCCCTTCTATCTAGTTGTAGCCAACCAGATGCAAGCCGCACCTCTCCGGGGACAGAAAAGCCGCAAGTCGTGGCGACTAGCACCATCATTAACGATTTGGCAGAACGGGTAGGAGGAGAAGAAATTCAACTGCGGGGAATTTTGAAGCCAGGGGACGATCCCCACGTTTACGAACCAGTCCCAGCCGATAGTCAGGCATTGGAAGATGCGGACTTGATTTTGTATAACGGCTACAATTTGGAGCCAGGACTAATTAAGCTGATGAATGCAGCAGGATTGAAAAGGCGTAAATTGGCTGTAGGGGAAGTTGTGAAACCTTTACAGCTAGATAAAGGCAAAGGGGAAATTGTCCCCGATCCTCATGTTTGGGGCGATGTGGAAAATTCAATTCAAATGGTGAACCGAATTCGCGACGCTTTGATTGAATTGTCACCGGAAGATAAAGAGAAGTTTACCCAAAATGCCGCACAACTGATCGCCCAGTTGCAGGAATTAGATACTTGGATGACTCGGCAAATTCAAACCATCCCCATAGAACGACGAAAATTAGTTACGACGCACGATGCATTTCAATACTTCGGTCGCGCCTATGGAATGGCGATCGCCGGGACTCTAATTGGGATCAGTACGGAAGAACAACCCAGCGCCCAAACTATCCAAAAATTAGTCGAAGCTGTGAAAAAAGCTGGAGTTCCCGCTATCTTTGCCGAGACCACAATTAACCCTGCTTTAATTACTACTGTTGCTCAGGAAGCGGGAGTCAAATTAGCACCGCGCCAACTCTACTCTGACTCGATCGGCGCTGCTGGTAGTAATGGAGATTCGTATATCAAAATGATGGTAGCGAATACGCAAACGATTGTAGAAGCACTGGGAGGAAAATACGAGCCATTTGAGTCAGTAACCAGTGACCAGTGACCAGTGACCAACTACAATAATTCTGTGCATCACAAAAATACTATTCCTTCTACCTGGCATGGCAATTTAGATATCGTGTATGCTCTGCGCAACGGTAAGACACAACCAATAAGCGATCGCGTTCAAGCACCGCTAAAAGTGCAGCGTCCGTTTTATCCAGAAGGAGACATCTGCCATACTGCTATCTTGCACACGGCTGGGGGAATTGTGGGGGGCGATTGCCTTTCCATTAACCTGCAACTCCAACCGCGATCGCAAGCTTTAGTCACGACAACAGCAGCGAGTAAAATTTATCGCAGCAACGGCTTACAAGCTAGACAAATAGTCGAGATTCAGATTGATGAAGGTGCTTGTTTGGAGTGGTTGCCCCAAGAAACAATTGTCTTTAACGGCGCAAATTATCGTCAAGACTTGCGCGTAGAACTAGCCCCAGGTGCTAGCTGGTTGGGTTGGGAAATTACCAGATTTGGGCGTAGCGCTAGAGGCGAAAGATTTTTACAAGGAGAATGGCGATCGTATACCGAAGTCTGGCAACAAGGACAACCTTTATGGATCGACCGACAATGGTTGCCAGGAGAAGAAGCAATTCTCAACAGTCCCCACGGTTTAGCCGGACATTCTATTGTCGCCAGCCTTACCTGGATCGGATGCGAAGTCTCACCGGAGTTAGTAACAAAGTGTAGAGACGTTACATGTAACGTCTCTACAACCATACCAATTACTAATTATGGAGTCACTCGCCTTCCACATGGATTATTATGTCGCTACCGTGGCTCTAGTTCAATTGAGGTGCGAAACTGGTTTACATCTGTGTGGCAGTTACTACGCTTATCATTATTAGACAGGTCTAGCTGTTTACCTAGAGTTTGGCAACAATAAAAAGGACACTCAATGCAACTTACGCCGCAGGAAAAGGATAAACTACTCATCTTCACCGCTGCTTTGGTAGCAGAACGCCGTAAAACTAGAGGACTAAAACTAAACTATCCAGAGGCAGTGGCGTATATTTCTGCCGCTATTCTAGAAGGGGCGCGAGAAGGACGTACTGTCGCCGAGTTGATGAGTTTTGGCGCAACTCTCCTGATGCGAGATGAAGTCATGGAAGGAGTACCGGAGATGTTGCATGAAGTCCAGATAGAGGCAACATTCCCTGATGGAACGAAATTAGTTACCGTCCACAACCCGATTCGTTAGTTAGAAATGGGTGGAAGAATAGCTTTACACTTCGTAATTTTTTCTAAACTGAGAAGAGTAGAGGTATTTAAACGCTCGAATTATGATTTTGCGCCCTCACGACCGGATCAAGTTAGACGATACCAACGACCAGCAGTTCTATTCTTTTCCGCGATTTGTCACCCATGTAGACGATAATTTTATTCAACAACTGACTCAGTTATATCGAGAACGCCTCAAACCCCACACCCGAATTTTCGACATGATGAGTAGCTGGGTGTCCCACCTTCCAGAGGAAATGGAGTTTGCTCATGTAGAGGGACACGGGATGAATGAAGAGGAACTAGCCCGTAATCCTCGATTGCATCATTATTTCGTGCAAAATTTGAATCAGAATCCTAAATTTCCGCTACCAGACCAAGATTTCGACGCAGTATTGAATACTGTTTCGATACAATACTTGCAGTATCCAGAAGCAGTGTTTAACGAGATTCATCGGATTCTGAAACCGGGCGGAATTGTTATCATCAGCTTTTCCAACCGCATGTTTTACCAAAAAGCAATTCAAGCTTGGCGCGATGGAACGGAGTCGAGCCGGGTAGAATTAGTCAAACAGTATTTTCAAGCCATACCAGGATTCTCCGAACCCGAAGTTATTACCCATCAGTCCGGCACTAATAATTTCATTCAGTGGTTGGGTGTCGGTGTGAAAGATCCGTTTTACGCTGTCATTGCCCAACGCATCTAAAATCTTCCGAAACTAAAGCAAGCGATCGCCAGAATAAATGATAAGTGTAAAGCATCGAGCAGGAGGCGTTATGTTTTTTCGTCAAGGGCGTAAAATTTTAGTGGCGTTAATGCTGTCATTGTTACTATTTACTACAGCATGTACGGCTACAGAAACTCCAGGGCGGTTTGACCAAGCACAACAGGTCAGCAATCGGCAAAAAAGCGGTCAAGCAGTAGTCAAAGAAGCGACTCAAGGCAGCGAGTTCAATCGATTTTTCCCAGCTGCGAGCGGTGAATTTCAACGAGTTTATACCCAAGAGAAAAAAGGTTTTGCTGAGGCAAAATTGAAAAGAGGTGGTAAAGATCTGGCAATGCTATCTATTTCTGATACTACAAGCTTGCCAACTGCCGCAGCAAAATTTAAGACGAGTACAAAACAAATTAACGGTTATCCCGCCGTAGAAGTTGGTACGACACAAACAGCAGTTTTAGTCGGCGATCGCTATCAAGTTAAAGTTTTATCTCGCGATCCATCCTTTACAGCTAGCGATCGCGAAGCGTGGTTAAAGAAATTCAACCTCAATGGACTCTCAAAATTGCAATAAATGTCGATAGTTAATTGTTAATTGTTAATTGTACTTTTCTCTTAACCATTGACTATTAACTATTAGCGTATAAGGAGAATATTGTGAGCAAGTCAATTATTCAATTAGTGGACGAACTTCCCACTAATAATCTAACCGTTTCCATGCTGCGATCGCTCGATTTTGTGATTCCCGGGCAGTGGAATAATTTAGTTGATTTTGAAAATACAATTCGTACCGTTACAGGCGAAACTGACGAAAGTATCATTCAACAAGTTGGCGAACGGGCTATCTATCTCTACAACGATCGCTCTCAAGGATATCAGAGGGCGATGTGGTTATATCAAACTGTAGATAGAACCGATAAAGCCTTGGGTGCAGCAGCTTTTGCGAATAAGGTAGGGGAAAAAATTCCGCTTTTGGGTTTCTTAAATAAAGTCACTCCTAAAGCTGATAAAGCTCAAACTATCGACCTAACTTTGAAATTAGTCGTCGAGTTGCTGGCTTTTTGTCAAATTAATGGTATTCCTGGCGATAGTATTGGTGATTTCGTTACTTCCCTGGCAGATTACAGTGGTGAATCCTTGATGCGCATGGTAGCCTTAGTTTGCGTCGATGGATTGATTCCTTTTGGTTCTGATTTTATCCAAAAGGCTTTAGCAACTTTAGATAAAACGAGTCCCCAAGAATTAGAGCAAAGCTCTACTTTCCAAAATATTAATAGCGACATTCCAGGAAATAATTCCGCCAGTAAGTTGAACTTTATCGGTGAAAGTTTCAACTCTGTCACGGGTTGGATGAACGATTTAGTTGTTTCTCGTGGGTTGACACCGCAGAAAGTCGTGAGCAATCTACAAGGTTTTATGGAAGTTGCTGACGATAAATTAGACTACCTTGCTGCTTTTCTCGATGTCTCGACCAATTATTACGAACATACAGGAACCCAAACATTAGCACGACGGTTAATTGAAAGAGCAGTAGCAGAAATATAAGTCCTGTACAGGCATTTGTAGAGGCGTACGCATAGCGTCTCTACATTCTCAGCTTTTTCCACAGAATATTGCTAGCAAAATCACTCTGTAGGGGGATTGCTTTTTAGCAATCTATCCTCTACATTCTCCTATCAATAAGCCTTGCTTGTATTTGCTATATCAAATTATACCAAACTAAAGCTAGTAGTAAATAATATGGAAGAAACATTTGAACTAACGGAATTACAACCTGAAGATTTAGAAACAATTAAGGTTGACTCTTTAGCAGATCTAGATAGTTTAATAGCAGAAAAATTCAACCTTTTCGTGCGTCCCTATTCTACAGACATCAGAGCTGCATTAGAATTAGTTGCTTGGGATTTAGAAAATTCAGATGCACCTCACTTTGAGTTATTTCGAGTTGAGGAACATTCTTTACCAGGATTACCTTTTGTTGCTAGCTTTATCCCAAATGGTGTTTGGGGTTACGGTGAAACTGCGCCTCTAGCAATTTGTCAAGCAGCACTATTTCGGCATAAACAAATTAAGTTCGAGCTATCAGTTAATTCGTACGGTAGCGAACGAGCTTGAAAAATTGTTGAGGATTGTTATAAAGTGGCGGTACGCTTGTCAGGCTGTTTAAATGTCCGATCTTCCTCACAACTTCCAAACCGACACACTCGCTAAAATTTTGCCAGTAGATGCGCTGACAGTACGTTTGTACGATCGCGCTGATGAACTTACCACAGACGCAGCTAAAATTACGCAACGCTATTTACAAAACTTACTGACGCAGCAAGAGACTGCTAGGGTAATATTAGCAACTGGCAATTCTCAAATTGAATTTCTCTCAAAATTGGTAAATTTAGGTGAGATAGACTGGTCACGAATTGTCTTTTTCCATCTGGATGAATATTTAGGAATTGATGCTAACCATCCGGCGAGTTTTCGGCGTTACTTGCGCGAACGAGTCGAAGAGAAAGTTCATCCAGCAGCATTTCACTATATTGATGGCGATACCGTACAACCGTTAGCAGAATGCGATCGCTATACTAAGTTATTATTGTCTCAGCCTATCGATCTATGTTGTTTGGGAATGGGAGGCAACGGACACTTAGCTTTTAACGAACCATCAGTAGCAGATTTTCAAGATCCTGACTATATAAAACTTGTAAAGTTAGAATTATCTACTCGTCAGCAACAAGTTAACCAAGGTTATTTTAATAATATTGCAGCCGTACCGCAATACGCTTTTACATTAACAATTCCAGCAATTTGTTTAGCACACAAGATATTTTGTTTTGCTCTTGGGAAACATAAAGCTCAAGCAGTACAGCAGTCTTTAGAAGGTGCGATCGCTACGAGTTGTCCTGCTACTATACTCAGAAGTCAAGCTCAGGCAACATTGTTTTTAGATGCGGATTCAGCAAGCCTTTTGGGAAAGTCAAAAGTTAAAATTTAAAAGTTAAAAACTTAAGTTTTAGTTTTTTGTCGCGCCAAGACGCAGAGGCGCGAAGAAGAAGGCTAAGAGTTTATCTCAATATTACTAAACCATTGTGTTATTCCTTGGGCGATCGCGCTGGCTAGTTGTTGTTGTGCTTGCGGGTTGACGATCCATTCAAATTCGTGGGGGTTAATCATGAAGCCTAACTCTAATAAGATTGTTGGGGCTGAAGCGGGACGAGTTAAAGCGAGATTGTTCCAGTACAGTCCGTAGTCTGGGCGGTTCAGTTTTTGGACTAAATAACTATGTAAAAAACTGGCGAGATCGTGTGCTTGGGGATGATACCAAAAGGCAGCTAATCCTTGCGTTTTCATGGCATCACCTGCATCTGGTAGAGCATTGTAATGTAGAGAAATTGCGATCGCGGGTTCAATTTTATCGATTATGTCTACTCGATCTGGTAACGATAAATCTACGTCTTCCTCCCGCGTCAGGTAAACTTCCGCGCCTCGTTTTTCTAGCTGTTCCCGAACTAATTTAGAGATTAATAAATTGATATCTTTTTCAGGATAACCCGTTGGTCCTAATGCCCCAGTTTCCTTCCCTCCATGTCCGGGATCGAGGAGAATTTTGATTCCAGAAAGAGGAGAGTCGGTAGGGGCGCACTGCTGTGCGCCCGTACAGGGGAGTCGGGAGTCGGAAACTTGGAATTTTGAATTTTGAATTTTGAATTTTGAATTTTGAATTTTAGGAGAATGACGCAGTGTCAACACCAAACTCGTTCCTTCGTAGCGCAATTTATAACCCCATTGCTGTTGGGATTTGAGGTTAAAAATATATTCCAAGCGATTGGGTGTGACTTGCTGCCAATCGAGGCGAGAGATTGTGGGATCGTCGTCGAGGCGGATTGTATCTGTTTGAGCGGTGGTATTATATAGAGTTAGTGTTAAGGTGCGATCGCCTTGCTGTATGCTTATGGGTACGGGGACTTGCAGTGGAAATACGATTTCTGTTGCTCCAGGTACGCGACGGGCGCTGACACTCCGAATAAGCGATCGCGGTGGGATTGCTCCTGGTATAGTTCTGGTTTCCTTACTATTAATCCAACCGCCATAATCTAAGCGCAGCCATTCTCCTTCTTTCCCTGTAACTGCTGCCCGCGTACCCTTGGGTAAAGGTGTGAGGCGAGAGTAGTCGGTACTCGCACCAGTTCGCGCTACTCCCTCATTTGCCGTGACTTCGACGACTTCTAAATTTGCAGGTGAGAGAACTGTAACTTTACCTGGACTTGGTTGAGTCACGGTTTGACTGTTTAATATTAGTTGAAACTGTGGTTGAATTCCAGAACTAGGAGTGAAACCGCTAGTAATAGTATTATTGCCATCTACGAAATTCCCTAATTCTGGTAGAGTGGTACAACCTTGATATTGCCCAGATGTTAATTGTCGAGTTGGCTGATTTCGTCCGGTTAAAAGTGCAGAGTTAGCAGGCAGTTGGACTTGTTGTATTTGGGGGAAAAGGCGAATGTTATCTTTGCCTAATTGAACGGAAACTGTAGATTGAGGAGGTGCGATCGCGCTAAAACAAACAAGTTCCCCTGGCATTCTGGCAATATCGACATTAGGAGTCAAGGAATCTTTACCAAATGCCAATCCTACAGGTGGTACGGGGGTTGTATCTTGTCGCTGTACCTTTAGTTGCACCTGTCGATCTTGATATTGCAATATAAAAGTATTCTCTCCGACTCGCAAGGGAAAACTAGGGGCAAAATGTCCGGCGCGACTGCGTTCTATCGGTTTACCGTTAACCAAAACTTTACCCGTTGGCGGCGCTGTTCCTACCAAAAAGATGCGATCGGCTACTGTTTGATGGTTAGCAGGGGGATACACTACTGATAGTTGCTGTTCTGCCCCAACTGGACGTACCATAAGCAGGACAAAGATAGTTCCGAGAAAGAATAATCCGAAAAGTTTTTTCACGCCAAAATAGGAGAATAGGGTATCGTAGGGGCGGGTTTACCTAGAATACCTGTTATCTAATAAGTATGCTTAATAAATCCGCCTGTACAGGAGTGGGGAGTCGGGGATTTTGACTTTCAACTTTTGACTTTTAACTTCTCCCTTCCCCCTCAAGAATATGTCACAATTATCGGGGTGAATGGCTGGAAGTTGCCCAAGATTAAGAAAAACTACTATGACTAAATTTGTGTTTGTGACTGGTGGCGTAGTCTCCAGCATTGGTAAGGGTATTGTAGCGGCAAGCTTGGGACGGCTGCTCAAATCGCGAGATTATTCAGTTTCTATTCTCAAACTCGACCCCTATATTAATGTCGATCCAGGTACGATGAGTCCCTTTCAACATGGGGAAGTTTTTGTCACCGAAGATGGCGCGGAAACAGATCTAGACTTAGGACATTACGAACGTTTTACCGATACTTCCATGTCGCGCCTCAATAGCGTCACGACTGGTTCAATTTATCAGGCAGTAATTAATAAAGAACGGCGTGGTGATTACATGGGGGGAACAGTACAAGTCATTCCCCACATTACGAATGAAATTAAAGAAAGGATTCAGCGCGTTGCCAAAAATACGAATCCCGATGTCGTCATTACCGAAATTGGCGGTACGGTGGGAGACATCGAATCGCTACCATTTCTCGAAGCAATTCGCCAGTTTCGTAAGGATGTAGGGCGACAAAACGTCTTGTACATGCACGTTACCCTCGTTCCCTGGATTCCTTCGGCTGGGGAAATGAAAACCAAACCGACACAACATTCTGTTAAAGAGTTGCGGTCGATCGGGATTCAACCAGATATTTTAGTCTGTCGCAGCGATCGCCCCCTACCCGACGGTCTAAAAGCAAAAATGGCTGAATTTTGTGACGTATCTGTTGAATGCGTCATTAGCTGTCAAGATGCCAGCAGTATCTATGAAGTCCCCTTAACTTTAGAAACAGAAGGGCTGGCACAGCAAACCATAGAATTGCTGCAACTCGGACAACGCCAGCCCGATCTCTCGCAATGGCAAACTATAGTACAACGACAAGCCAACCCCACTCACCAAGTTGAAGTTGCCATTGTTGGTAAGTACGTGCGTTTAAACGATGCTTATCTATCAGTAGTAGAAGCTTTGCGCCATGCAGCGATCGCGACAAATGGCGAATTACACCTGCGTTGGATCAACTCGGAAGATTTAGAAATAGAAGGGGCAGACGCTTTACTGCAGGGCGTTCATGGTATCGTCGTCCCTGGAGGCTTCGGCGTGCGCGGTGTAGATGGCAAAATTGCCGCTGTAGAATACGCCCGCGAACATCAAATTCCGTTCCTCGGTTTGTGTTTGGGAATGCAATGTTCTGTAATTGAATGGGCGCGTCATGTTGCACGTTTGGAAGATGCCCACAGCGCAGAGTTTGCCCCTAATTGTCAATATCCCGTAATAAATCTTTTGCCAGAACAGCAAGATGTCGTCGATTTAGGTGGAACCATGCGGCTAGGGTTATATCCTTGCAGTCTCACACCCAATACCCTAGCGCACGCACTGTATCAAAAGCCCCTAATTTACGAACGCCATCGCCATCGCTACGAATTCAACAACGCCTACCGCAACCTATTTTTGGAGTCGGGATACGTCATTAGTGGCACTTCCCCCGATGGACGCTTGGTAGAAATTATCGAACTCCCCAGCCATCCATTTTTCATTGCCTGCCAATTTCACCCAGAGTTTCAATCTCGCCCTAGTACGCCCCATCCTTTATTTAAGGGGTTTATTGAGGCGATCGCTCGACGATCGCAACCAGAGGCGATCGCGCCAACTCCAGTAGAAGTATCATAGAGCGGTTAGTAGAGACGTTATATGTAACGTCTCTCAAAGTGGACATTATCTAGGCATTAAACGCCGTCGTGGAGAAATCCCTGGGTTGATTACCGCAGCCATCTCTTCAGGAGTTAACTTGCTAATTTGAGCATCCAATTCAGCAACTGTGAATTTGTATCCTCGTTCAGATGCAATCTGAATGAAAGCTTCTGGTTCAGTTGTAGCCTTAAGTCTAGCTTGCAATGCGTCGTCTTGCAGTACGGCTTTAAAAAAGCGGGCAGCATGTTCTTGGGTCATATAAATCTCCTGCTGTTAAAGAGGAATTAAATCTAGTGACTCATTAGCGAAGTTTGACAAAGTTAACTCCACTCCCCACCCAAACTGCGATCAAATGAGATCGCACCTAATTTCGCAAAGATTTTGTCTAGCTGCTCCTGTATCTGTGAGCATAGACCCTTTTCTGAAAAAAATTCATCAAATCTTGATATAAATTAAAGTTTTTGGTAACAATGTAAACAAAAGTTGGTAATGGGTAGTTGGTAACGGGTAGTTGGTAGTTGCTTCCTTGTCCCCCTTGTCCCCCTTGTCCCCCTTGTCCCCCTTGTCCCCCTTGTCCCCCTTGTCCCCCTTGTCCCCCTTGTCCCCCTGCTCCCTGCTCCCTGATAAAGTGGTATTGCTGCTAATTCTGAAACAATCGTGAAAGCAATTACTCTCCTGGGATCGACTGGCTCTATTGGTACTCAAACTCTGGATATTGTGGCACAGCACCCCGACCAATTTCGGATTGTCGGGTTGGCGGCTGGACGCAATGTAGAGATGCTGGCGGCGCAAATTCGACAGTTTAAGCCGAGTATTGCTGCTATTTGCGATGTAGATAAGTTACCAGAATTGAAAGAAGCGATCGCAGATCTCGACTCGCCACCGATTTTACTAGCAGGGGAAGAGGGTATTGTAGAAGTTGCCCGTTATGGCGATGCCGAAAGTGTGGTGACGGGAATTGTCGGTTGTGCGGGATTGTTACCGACAATTGCTGCAATTGAGGCGGGTAAAGATATTGCTTTGGCAAATAAGGAAACTCTGATTGCGGGTGGTCCTGTTGTCTTACCATTGGTAGAAAAATACGGGATTAAACTGTTACCCGCAGATTCAGAACACTCGGCGATTTTTCAGTGTCTTCAAGGCGTACCGGGACGTGGCTTGCGGCGAATTTTACTCACGGCTTCTGGGGGTTCTTTCCGCGATTTACCTGTAGACAAGTTAGCAAATGTCACCGTTGCCGATGCTTTAAAACATCCTAACTGGACGATGGGACGGAAAATTACGATCGATTCAGCGACGTTGATGAATAAGGGATTGGAAGTCATTGAAGCTCATTACTTATTTGGATTAGATTACGATCGCATTGATATTGTCATCCATCCCCAAAGTATTATCCATTCTCTGATCGAACTACAAGATACTTCTGTATTAGCACAGTTAGGCTGGGCAGATATGCGTTTACCGTTGCTATATGCCATGTCATACCCAGAGAGAATTTATACTAATTGGAAGCAATTAGATTTGGTAGAAATTGGTAGTTTAACTTTTAAAGCCCCAGATCACGAGAAATATCCTTGTATGCAATTAGCATATAGCGCGGGTCGTGCGGGTGGATCGATGCCAGCAGTTTTAAATGCAGCTAACGAGCAAGCTGTAGCTTTATTTTTAGAAGAAAAAATCCGCTTTTTAGATATTCCTCGTTGTATCGAACTAGTTTGCGATCGCCATGCATCTGATAATTGTTCGACTCCATCTTTAGCTGACATCGTAGCAGCAGACCGTTGGGCAAGACAAGAAGTATTAACAGCAAGCGAAGATCTTAGTAGAGGCGATCGTTTAATTTCCTTACGATAGATCGATCGTCAAACTTTTGTCCATCTAACCTGCTCAACTATAGGTTCAATTGTTTTGACTTTTAACTTTTAACTTTTGACTTTTCCATGATTGAGTTTGCTATCAAGTGGGGTACGAAGACATTTCCTACTGAATATATTGCTCTATGTATCTCTATTTTGGCAGTCGTCGCCACTTGGGGCAATTTTTGGAACTCAAGAAGAACGTTTGCGGCTGCTAACTATCCTAAATTAAGAGCAGAACTCAACTGGTTGCCAAACCGAATCTTTCCTAGCTGTAGTCTGTTCAATGAAAGTCAGCAACCCCCGACTTGAAGTCGGGGGCTTCAGGCAGATAACCTGAAGCCCTAGTTGACCAGACTATCGTTTGAGGCAAGTGTTAAAGACCTACTTTAGGATGCTTGCTAGTCCTGAACCCTAGAACCAGACGATTAAACAGACTTATTGGGTTAAGTCAGTGTCGTTTGGATAGTTACCGACCTCAAACAATGTCGAAGCAAACATTACCTGTAAAAAGGATGCAGCAATGCAAAATTACGTTTTTGTTGTTGACACAAATAAACAGCCTCTCAACCCAATTTCTCCAGCAAGAGCTAGAGAATTGTTGACTAAACAAAAAGCCGCTGTATTTAGAATGTATCCCTTTACAATTATTCTGAAACACGCTGTTTTAAACCCTGCACCAAAGCCATTAACTATTAAGCTAGACCCAGGCAGCAAAGTTACGGGACTGGCGATTTTAGAAGGAGAAAATGTTATTTGGGTTGCCGAACTTGAGCATAGAGGAGGAATAATCAAAAACGCTCTCTCTGCTAGGCGTTCTTTACGCCGCAGTCGCAGGAATCGTAAAACTCGCTATCGTCCAGCACGTTTTGATAACAGAAAACGTAAAGAAGGATGGCTACCTCCATCATTGATGCATCGGGTTTTGACTACTGAGACTTGGGTTAAACGGCTTTGCCGCTACGCACCAATTGCTCAAGTTGTCATGGAGTTGGTTAAATTTGACACTCAAAAAATGCAAAATCCCGAAATAGATGGTGTTGAATACCAGCAAGGGGAATTAGTAGGGTATGAGGTACGCGAATACTTGCTCGAAAAATGGGGACGCAAATGCGCTTATTGCGATACATCAGGCGTGCCACTCCAAATTGAGCATATTCACCCACGCGCCAAAGGCGGCAGTAATCGAGTTTCAAACTTATGTTTGAGTTGCCAACGGTGCAATATCAAAAAAGGAGTCAAATTGATTGAAGAATTTCTGAAAAAGGATAACTCTAGACTAGAAAAAATCAAGCAACTAGCCAGGAAGCCTCTAAAAGATGCCTTTCTCTGTTAGTGCAACTCGATGGAGCTTGTTTCATACTTTGAAAAACCTCCTACCAACGACGTATTGTTCGGGCGGACAGACGAAGTACAACAGGACTCGTCTTGAGTTAAACAAGCAACATTGGATTGATGCTGCTTGTGTTGGCGATGTCGAAACAATTCGCTGACTCACCGAACAATCATTACGAATTAAATGTACTGGTTGGGGAACTCGTCAAATGTGCGGAACTGACAAATATGGATTTCCGATTCGTCACAGAGAGCGAAAACAAGTCCATTTTGGCTGTAGAACAGGCGACATTGTTAAAGCTATCGTTACTTCTGGAAAGAAAGCAGGAGAATATGTTGGTCGGCTTTCATGTCGTAAAAGTGGCAGCTTTGATATTACCACTACATCAAGCAGAGTAGCTGGAATCAGCCATAGATTTTGTACTCCAATTCACAAAAAGGATGGTTATTCGTATGGATTTTGAGAACTGCGGACGGCAGTTAAAACTGCCTACCGTCGTGCTTCCTCCCTGGTCTAAAGACGGCAGGGCTTCCGCACGACTTGTTACTTTCGGTGATAAAATTTCTGCTAACGACGTTCATATTACCGTGAGTGTGGCTCGGAGCGATCGCTGGTATTTCGATCGCGAAAGATGGTTTACTTACGAATACGCAGAATTAGCTAGACTCAAACCGTTAGAAGGTTTTCCCCCTCCTCCAGAAGATGATTTGGTTCAATGGTGTCAAACCAGAGGTTATAAACAAAGGTTATTTATTCCAGCCGAATCTGCGCAACTGCAAGAAATCGTTCGCCAAATTGCTCATTCGGATGTCTATTATATCCATCTCAAGGTAGCTTATACATCTAACGTATTTGGAGCTAATAGAGTATGTAAAATTTCTCGAACATATAGAATAGAGCGCCAGCAAAATATGTCAAAATTACCATCAAAAGATGAAGTCATCTGGGAGATAAAAGAAGAAACACGAACCATACACCAGGAGTGAGGTTTGAAATCCAGGTATTTATTGCAATTAACAGTTTCAAACTAATTAGATTTTTCAAAGAGACAAGAAAAACTGCTTTAAGCGATCGAATTCTGGACTATTCCAAGGTAAATAACCAGCTTGTGCTGCTTGTCCTAAACGTTTGTCTGGTTCAATTTGTGCCGATAACCATGCATGTATTCGTGCTTTTGCAAGACTTTTAGGATTTTGTCCTATTTTTTGATATATTTAGTATGCTAATTTGAGGAGTAGTGGTAGTTATCTCTCCTAGTTTATTTGGAACAGGTAATCTGGCATTTCTTAACCCACTACAAATACTCTGAAATGCACTTCTAGCGGAATCATCTGCATCGCGTGTAATTCCTAAAGAGGTAATTTCTCTATAACCAGAAATCTGTGGTAGAGTTTTTAAAAATCTCCCTAATCCTGGTTTACCTCCATACTCTAGTACCTGTACATCAGTAATATTAAGCTGGGATAACAAGGCATTAAAAAATAATATTTCTTCCGAACCTTCTCCAATTAAAAGTTTAGGTTTAGAGATTTGCGTTGGTCTAGCAGGCATTAACGCATCTCCAAATTCATTTCATCAGAGGTTGCTAAAGTTTCTCTGTCATAAGTTATTGCTTGAATATCATTGTTAACCTGCTCAAGTCGATGGTAACGAAAATCATATTTCTCGCTAGTCTCAAATGCTTTATGAGCAGCTAATATACATTCATAACTATGGGTTGTTGCAAATATTTGTACGTCCGACCTTCTAGCAGCATCAGCTATGGCTCTCCAAACATCTACTAAAACTGAGTAATGTAAGCCATTTTCAATTTCATCAATTAAAACAATACCACCTCTAGCGGTTGCAATAGCTAATATAATAGAAAGTAATCGTCCCATCCCTTCACCCATAAGCGTTAGCGGTACAAGTTCTCGCATACCAATATCGCCGTGAACAATTAGTCCTCTACCTACAAGTAGTAAGGTAAGCCGCTGCAATCGTGGTTCTAGCAGACGTAAGGCTTTTACGATCTCATCTTGCTTGCCTACACGCTCCAAATTGCTGAAACGTTCAGCATCTTCTCTATGAGAGCGTGTGTTAGTAGTAATATATATACCTACAAAGGGAAATCCTTCAGGAAATCTAGGATATGACTTTTGCGCTCGACCATCAGCTCTTAAAAAGTTTCGAGTAACTCCATTGGGATATTCATACTCAAATACTAATCCGTCATACTTCCTAAAACCTGTCATGAGTGATTCATTTGTTCTAAAAGGAATTGTTTCGTCTTCTTGAAAAAGCGGTACTGACATTTGACTCATTTCATTTGCCATAAAAATTTTTAATGAACGCTGTATATTACTTTGTTCTATCGTATTAATATTAATAGTTCTTTCAAGCTCTTGCTCGTAAAAGATATTTCTCCACTCTTCAAGCGTCTTGAAGCGATCGCGAGACGCGAGACTACGAATCTGCTCAATTCTAAGAACTGCATCGTAACCAATTGGATTAATAGAAATAAAAATAGCTTCTAATAAAGATGTTTTACCAACATTATTTTTACCAGAGATCAAGTTTATTCTTTCCAGTGGCTCAATAGTGAAACTTTGGAAGCAACGAAAGTTTTTGAGCGTCAACGATCGCAACATAACTTAACCTATAGATTATGCACCATAAAAATCTTCTACCACTATCAGCTTATCTTGTTATGCTTTAATACCGTCAGAGAAGGCAATTGTCCTAGTAAATTTCTAAAACGCGATCGCATCCATAGAAAGCGCGATGATATTGTTGAGGTTTGTAGCAGAGGAATCTTGAGGAGGGAAAAATGGAACTCAAATCTGTGGCGATGGAAATTCCTGAAGGTAGCAATATTATCATCGGTCACAGTCACTTTATTAAAACTGTGGAAGACTTATACGAGATTGTCGTCGGGATCTCTGCCCAAGCAAAATTTGGGATCGCTTTCTGTGAGGCTTCTGGTTCCTGTTTGATCCGCACTGCCGGAAATGATAAAGAACTACAAGATATAGCTACTAAGAACGCTCAGGCGATCGCGGCAGGACACAGTTTCGTGATTCTGATGAAACAAGCCTACCCGATTAACTTCCTCAATGCAATCAAACAATGCCAGGAAGTCTGCAATATCCATTGCGCGACAGCAAATCCAGTAGAAGTCATCCTAGCGGAAACTCAACAAGGACGAGGAATCTTGGGTGTTGTAGACGGATTTTCCCCCAAAGGTGTAGAGAACGCTGAGGACATACAAGCACGACAAAAGTTTTTACGCCAAATTGGATATAAGCTTTGAAAAAGTCAAAAGTCAAAAGTTAAAAGTCAAAACTGAGGAGTCAGGAGTAAGTACAATCTGTTTCACGCACCACTCACTACGCACCACTCACCAATGCCAATCCCTGAAGTGTCATAATACCGCTTTGGTAAAGCTAGGTAAATTAGGTTTAATACAAGGGTCAGTTTGTGTCTGCTGCTTTCGAGTGGCGATCGCTGCTAGAAAAACGCTTCTGTGTAATACTTAAGCGAGGCAAAATATAATGATGCAAATATCTTATATGCATTATATTTAAACTGCAAAAATAATGAAGCAACAGCCCGAACACAACGAACTGTAAGGCACGCAGGAGTCTAAAGACTTATGCTATTGACTCGGTCAAACACAAAATCTTAGAAGAATATTACAGTAGTAGAAATTTTTGGCAATAGCATCGTTAATATCTTTACAATACAGCTTAAAGTTGGCGTGCGGCGTACCTGGAGGAATGTTAAGTTGAGTTACTTCCAAGAAGCTAAAGCATATTTCATAGCGAGTCATCAGAACCCGATCAACATATTTTTACATCATTTAACAGTCTTACTGGCGATATCGGCGGTTGTATTGCTGTTCTACGATTGGCGATGGACGCTAGTTTGTCTGGTACTGACACAAGTATTCGCGATCGGCGGACATGCATTTTTTGAGAAGAACAAACCTGCATTTGTCAAGTACCGCAGCGGAATTATGATTCCCGTTTCGATTTCTTGGTCGTTCGAGAATTTATTTGGCTTGCGTCAACTTTGGCGCTATTTCAATCAAGTCAGAAGCCAGAAGTCAGAAGTCAGAAGTAATTGATAGCTACTCACTCTTAAGACATTTGAGGAAAATTCATGTATCAAGGTTTACCAGTTATTGATGCAGATGCCCACAAGCTTGAAAATCCCTTAGTCATGCGGGATTATCTAGAGCCAAAGTATCGCGATCGCGTGGGGATGGTAATCGATAGTCTGGGCGATCAGCGGGCGCGGGTAGTCGATTTTAACCCCGCTACAGGCAAAAACGATCTAACGCGGATGTTTCCCCAGCCTCAAGGCATGGGGAAAGGTGGATTTCGTAACTTACACCCAACAACTACTTTGGGCGCAACATTCAACCGCCTGCGGATTGAAGATATGGATCGGGAAGGGGTAGACGTACACGTAATTTTCGGTACGTTCAACCTGACATTTTCTAGCATCTTAGATAAAGACTTAGCGATCGCCCTATGTCGGGCTTATAACGACTATATTGCCGAAGATTGTCGTCCATATGGCGATCGCCTCAAACCAATTGGTGTCATACCTCTACAAGATGTCGATGCGGCTGTCGCCGAAATGCGTCGCTGCGTCAACGAACTAGGAATGATTGGTGTCGGTGTCGCCCCAAATATGCCCATTCCCCACCCAAAAGCACCCCAGGCTTTCCCCGATATCCGCAGTTGTAAGCCAATTAGCCATCCTGACTTCAGACCAATTCTACAAGCAGCAGTAGATTTAGATATTGCACTGGGAATCCACGGTGGTCCAGGTTCTTACATGATGGGCGGAATTTCTGACTACATGGAAACTTTTGTCCTGACTCACATCTTCGTCCAACGCAACCAACAGCAGCACGCTTTGGCGCGGATGGTATTTGATGGGGCATTTGAACAGTTTCCCACCTTGCGGGTTGGCTTTTTAGAAGGCGGTTGTGGCTGGCTACCGGATCTCGCCCATTCTTTCCACGAACATTGGGAAAAACGCATCCGCGATTTCGATCCCAAAAATCCTTATCGTCCTTCGATGATGGATGTTACGAAATTGATGTTGCAAGAACGCAAAGGACGCGATCGCGCTAACATCATCAACATGACCAAGAATCTCTTCGATCTATTGTGGAATGCCGAACACGACCCCGCCAAGATCGATGATTCTAGCCTGTACGAGCATTATGACCTGCGCCATCGCGACCCGATGGAATATTTTGAACGGGGACAAATCTTTACTTCCTTTGAATCCGACGATCCCGCACCCGCCTACTTACCCGTAGCAATGGGTGAGATTGGCAAGCACCTAACTTGCTTCTCTGGAGACTACGGACACTGGGATGGTGTATTGGAAAACTGCGTCAAAGATGCAGCGGGAGTCGCTGATTACGATCGCGAACACTTAGCGTTATTGCTAGGAGGTAATGCCTTAGAGTTATATGGCGATCGTCTGCGTCGTTCTCTCCCTAGCTACCTGACAGAACAGACGGCTGCTAGCGTCAGCTAACCGATCCCCCCTACCCCCCTTAAAAAGGGGGGTGTTTAAATCTCAGTCCCCCTTTGTTCAGGGGGATTTAGGGGAATTTAAATCTCAGTCCCCCTTTGTTCAGGGGGATTTAGGGGGATCTCAGATCGGTGCGGAGACTACCCCACCTTACATTTGCGTAATTTTTAGTATCGCTGGGTTCAACAAAGTAACACAGGCTGCTAAAGTGATCTCAACTAGAACCTGCCTGTAAATAAAATAAAACTAATTATTTGCAGTTTTACAACAGAACAACTTAAAGACAATCGGAACAATAATGCAACCATTTGATGTTGCAAGGGGTGGTGTTAAATGCGAGTTTTACTCCTATATCCTCTTTTTCCCAAATCATTTTGGTCTTTTGATAAAGCGATCGAACTAATTGGTCGTAAAGTGGCAATGCCTCCACTGGGACTAATTACAGTGGCAGCAATTTTGCCTCAAGAGTGGGAATTTCGCCTCGTAGACCGTAGCGTGAGATCTGAAACAAAAGCAGATTGGGAATGGGCAGATTTGGTCATCATCTCAGGGATGATCGTCCAGAAACCAGATATGCTGCATCTAATTAGAGAAGCAAAGCGACATGGAAAATTAGTCGCCGTTGGTGGTCCCTACGTCACCTCCGTACCGGAAGCAGCCAAGGCAGCTGGGGCAGACTTTTTAGTATTAGATGAGGGTGAAATTACCTTACCGATGCTAGTAGAAGCGTTGGCAAGAGGCGAGACTTCTGGTATTATCCGCTCTAACGGTGAAAAGCCCGATGTCACGACCACACCGGTTCCCAGATACGACTTGCTAGATTTAAGTGCCTACGCTGATATGTCAGTGCAATTTTCGCGCGGCTGTCCCTTCCAGTGCGAATTCTGCGACATTATCGTGTTGTACGGACGTAAACCACGTACTAAATCTCCGCAACAATTATTGGCAGAATTGCAAACTCTGTACGATTTAGGCTGGCGGCGATCGATTTTTATGGTGGATGACAATTTCATCGGCAACAAACGCAACGTCAAGCTGTTATTAAAAGAACTCGGTCCTTGGATGGCAGAAAAAGGATATCCTTTTAGCTTTTCTACCGAAGCATCGGTAGATTTAGCCCAAGACGAAGAACTTTTAGATTTGATGATTGCGGCTAACTTTAACGCCGTATTTCTAGGAATTGAAACGCCAGATACTGATAGCTTAGAACTAACACAGAAATTCCAAAACACTCGTAACTCCCTGATTGAATCAGTACAAAAAATCAATCGGGTGGGGCTGAGAGTCATGGCTGGTTTTATTATGGGCTTTGATGGCGAAAAACCTGGAGCAGGCGATCGCATTATCGATTTTGTGGAAGCAACTGCAATTCCTCAAGCTTTATTCAGTATGCTGCAAGCCCTGCCAAATACTGCTTTGTGGCATCGCCTTCAAAAAGAAGGACGTTTACTCGAAGGTAGGGGAGTAGCAAATATTCACCAAACAACCCTGATCAATTTTATTCCTACCCGTCCTGTAGAAGACATTGCCCAAGAGTATGTTAGATGTTTCTGGGAACTGTACGAACCCAGTCGCTACTTAGCTAGAGTTTACCGCCACTTCCGGCTCATGAAACCGAAATCTCTGAAGAAAAAGCTGCGGATGCCAGGTTTGATTGAAATACGCGCCATATTAACTATCTGTTGGCGACAGGGAATTAAGCGAAATACGCGCTGGCAATTTTGGCGGCAATTATTTTCGATGTTGCGGCATAATCCTAGCGTGTTTGAATCATATATCATCAACTGCGCCCACTTGGAACACTTCGTCGATTATCGCCAAATCGTCCGCGATCAAATTGAGTCACAACTAGCAGAACTCGCAGCCTTAGAAGCTACCATGCAACCGCAGCAAGTCGCTTAGAAAAGTCAAG
Organism: Chroococcidiopsis thermalis PCC 7203; assembly: GCF_000317125.1. Lineage (GTDB taxonomy): Bacteria > Cyanobacteriota > Cyanobacteriia > Cyanobacteriales > Chroococcidiopsidaceae > Chroococcidiopsis > Chroococcidiopsis thermalis. The sequence continues at coordinate 5,304,188 of NC_019695.1, forward strand.
AGTTAAAAGTCAAAAGTCAAAACTGAGGAGTCGGGGAAGAAAGAGACAAGGAAGACAAGGGGGACAAGGGAGAAAACTACCAATTACCCATTACCTACTCTCACTGGTCACTGGTCACTGATAATCTACCTGTAGGCTAGAAGCAATTTTTGGTGAAATCCGCTACTGTGTGGCTAGTTTCATCAATTTTGGCTAAAAAGCGTCATGGTTCCCATCCGCGATAACGTCCCGACGAAGATCGTTCCCTACGTCACTTATGGACTGGTTGCAGCTAATATTCTCGCCTTTATTTACGAGGCAGATTTGCCACCGCAACAATTAGATGGTTTTTTTCATCTATTTGCTGTCGTTCCTAGAGAGTTAACAGCTAGTTTTGCCGGAATTACTGTAAATCAACCCGTACCAGAGTGGATTACCCTCATCACCTCCCAATTCCTCCACGGAGGATTGTTGCATTTGGGAGGCAATATGTTGTTTCTCTGGATTTTTGGCAACAACGTTGAGGATCGTTTAGGACACGTCAAATATCTAATTTTTTATCTTGCCTGCGGCGTATTGGCAGCACTGGCACAATGGTTCTTTTCTCAATCTTCTGGTATTCCTTCCTTGGGTGCAAGTGGGGCGATCGCCGGAGTGATGGGTGCGTACATTCTCCGCTATCCCACAGCTGAAGTTCTGACTTTAATCCCACTGGGATTTTTCTTTCCCGCCGTCCGCATTCCTGCGTTTTATTTCCTGGGATTCTGGTTTTTGCAACAAGCTGCTTACGGTGTTGCCAGTTTAGAAGCTCGAACTAATATTGGCATGGAAAGCGGCGGTATTGCTTATTGGGCGCACGCAGGCGGTTTTCTGTTTGGTGCTGTTCTCGGCTTCCTGTTTGGAATGCTAAAAACGGAACCGCAAGACCAATATTCACAATACAGTTGACAGTTATTAGTGACTAGTGGCTGGTGACTAGAATTGAATCTGGTTCCACTAGTCATCAGCCACCAACCACTCATCAATGACAAATTCAGAATATTGGGAAAACCGCTACCAAGTAGGAACGGCACGCTGGGATATTGGACAAGCCGCACCACCATTTGTCAGTTTATTAAATTCTCCTCAAGCCCCAAAACCTGGTAAAGTTGCAGTTTTGGGTTGCGGTCGCGGTTATGATGCCTTACTATTTGCACAGTATGGATTTGATGTCATTGGAATTGACTTTGCTCCTAGTGCAATCGCCTCAGCAACGGAATTAGCTCAAGCAACGGGTAGTTCGGCAAAATTCTTAGAGCGCGATATCTTTGAATTATCAGCAGAGTTTCCCCATTATTTTGACTATGTATTAGAACATACTTGCTTCTGCGCGATCGCCCCATCTCAGCGCCTAGCCTATGTCAAATTAGTCCGAGAAATATTACAACCTCAAGGACGACTCATCGGTTTATTCTTCACCCATTCTCGCTCAGGTGGACCACCCTTCGGCAGCACTCCAACCGAGATCCGCAACCACTTTACTCCAGACTTTGAAATTCTCTCTCTCGAACCCGTCACAAATTCAGTTCCCGAACGCCAAGGAGAAGAACATTTAGGAGTGTTTCAGGTAACAGTCAGCAACCCCCGACTTGAAGTCGGGGGCTTCAGGCAGATAACCTGAAGCCCTAGTTGACCAGACTATCGTTTGAGGCAAGTGTTAAAGACCTACTTTAGGATGCTTGCTAGTCCTGAACCCTAGAACCAGACGATTAAACAGACTTATTGGGTTAAGTCAGTGTCGTTTGGATAGTTACCGACCTCAAACAATGTCGAAGCAAACATTACCTGTAAAAAGGATGCAGCAATGCAAAATTACGTTTTTGTTGTTGACACAAATAAACAGCCTCTCAACCCAATTTCTCCAGCAAGAGCTAGAGAATTGTTGACTAAACAAAAAGCCGCTGTATTTAGAATGTATCCCTTTACAATTATTCTGAAACACGCTGTTTTAAACCCTGCACCAAAGCCATTAACTATTAAGCTAGACCCAGGCAGCAAAGTTACGGGACTGGCGATTTTAGAAGGAGAAAATGTTATTTGGGTTGCCGAACTTGAGCATAGAGGAGGAATAATCAAAAACGCTCTCTCTGCTAGGCGTTCTTTACGCCGCAGTCGCAGGAATCGTAAAACTCGCTATCGTCCAGCACGTTTTGATAACAGAAAACGTAAAGAAGGATGGCTACCTCCATCATTGATGCATCGGGTTTTGACTACTGAGACTTGGGTTAAACGGCTTTGCCGCTACGCACCAATTGCTCAAGTTGTCATGGAGTTGGTTAAATTTGACACTCAAAAAATGCAAAATCCCGAAATAGATGGTGTTGAATACCAGCAAGGGGAATTAGTAGGGTATGAGGTACGCGAATACTTGCTCGAAAAATGGGGACGCAAATGCGCTTATTGCGATACATCAGGCGTGCCACTCCAAATTGAGCATATTCACCCACGCGCCAAAGGCGGCAGTAATCGAGTTTCAAACTTATGTTTGAGTTGCCAACGGTGCAATATCAAAAAAGGAGTCAAATTGATTGAAGAATTTCTGAAAAAGGATAACTCTAGACTAGAAAAAATCAAGCAACTAGCCAGGAAGCCTCTAAAAGATGCCTTTCTCTGTTAGTGCAACTCGATGGAGCTTGTTTCATACTTTGAAAAACCTCCTACCAACGACGTATTGTTCGGGCGGACAGACGAAGTACAACAGGACTCGTCTTGAGTTAAACAAGCAACATTGGATTGATGCTGCTTGTGTTGGCGATGTCGAAACAATTCGCTGACTCACCGAACAATCATTACGAATTAAATGTACTGGTTGGGGAACTCGTCAAATGTGCGGAACTGACAAATATGGATTTCCGATTCGTCACAGAGAGCGAAAACAAGTCCATTTTGGCTGTAGAACAGGCGACATTGTTAAAGCTATCGTTACTTCTGGAAAGAAAGCAGGAGAATATGTTGGTCGGCTTTCATGTCGTAAAAGTGGCAGCTTTGATATTACCACTACATCAAGCAGAGTAGCTGGAATCAGCCATAGATTTTGTACTCCAATTCACAAAAAGGATGGTTATTCGTATGGATTTTGAGAACTGCGGACGGCAGTTAAAACTGCCTACCGTCGTGCTTCCTCCCTGGTCTAAAGACGGCAGGGCTTCCGCACGACTTGTTACTTTCGGTGACTAGTGACTAGTGGCTGGTGTCTAGAAAAGAGTCTAGCCACTGGTTCCACTAGCTACTAGCTACTCACAAATGACGAATGACAAATGACAAATGACAAAATAGGCATTTTCGGCGGTACTTTCGATCCGGTACATTGGGGACACTTGTTGGTTGCTGAGAGTGCTTGCAGTCAAGTTGGATTAGAACAGGTGATCTGGGTAGTCAATTCTCGCCCACACTACAAGCAATCGACACCATTTCAGCATCGGTGGGAAATGGTACGACAGGCGATCGCAGATCGTCGTGATTGGGAAATCGCACCCCCATCGGATACTTTTATGAAAACCACCTATGCCAGCCAAACTTTGCAGGCACTGCAAGCAAATTACCCTGATAGTCGTTGGCACTGGATTTTAGGGTTAGACACGTTTCTCACCTTACCCCGTTGGTATCATCGCCAGGAAATTGCCCCTGCTTGCGAGTGGTTAGTCGCTCCGCGTCCATTATATGAGTCAGAAAGTCCCCCAATTCAGGTATTATGCGATCGGGTAGCACAACAGTTAGCCACTGAATCAACATACATTCGCTGGCAAATTATCGATCTACCTTTAGTAGGAATTTCGGCAAGCTTAGTCAGGCAATACTGCCGCGATCGCCGTTCGATTCGCTACTTTGTCCCTGAAGCAGTGAGAATCTATATTGGCGATCGGCAGTTATATACATAACGATCCCAATGATTTGTGTGCTTTTTCTGTCAATGTCACTGAAGCTAGTTTAGAATAGAGCGCCCTTTGCGATATGATCGATTGTCAATAATAGGTATTTAATTCACTACACCAGAGGGCAAGACGCTGTGATTAGAGTTGCAATCAATGGTTTTGGGCGGATCGGACGTAACTTCATGCGTTGCTGGCTTCTGAGAGACAGCAGCGATATCGAAATAGTCGCGATCAACGATACTTCCGATCCGAAGACCAACGCTCATCTGCTGAAGTATGACACCATGTTGGGGACTTTAAAAGGCATCGACATCAGCGCAGATGAAAATTCGATTATCGTCAAGGGTAAGACGGTTAAATGCACCTCCGATCGCAATCCAGAGAACTTGCCTTGGAAAGACTGGGATATCGATCTCATTATCGAATCGACAGGTGTATTCACCAGTCGGGAAGGGGCAACCAAACACTTGAACGCTGGTGCAAAGAAGGTGCTGATCACGGCTCCAGGTAAAAATGATGATGGTACGTTTGTCTATGGCGTAAACCATCACGAATACGCGCATGAAACGCACACAATCATAAGCAACGCTAGCTGTACCACGAACTGCTTAGCGCCCATCGTCAAAGTGCTGCACGAAAAATTCGGCATCATCAAAGGCACGATGACCACCACCCACAGCTACACTGGGGATCAAAGATTACTCGATGCCAGCCACCGCGATGTCAGACGGGCAAGAGCCGCGGCTATGAACATCGTTCCTACATCTACTGGTGCTGCTAAAGCAGTGGCTTTGGTACTACCAGACTTGAAAGGTAAGCTGAACGGTGTTGCTTTGCGCGTTCCTACTCCTAACGTCTCAATGGTAGACTTGGTTGCTCAGGTTGAAAAGCCAACCTTTGCTGAAGAAGTCAATTCCACGTTGAAGGAAGCTGCTGAAGGCTCCCTCAAGGGTATTCTAGAATATAGCGATCTACCGCTAGTATCCTCGGATTACCAAGGTCACGATGCTTCTTCCATCGTTGATGCTAGCTTGACGCTTGTTATGGGCAACGACCTAGTTAAAGTCATGGCTTGGTATGACAACGAATGGGGCTACAGCCAACGGGTGTTAGATCTAGCTGAGTTAGTTGCTAGAGATTGGAAATAGGAATTTGTCATTAGTCATTGGTCATTAGTTAAAAGCAAATGACAGATGACAATTGACCAATGACGATTAAAAATGTTGAAACCCCCGATCGCGGCTGAGAATCCGGTCGGGGTTTTTGTTAGTGCGATCGCATAGTATTATTTCCAATTCTGCGGTGATTTCGCCAATAATTGCCGCTCCTTCACCCAAATGTTCGATCAGGGCTTCAGCTGGTTGTTGAGGTAGACACAGAACTAACTCAAAATCTTCGCCGCCATACAAAGCCCATTCTACAGCCTGTTCTGCGGTAACTAAATCAGACAAAGCTGGAGGAATCGGAATTCGATCGCGATCGATCCTCGCACCAACACCGCTCATTTGGCAAATTTGGACGATCGCATCGGCTAAACCATCGCTGCTGTCCATGCCAGAAATGGGGAATTCGGAATTCGGAATTCGGAATTCGGAATTAAATGCTCTCTTTGCCTTCCCTACATCTCCTGCTAAAATTTCTTGCAAAATAGGTAAGACATCTAAGCGGGGTTTGGGGCGTTGGTGCGCCTGGATGAGAAAGGCGCGATCGCGATCGCTCAGATTTTGCCCGATTTCTGGATGTATGAGCAATTCTAAACCAGCACGAGAAGCACCATGAAAGCCTGTGATGGCGATCGCATCTCCAACTTGCGCTGTATTGCGATAAATCGTCTGGTTTGGCTCCACTTTGCCAAAAGCTGTAATCGAAACTGTAATAACTGGAGAACGACAGACATCTCCCCCTACAATCGGAGTTTGATGTAGTTTCAAACATTCATCCATGCCTTTGTAGAGGCGTTCTACCCACTCAACAGGAACCTCACCAGGTAATCCCAAGGCAACGGTAATTCCGAGCGGTCTAGCCCCCATTGCAGCTAAGTCAGAAAGGTTAGCCGCAATCGATCGCCACCCCACATCTTCTGGACTAGTGGTAGCATCGCTAAAATGTACCCCATCCACTAGCATATCTGTGGTTACCACCAGAGATTGTTCTGGCGATGATGATATTACAGCTGCATCGTCACCGATAATTTCTGCCGGACAAAAACGCTGTAACCGCTCTAATAAACCTTGTTCGCCAATATCTTTAACTTTCACAAGAAGTCGGGAGTAGAGAGCAGGGAGCAGAGAAGAAAAGGCGTTTTGTGGTAGCTTTAATCACAATCCAAATATACTTTTTCCCATTCTTGCTCGGATAATGGTTGTACGGCGAAGTCAACATGAAAACAATTTTTGGCAGATGCAACTAAAGCATTTATAACTAATTGAATTAAATCTTCCCCTCGTCGCAGAGGTAACTTTATCGCAGCAAACGCCTCTGTGCCAAACACTTGAGCAAACAAATCCTCATCTGGTTCCAGCCGCATCGAACCATGTTGAAGGATAACACCACCCCGCCTTAGTTGAGCGCTACCAATTAATTTTGTCCCATCCTCCAAGACGAGATCCGCTCCCGTTGCCGTACCAAAGCAGTTAGGGTTGTGAATGTACCCTCGTCCAGCCGTACCATAGTGTAGCTGGATGCCGAGCGATCGCCACCCCTGAATCAGAAATTCACAAATTTGTTGGTATGCCTGAGTGCGACTTCCAGATAATCCTGACATCACCACGGCATAGGTTAAATCGCCTTGATGTAAAACTGCTCTACCTCCCGTTGGACGGCGTACCAAATCGAGCGCCCTACCATTCCAAATTAAATTTTGCCAGCGATCGGGATACTGATGTTGATGGTAGCCAAGAGAAATTGCTGGCGGCGACCAAGTGTAAAACCTCAATGTAGCAGGCATTAGACCTAATTGATGCTGCTCTACTAAATAGCGATCGATCGCCATTTGGACTGTTCCTGGCGCTTCTAGGTGAGGAATTAACCGCCAAATGCGGGAGTCGGGAGTTGTAGGGGCGGGTTTAGTAAAAGCTTCATGGCTCACGTCAATTAATCTTCGGTCAAAGCCCGCCCGAGGGGAGCCGGGGGACAAGGGGGACAAGGGGGAAGGCGGAATTAACTACCAACTACCAACTAACAACTACCACTAATTAGCAAATTCTTGTTGTAAAGCCTCGTCATTATCATCGGCGATCGTAGCTACGACTGTAATCAGGCGGGATACCTCGCCAGCAGAAAGTTCTGCTACAGTGCGGGTAGACAAAACCACAATTTGCTCGTCAAAGATACCGAAACTGGCTTCAAAGGTATCAGACCAGTTCATTTCTAGTAACCGTCGCATTAAACCAGCATCGTTTTTGGTGGGTAATTTTAATACCGCAGACCAAACTTTGAACGTGTCTTCATCGGTTTGTCCGGTTAGTTGCACGAAGACTTCAACGCTACCATACTTAAACTTCCATAAATAGCTATTCTGAGTATGACTGACCATTGCACTTTCATCTTGCTGCAAGCTTGCAATGACAGTTTCGATCACCTCTACATGGTTAATGCCAGTACCTTCAACTAACTCTTCGAGGATTTCTTCGCTAGACATAGAGTCACTTACTACCGTTGCCGGATCTGGTCGATCGCTCGTCATAGAAATGCCTTCTAACAGCTATGAGGTCTTCTAGACCCAATTTATCGCTTTTAGGTATAGCAATTGCCTGTCTTTAGCAATAAATCTTAACTTTCTCCCGTCATTCAAAGGCGGTGGCATCGTCACCGCCTTCGATCGCAATTTTTCCACTCGCAGTTGCTACACTGGCTTACATGCTACCAATACCTTACTCATGTATTGGACTTCAGCAGTGACATTCTCAAAACCTGCCTTTTCCAGACGCTCTACTAAGTCATCTGTCATGTAATGTCTGTAGTAGGGCTCGTGGAAGGTTTCGTAGAAGCCTGTCATGGCTGGCTCCATTTCTGGAGAATCGCTCATCTGAATCGAGTCGCAGATGATAAACCTACCACCTGGCTTGGTGACTCGGAAAGCTTCTTCGATAACTCGCTGCCGTGCGACTGCTGGCAGTTCGTGGAATAAGAATACGCTAGTTGTAGCGTGGAAGTAGTTATCCATGTATGGCAATTCTTCGGCATTAGCTTGCAGCAATTGCGGTAGTTCCCCAGGAATTTGAGACAACATTTGATTGGCTTTGCGCAAATAGGCTGGGGATAAATCCGTACCGAACAACGCCGCTTTGGGTAAAGCAGCGCGAATCATTTTTAGAGTGCGACCAGTACCGCAAGCAATATCGAGAATCTTAATTTGGCTAGCGGGTACATCGTCAAAATCACTCAATCCTTGCTTCAAGGATGCAAGAATCCGCCGCCGCATGGCATCAGCCGAGCCACCAAATAGAATCTCTACTTGTAAATCGTAGAGATTGGCTGACAGGTCGCTCAAATAACCACCCGTTTGATGATGGAAATTTTGCAGGTAGTAGCTGGGATAGCCGGCAATATCTAAATTCGAGTCAAAATCTTGGTAGTTTTTTTGTTTGGCTCTTTCCCAAATTTGCGGCAAATCGAACCATACAGCCGGATAGTAGAGGAAGAACTCATCCCAAGGATTATCGAACAGGATATTGTGGGGATAGACTCCTGCCTCGGCATCTTGCCAGTCTACTTCTAACAGTCGTTCGTAACGCTGATTGATTTTCTGTAGCAAATCGAGCGGTAAGGGTTTAGACTTGCGATCGCTCGGCGAAACTAGGCTCATTACCCGCGTGCTGAGTATCTTGTGAGCGAGTCCGAAGTAATTTTTGCTCTGCTGAAAAGTTTGATATGTCAGTTTTGTTAAAGTGTCAGCCATAGGTAGTTGCTGGAATCAGTTTTGAGTCGGTCTTTACCTAATCTTTAATTTATTGTAAATAAGTGTTACGAAAAATTCCTAAATCTTTCGATAGGTCTGGAGATTTTTGGTGAAAAATTTTTGGACAAGGGAGACAATGTAGGGGCGGGTTCACCAGCAATCTCTGAGATCCAACCAAATATCCCTGCAAACCCGCCCTAACATGTTTACCGCATGAAAAAAGCCACCTGCAATTTGGTGGCTGAAAACTCATTTAGCGATGTAGAGGCGTTACATGTAACGTTCTAGCAATCGTAGTAGAGGGCAAATTCATAAGGATGGGGGCGTAACCGCATCGGGTTAACTTCGTTGTCAAGCTTGTAAGCAATCCAAGTTTGAAGGAAATCTTCCGTGAATACTCCAGTTGACGTTAAGAATTCATGGTCTTTTTCCAATGCTTCTAGAGCGTCTTCTAACGAGCCTGGAGTCGAAGGAATTTTGCTTAACTCTTCTGGCGACAAGTCGTAGATATCCACGTCTAAGGGTTCGCCAGGGTCGATCTGATTCTTAATTCCGTCTAGTCCAGCGCAAAGCATAGCAGCAAAGGCTAGATAAGGGTTAGCCGTTGCATCTGGACAACGAAACTCTAACCGCTTAGCTTTGGGATTGGGTCCAGATAGCGGAATGCGGATGGAAGCAGAGCGGTTACCTTGAGAATAGGCAAGGTTTACAGGCGCTTCAAACCCAGGGACTAAACGCTTGTAAGAGTTAGTCGTGGGATTGGTTAAAGCTAAAAGTGCAGGAGCGTGCTTGAGGATACCACCAATGTAATGCAGCCCCATTTCGCTCAAGCCAGCATACTTATCACCTGCAAACAAAGGCTGCCCATCTTTCCAAATTGATTGATGGGTGTGCATCCCAGAGCCGTTGTCGTTGAACACTGGCTTAGGCATAAAGGTGATAGTTTTGCCATACTTTCTGGCAACATTTTTGATGACGTACTTATAAATCATCAAATTGTCAGCCGACCTAATCATGGTATCGAAGCGAATACCAAGTTCGCACTGTCCGCCTGAAGCAACTTCGTGGTGATGCTTTTCGATTGGCACGCCACACTTAGCCATCGTCAGCAACATCTCAGTCCGCATATCCTGAGATGTATCTGTTGGCGCAACTGGGAAATATCCCTCTTTGTAGCGGGGTTTGTAGCCCAGGTTGCCACCCTCTTCTTTTCTACCTGTATTCCAACGCCCTTCAATGGAATCTACGTGGTAGTATCCTTCGTGCTGATTTTGGTCGAAGCGGACATCATCAAAAATGAAAAATTCGGCTTCTGGACCAAAAAAGGCTGTGTCACCGATGCCTGTGGAGATTAGGTAGTCTAGGGCTTTTTGAGCAATAGAGCGAGGATCGCGGGCGTAAGGCTCTCCTGTACGAGGTTCAATAATGCTACAGATTAGGCTTAGAGTCGGTTCTGCCATAAATGGATCGATCCAAGCGGTTTTTGGATCGGGAACCATTGCCATATCTGATTCATTAATGGCTTTCCAACCGCGAATACTAGAACCATCGAAGGCTACGCCGTCGGTGAAGCTACTTTCTTCAATTTGGTTTTGGTATACCGTCAAATGCTGCCAAATTCCAGGCGTGTCAATGAATTTTAGATCGATGACTTGAATGTTCTGATCTTGAATCATCTTCAAGACTTCTTGTGCGGTTTCGGGCATGGTGACTCCTTAATCTGCCAATGACTGAATGGAACTATTGCACTCTCAGCTTGCTGCCACGATGTGGTTTGCTGGAAGCCAGATCTTGCCACATTTGAATCATCCTAGAAAGAGAGTGAAGGCAATTTTGTAGTTTAAATGACAAAACGTCTGCCTGGAGGCTTATATTAGTTATTCCTTAACAAGCTGTATTAATTGGGACGCATGGATGGTTTCTCATCGGGGTCAAATTTAGCTTAAAATCCTTAAAGAGCAATGGTTTGCTTGTAGGCTTTCAGGCTTGAGGTGGCACGGTCAGTTGTTAACAAGTGCAATTCCTTAGCTCAACAATATCAAACCACAGATAGGAAAAATTCGGAGAGCAATCAAATGCGGGATGCAATAACAAGCTTAATTGGGACTTACGACGTGGCAGGACGGTACTTCGATCGCACTGCCTTAGAACGGCTCAAGTCCTACTTTGACACCGGAACGGCACGGGTTCAAGCAGCTGCAACAGTTAACTCAAATGCTGCATCAATTGTCAAGCAGGCTGGTTCGCAATTATTTGCCGAACAACCAGAATTGATTCGTCCTGGTGGTAATGCCTATACAACGCGGCGCTATGCTGCTTGTTTGAGAGATATGGATTATTACCTCCGTTATGCGACTTACGCGCTGGTAGCTGGCAATATGGATGTGCTAGACGAGCGCGTGCTACAAGGCTTGCGGGAGACTTATAATTCTCTGGGCGTACCAATTGGTCCTACCGTGCGCGGTATCCAAATGATGAAGGATATTGTGAAGGCACAAGCAGTAGCAGCTGGCGTAGAAAATACAGCTTTTATCGATGAACCGTTCGATCACATGACTCGCGAATTGAGCGAACGGGATATTTAATTGGTAGTTGGTAGTTGGTGGTTGGTAATTGGTGGTTGGGCGATCGCGTTCTGTTTAAATTATGAAGGCGATCGCTTTTTTACTGGCTAATTCAGATTTTGGCAAGAATTGTTTGAGCAGCTGCTTCATCGATAATTAACCCTGTAATTAGCTTGCCGCTTAAAGCAGCTAAAATGGCTTCTACCTTTTTTACGCCACCTGCTACACCAATAACGAGCCGCTGCGCGGGTTGTTCGAGCGGTACGCTGGCGACACGGCTATTCGTTCCCTGTTGCAGCAAAACTCCGTGGCGATCGTACGCCCAGCCTGCAATCTCCCCCACTGCACCCAGTTCGACTAATTCAGCTACCTCGTCATCGTTAATAAAGCCATTTTGATGTAATGGGGCATTCCAATCAATCTGACCGATACCGACAAATGTTGCCTTGGCTTGCTCGGCAAGGGTTTTGACGGCGATGAACGATCGCTGCGTCTGCAACAGTTCCCGTTCTTCAACACTAGTCGCTACAACCGGAGTCGGTACGGGATACGCTTGCGAACCAACCCGCTCTGATAAATGCATCACGACTTCATGATGACCTGCCCGCCCGTAATGAGACATATTACCAATAGTAGAAACAATTTTATGCTGCGGTCGCTCCATTGACGGGATCTGCTCCACCATCGATCGCAATGTTCGCCCTGAAGTAAATGCCAATACTGTAGGCGTTTTTGCAATAAGATACGTTTCTAAACAGCTAGCAGCACGCACGCCAATACCGTTGAATGTGTCGCCACTTCCCGCGTCACTCGGTACGACTTCGCAAAGCGATAAATCGAATTTGTCGCGTAGCGCTTCAGCTAGAGCAATGCATTCACTCAAGGGATGATCGAGCCGAAATTTGATCAGCTTTTCACTCACTGCCAGCGCAATTAGGCGTTGTGCCGCTTGCCGAGACACGCTGAGCTTTGCTGCAATTTCTTCTTGCGTATTTCCGGCTATGTAATAGAGCCATGCAGCATGAGCTGCCAGATCTAACTTGCGATCGCGTCGCTCCGAACCAGTTTCTCCCATATCCTACCTTCAGGATTTGTATATCTCTCAAAAGGAAGATTGAATCTTCGAGCATATGCTCAAAGCAAGGCATTTTGCTCAGTTCTTTACAAATTATTAAAAGTGGTAATGGGGAATTGGTAATTGGTAGTGGGTCATTGATAGTCACCTCCTTGTCCCCCTTGTCCCCCTTGTCCCCCTTGTCTCCCTTGTCCCCCTTGTCCCCCTTGTCCCCCTTGTCCCCCCTTGTCCCCCTTGTCTCCCTTGTCCCCCTTGTCCCCCTACTGTCCACCCGTAATCTCCAAGTTAAACCCAGTAATATAGCTGGCTTCTTCACTCATGAGAAACGCTACACCGTTAGCAACTTCTTCTAAGCTTCCCAAACGGCGCATTGGGACTGAATCGATCATCTGCTGCTCGACGACTTTGGGATTGGAATCAAAGTATTGAGATCCTACAGATGCCTGTAATTCTGTCTGTCGCGTCCACATCATGCCAGGACCGATTAACGCTGGAGAGAGTGCATTGACTCTAATACCATAAGGAGCGAGATCCTTTGCTGCTGTCTGAGTCATGCCGACAACCGCAAACTTAGAAGCAGCGTAAGCCACCATGTTCGGTGGACCTACTACCCCCGCATAACTTGCCGTATTGACAATTGCCCCGCCGCCAGATTCGCGCATATGTTGTGCGGCAGCCTTGAGAACGTGAAAAACACCGACAACATTGATGTCAATGACTTTTTGAAAGTCATCTTCTGGGTACTCGTCAGTCTTGGCAAACAAACCTTGATAGCCTGCATTATTAAAAACATAGTCGATCCGTCCCAATTGCTCTACAGCCCCAGCAAAAGCTTTGGCGACATCTTCAGAGGTTGTGACATCACAGCCAAATGTGGCGACTGGAACGTTGTACTCTGCTAGTTCTCGCGCTACATCTACCATTTTGGTTTCGTTTAAATCCCAGAGTGCCACACCTGCACCATTAGCAGCAAAACGATGTGCGGTCGCTTTGCCAATGTCTCCTGCACCGCCTGTAATCAGGATGGTCTTACCCGCAAAGTCATAGGTGGCTCTTGCTGTCATTGGTTCTACCTATTGTTGAAGAATTATTGCAAATACTCATTGACTTCTCATTTTTTAAATCGAGCCGAGTACGATCTCTATTATTGAGCTTTTGCCCAAGTCTAGAGCATAAAATCAAAATTTCATTTAATTTTTTAACATCAAAGGAGTTATGCGGTGCGTATCCCCCGCTTCGCTAAAGTACTGGTTGCATTCCTAGCTGGGTTGATGCTGGTGCAACTGCTACACGCTTGTTCGTCTTCATCAGCCGCCGAGAAAACTAGACTGACGATCGCCACCGTTAACAACGGCGACATGGTTGTCATGCAGGGGCTTTCTCGCCAGTTTGAACAAGAAAACCCCAATATCGAACTCAGGTGGGTGGTGCTGGAAGAAAACGTGTTGCGCCAACGCACGACTACGGATGTTGCCAGCCAGGGAGGACAATTTGATGTCTTGACAATCGGTTCTTATGAAACCCCAATATGGGCGAGACGAGGTTGGCTAACACCATTGAACAACCTACCTGCTAGCTATGACGTAAACGATCTGCTAAAACCCATCAGAGAAGGACTTTCCAACGACGGCACGCTCTACGCGCTGCCGTTCTATGGAGAAAGTTCAATGCTGTACTACCGCAAAGATTTGTTTGCCAAAGCAGGAATTAGCGTTCCCGAACAACCAACATACGCTCAGATCGCACAGTGGGCGAGTAAAGTTCACGATCCGGCAAACGGGGTATATGGCGTTTGTCTGCGAGGAAAACCTGGCTGGGGCGAAAACATGGCATTTCTGTCTACCTTGGTCAACACCTCCGGCGGGCGCTGGTTTGACATGAAGTGGCAACCTCAGCTCGATACTCCAGCCTGGAAAGAGGCAGTAGGATTTTACGTCCAACTGCTACAAAAATATGGACCCCCAGGAGCCAGTTCTAATGGATTCAACGAGAATCTCGCGTTGTTCTCGACGGGTAAATGCGGCATGTGGGTAGATGCAACCGTTGCAGCGGGACTGTTATCTAATCCGAAAGAATCCCAAGTCGCCGATCGCGTTGGCTTTGCCCGTGCGCCAATTGAAGAGTATCCTAATGGATCGAACTGGCTATGGGCTTGGGCGTTAGCAATTCCTCAAACCTCAAAATCTCCCGCAGAGGCGCAAAAGTTCATCGCCTGGGCAACATCCAAGGAATACATCCAATTGGTTGCGAACAAAAATGGCTGGGTTGCCGTTCCACCAGGGACGAGGACTTCCACCTACAACAATCCCAATTATCAAAAAGCCGCACCGTTTGCTCAGATTGTCTTGAACTCAATCCAATCTGCCGATATTACCCATCCCGCCGCCGAACCAACTCCTTATAAGGGAGTTCAATATGTAGACATTCCAGAATTTCAAGCGATCGGCGCTTCTGTCGGGCAGACCATCGCCGCCGCACTGACCAACAACATTTCGGTAGATCGAGCATTGCAACAATCGCAGAGTGCAACCGAACGGTTTATGAAACACACCGGATATATTGACCAGTGAGTCGTAGGGACGGGTTTCCAAACCCGCCCCTACGACTCCCGACTCCTGTACGGGCGGGTTTCCCAAATAGACTCTGATGCTAACTACAGATTTCGGGTGAACCCGCCCCTACAATTTTTGACTTTTGTACGGGCGGGTTTACCGATCGTATTTGATTCTGACCAGTATTTCGGGTGAACCCGCCCCTACAATTTTTGACTTTTGACTTTTAACTTTTGACTTACTTATGTCTTCCTCATTAGCTGTAAAGCCTCAACAGGCAACGCCACCACCTGCCAAACGTTCTAGGCGACAGACATCGACCTTATCTTTAGTTGCGCCTTCGGTCATTGTGCTGCTGCTGTGGATGATTGTGCCTCTGGCGATGACCTTATGGTTTTCCTTTCAGCGATACAACCTGCTGAATCCAGATGCCCGCCGATTCATCGGAATTGAAAATTTCACCTTCATCCTCACCGATCCGGCATTGTGGACGGCGATCGCCACCACTCTAATTTTAGTCGCCTCGGTGTTAGCAATTACGATCGCGCTAGGCACGTTACTCGCGGTCTTATTTGACCAAGACTTTCCGGGTCGCGGGATTGCGCGGGTACTGGCGATCTCGCCATTCTTCGTCATGCCTACAGTCAGCGCCTTGATCTGGAAAAATATGTTGATGCATCCAGTCAACGGACTGTTTGCTCAAATCACAAGAGGATTGGGCTTAGGGGCGATCGATTGGTTTGCCGATTTTCCCTTGCTGGCGATTATCATCATTGTTTCCTGGGAGTGGCTGCCCTTTGCATTGCTAATTTTACTCACTGCCATTCAGTCTTTAGATCGCGAACAGTTAGAGGCGGCGCGGATGGATGGGGCAAATGCGATCGCCTTATTTCGTTTCGTTATGCTACCGCATTTGAGTCGCGCTATTGCTGTAGTCGCTGCGATCGAGACGATTTTCTTCCTGACGATCTTTGCCGAAATCTTCGTGACTACTGGTGGTGGACCCGGACTGGCAACTACTAACCTTGCCTATTATATTTTCCTCAAAGCCTTACTAGAATTTGATGTCGGTGGTGCTTCAGCGGGTGGATTAATTGCCGTCCTCCTTGCCAACATTGTCGCAATCTTTTTGATGCGTAGCGTTGCTCGTAATCTGGATACATAATCATGGCACGTAAAAATTCTCGCCTCTGGCTCTGGACAATTCTAGGATGGCTAGCTGCTGCCATCTTGTTTTTCCCGATCTTCTGGATGTTTATTACCAGCTTCAAAACTGAAGTAGCAGCAGTTTCAACTCCACCGCAATTGTTTTTCCAGCCTACATTGGAAAACTATGTTGCCATCCAAGATCGGGCAGATTATTTCAACTATGCGTTTAACAGCATAGCCGTCTCACTCGGTTCGACAATACTCGCGCTACTGCTTGCCGTACCTGCTGCCTATGCAATGGCATTCTTCCCTACTAAGCGCACCAAAGGAACCTTACTGTGGATGCTATCTACCAAAATGCTGCCACCCGTAGGCGTATTAGTGCCGATCTACATTCTGTGTCGCAACTTGGGATTGCTAGATACCCGCATCGGTTTGATTATCATTTATACCCTGATTAACTTGCCGATCGTTGTCTGGATGATCTACAGCTTCTTCAAAGAAGTTCCCAAAGATATTCTCGAAGCCGATCGCATGGATGGGGCAAACACGCGCCAAGAACTGCTCCATGTCTTGCTACCCCTAGCATTACCTGGAATTGCCTCCACCGCGCTGCTTTCAATTATTTTGTCATGGAACGAAGCCTTCTGGAGCTTAAACCTGACGACAGCAGATGCAGCCCCACTCACAGCATTTATTGCCTCATTTTCCAGCCCCCAAGGGCTATTCTGGGCAAAACTCTCCGCCGCATCAACACTGGCGATCGCCCCCATCCTGATCTTCGGTTGGCTCAGTCAACGGCAACTGGTACGGGGGTTGACGTTTGGAGCAGTGAAGTAAGAATTCGGAATTCGGAATTCGGAATTCGGAATTAATCGATCTCGTACCATGCAACTACCAATTACCAACTACCAATTACCAATCACCAATTACCAAAATTATGTCAACAGTTACTTTAAGAAATATCCATAAACGGTATGCCGATACTGAGGTGATTAAAGGTATCGATCTTGATATCGGCGATCGCGAATTTGTTGTCTTTGTCGGTCCTTCTGGTTGTGGCAAATCAACTTTGTTACGGGCGATCGCTGGACTGGAGGAAATCACATCTGGCGATTTACTCATTGATGGCGTGAGAGTAAATGACGTACCACCAGATAAACGCGGGTTGGCAATGGTGTTTCAAACCTATGCCTTGTATCCCCACATGACGGTAGCAGAGAATATGGCGTTTAGTCTGCGCCTAGCGGGTGTTCCTAAGGCTCAGCGTCTTGAAAGAGCGAAAGAAGTTGCCCGTATCCTTCAATTAGAACCGCTATTAAATCGGAAGCCTAGAGAACTATCGGGAGGACAACGCCAACGGGTAGCGATCGGTCGGGCTTTGGTGCGCAAACCTAAAGTCTTTTTGTTCGACGAGCCGCTGTCAAACTTGGATGCAGCCTTGCGCGTACAGATGCGGATCGAACTTGCTAGCCTTCATGATACTTTGCAAGCCACGATGATATACGTGACGCACGATCAAGTGGAGGCGATGACGCTAGCTGACAAAATTGTGGTGTTGCAGGGTGGTATTGTCGAGCAAGTCGGATCGCCGTTGGAACTGTACCACCATCCCCGCAATTTATTCGTGGCTGGGTTTATCGGTTCGCCTAAAATGAATTTTCTCTCAGTGACGGTGACAGCTGTAAATAATTCTGGGACAACAGTTGCACTGCCTGGTGAGGCAACAGTAACAATTCCCGTCCAGCCTGGATTGTCGGTAGGAGATAGAGCCACGCTGGGAATTCGTCCCGAACACTTGCGACTCGATCGCCATAACGCCACGCTCAATGGCGAAGTACTTGTTGTAGAACGGTTGGGTGGAGAAACTTTTCTCTACGTCAAGATTGCGGGTGGCGACACGTTAATTGTGCAAACAGACGGAGATAATCCCAGCCGGATGCACGATCTCGCACCGCTCCAGATTAACGGCGATCTCTGTCATTTATTTAACCAGCAAGGTGAAGCTATTCCTAAAGTTCGTCGTCACCATTTAACTACTGATGAATTCCATGAACAGCAATATCAGCACAGGCTCAACAATTAAGCTGAATGAAGCTTCCTTATCTCGTTTGCCGAACAACATCCGCGTTCCCAATTACGATCGCCACTCCTTAGTTAATGGCATCGTCCATATTGGTGTGGGTGGATTCCATCGAGCGCACCAAGCACTATATCTTGATAACTATTTGCAGCAAACTCACGATCGCGAATGGGGTATCTGCGGGGTGGGACTGCTGGAATTCGATCGCCGGATGCGCGATGCCCTGCATTCTCAGGATTGTTTGTATACTTTGGTGGAACGCTCGACTGAAGGCGATTGGGCGCGTGTTATTGGCTCGATTACACGCTATCTCTTTGCCCCAGATAACCGCGCCCGCGTTATTGACGCACTGGCAGATCCCCACTGTCGAATTGTGACGCTGACGATTACAGAAGCAGGCTATTACTACATTGAAGGTAGCGGCGAATTTGATGCTCACCATCCGACAATTCAGCACGATTTACAACATCCACACGAACCAATTGGGGTCTATGGCTTTTTGACAGCAGCACTGAATAAGCGTCGCCAACAAGGATTGCCACCGTTTACGGTGTTATCATGTGACAACCTACAGGGTAATGGCAATATTGCCCGTAAAATGTTAACTGCCTTTGCTCAAATGCAAAATCCAGAGTTAGGAAATTGGATTAGCGATCGCGTCACCTTTCCTAACTGCATGGTCGATCGCATTACTCCCGCGACAACAGCAGCCGATCTCAAAATGGTGGCGGAGCAATTTCAGATTGATGATGCCTTTCCAGTTGTGGCAGAACCATTTCTTCAGTGGGTCGTTGAGGATAACTTTTGTGCGGGTAGACCGGATTTAGAATCTGTAGGCGTACAAATGACCGATGACGTTCATCCTTATGAGATGATGAAAATTCGGTTACTCAACGCCAGTCACTTACTCATTGGTTATCTCGGCACTCTGGCAGGATATACCTACGTGCATGAGGTAATGGCAGATCCGGCAATTCGGCAAGCCGTCGATCGCCTGATGGCAGAAGTTACACCCACGCTTCAACCCGTACCGGGAATCGATCTAGACGCTTACAAACAGACGTTAATTCAACGATTTGCCAATCCTAAAATACAGGATCGGCTACCGCGTTTGTGTCTCAATAGTGCTGCTAAGATGCCAAAATTTATTCTGGGTTCGTTGCGTGACGCTCTACAACAGGATGGGGCGATCGAATATATGAGTCTGACGATTGCTGCTTGGTTCCGTTACCTGAAGGGACAGGATGACCAAGGCAACGCGATCGAGATCGACGATCCTATGGCAGATATTTTGACACAACGCGCTCGTTCCGGCGGCTCCGATCCTCGACCTTTACTCGGTATATCTGAGATTTTTGGCGACTTATCGCGATCGCCGCGTTTTGTGGAGACAGTTGGAAATTACTTACGCAGTTTGGATGAATTTGGAGCCAAAGGAACGCTAGCTCGATAGCGATCGTTTCCTACTGTTCTCTTGCTCCAACTAACTGTATTATTCAAAACATATTTCATGCATGGACACCCGTATGCTGAATCCGAGGCTAGATTCGGAAATCCATTTAGTGATATGACTACGGCAGCTACCCCAGATGCAAGTTTCTATATCAACGATCGCAACTACTGGATTAACGGTGCGGCGTTAACCTACGTCTTGGTAGGATACAGCTTTGCAATTTTCTGCATCGTGCAGCATTTGTGGTGGTTAAACCTCTTGGGTACGGTGTTATTAACCCATACGCTAATTTGGGCAGCATACTTCGTCCATGAATTTATTCATGGCAACATTTTTCGTAACCCGCGCTGGAATGTCGCATTTGCGCAGGTAATGTTATTTCTGACAGGTTCTTGCTACAGTCGTTATCGCGATGTTGCCAGCAACCATTTAGCCCATCATAAAAACAGGGCTGACTTTTCTGCTTTTTCCCTACCAGATTTCCTCCAAACTGCACCAAAGCCGATAGTACGCCTAATTGTGGCGCTGGAATGGCTTTATTTTCCCGCTATTAACTTTTTGTTGCGGTGGTTTAATGCCCTTTCTCCATTTTTGGGACAACAGCGCCGAGATGAGCGAGTGCGTAACGGTTTGTTACTATTACTCCGAGGTAGCCTATTCAC
This sequence comes from Chroococcidiopsis thermalis PCC 7203, assembly GCF_000317125.1. GTDB lineage: Bacteria > Cyanobacteriota > Cyanobacteriia > Cyanobacteriales > Chroococcidiopsidaceae > Chroococcidiopsis > Chroococcidiopsis thermalis. Next base: position 5,324,516 of record NC_019695.1, read on the forward strand.
AGCCTTAGCAATCTATTCTCCCCATGCCATTGTTCTTTACTTTTTCGCTTATATTTGCTTTATCAACATCCTCAGATTTATCGACTGCTTTCAGCACACGTACACTGTGTTTCAACTAGGTCAATCCTTACCGCAATACAGTTTGGAACATGAGGAAGCAAATACTTTCTCTAACCTCATTTCTCTGCGTTGGTCTTGGCTAAATGTATTGCTGCTAAACTTTGGCTATCACAACGCCCATCATCGAGTTATTCGCTGTCCTTGGTATCTTTTGCCTAAATTAGATGCCGAATTATACCCCCGCAACTACCGTCAGTACGTGACGCTACCTCAACTCATCGCTAACTACCATCGTTTTCGGATTCATCGCTTATTCTACGGTCAAGGAACGGTTGTGGATACCGAGAAGGGGTTGAATCTAGATAACTTTGTCGGGGCGGTTGGAGTATCTTTTCTATTTTCGCGGGAGCCGATAGACTGGTTAAAGCTTGCTGCTAGTGATAGTGATGGCGCGCTAAGCGTTCGCGAAGTGTAGCGCAGATAAGACTCGATCCCTTAACAACCCTCCGATCCTCGGGGGCAATGCCCTACACTTGAATTTCCGAAGGACACCCTGGTTTGCGCCTTGCTGCTAAATACTCGGCGATGATTTGTTGATATCTCTCTTTGCCAAAAAACGTGTAGTGACCGGGATAAACTGTCTCTATTGGCAGTTTTTCTAGCCGTTCGTAGGTAGCAATATAAGTAGGGATATCACTGCAATGAAGTTCGTCTAACAACTCGCCATCATAAATCACATCTCCAGAGAACAAATCTTGAGATTTGGGTTCATATAAAGCAATACAGCCAGGGGAATGTCCAGGGAGATGCAACACCTCAAAAGCGCGATCGCCTAAATCTAATACGTCTCCTTCTTGAAGAATTTGTGTAGGTTCTGCTGCATTTAAGGTATATGTTTCGACTGTAAATCCAGGGTAAGGTAGCAAGTCGAAATGTTCTTCTAATACCCAACCTTGTGCTGGCGTACACAACGCCTCATAATCATCTCCTTTTTGCAGTGCTTCGGCTTCCGCCGCATGAATGGCGCGTTCGTCGAATTCGTGCATCCCACCCGCATGATCGAAGTGAATGTGAGAGGCGATCGCCAACAACGGTTTATCAATTAAACTAGCAATGTATTGCCGCAAACTCGCAACCCCTAGCCCAGTATCGATCAAAAGATCGCGATCGCGACCTTTAATTAACCAGAGATTTGCCCGATTCCACCAATAGTAATGCGGTTCGCTAATTAGGTAGAGGTTGTCACTAATTTTTTGCGTCGAAAACCAGCTTTGACAGACAGCTTTAGAGTGCATCATGGTGAGTGGTAGTAAGGTGGGCAATGCCCACCTTACAATTTGGATGATAAAGTTTAAGTTGATTTGACTATAGAATCATCGTACAAAGATTTCAGCTCAAGAGGTTTAGGAACTATTTTAAAGTCATAAGCAGCTCTTGCCGTCAGCTCGAAATTTTTCATTGCATTATTGGGATGATTTAAATTAAATGCAATTGACTTGTTACTGTCCAAATCAAAAATCTTGACTCCCGCGATTTGTTCTTTTGCTTCCTCTGGGGTGACTCCTAACTTTTGAGCAGCAATTTTGATTGCTTCTTCATCACCAGAATTCACTAACTTAACTCCCTTATCGATCGCCCGCACATAAGCCTGAAGATCCGCTTTGCGGCTTTCAATCAGTTTTTGTCTTACGACTAATACATCAGCAATTAAATTCGTATCTTTAGTGGTAAAAATAATTTTTCCTCCACTTTCCTTGGCTGCTTTAGTCAACCAGGGTTCGTAAGATACGGCAGCATCGACACGTTTGGCAGCAAATGCCGCTGCTGCATCTGCGGCAGTTAAATCTCTTACGATCGCATCTTGTTCGGTCAATCCGCCTTTCTCTAAGTAGCTACGTAATAAAACCTTCTCAAATAATATATTTTCTCTAGCAACGGTTTTCCCTTTCATATCTTTGGGACTGTTGATATTATGACCTAAAATACCATCCGATCCATTTGAATAATCGACAACATAGAACATCCGAATTGACGGATCTTTGCTAATCATTTGTACTGCATCTCCTGATGTTACCCAGCCTACGTCAACTTTTCCAGCTAGAAATGCAGTAATACCTTCTGTTGCACTCTGAAAGAAAGTTTCTTGCACCTTGATGCCTTCTTGACTAAAAAAGTCTTTTTGGAGTGCGACATAGTGACCTGAATATCCAGGCCAAGGATTAATACCAGAAATCAATACTTGAGGTTGAGGCGTAGGAGATGAAGGGGAAGAAGATGAAGTTGTTGAAGTTTGAGGAGAACAAGCAACAGCCCATAACAAAGATATCAAAGCCAGCACAATCAAACGTCTTGCAGGAAATTTAACCATCACTTACACTCTATTTCTGAAAGTTACACGAATAAGTCTTTCTTTCCGACTCCCATACGGGCGGGTTTGGAAACCCGCCCCTACCGACTCCCCTACTCACCGCGCAAAGCGTGCAGAATTTGACGTTTTATCTCAACAAATTCTGATGAGAGTTTAATTTCTAAATGACGATTGGCTGGCAAATTGACAGGTATTTCTAGTTGCAGCCGACCGGGATGACTGCTCATGACATAAATGCGCTGGGAAAGAAAGATTGCTTCTTCGACATCGTGAGTAATCATCAATACAGTCGTATGAGTTTGCTCCCAAAGTTCTAACAAAAATTGCTGCATTTGTTCTTTGGTTTGAGCGTCCAAAGCGCCGAAAGGTTCATCCATCAATAGTACTTCTGGTTCGTTGGCTAAAGCACGAGCGATCGCAACTCGTTGTTTCATTCCACCTGATAATTGTTTTGGGTAAGCTTTAGCAAACTGAGTTAAGCCAACTACGTTCAAGTAGTATGCTACCCGCTCTCGCTGCTCCGCTTTGGACATTTTACGCAACTGCAAACCAAATGCAATATTTTGCGAGACTGTTAGCCAAGGATAAAGCGTGTAGCCTTGAAACACCATACCGCGATCGCTCCCAGGACGACCAGTCACAGCCTGACCGTCAACTAATACTTGACCTGCGGAAGGAGTTGTGAGTCCAGCCACGATATTAAGTAGAGTAGATTTACCACACCCAGATACACCAACCAAACAAACAAATTCTCTAGGGTCAAGTTGGAAGTTAATCTTTTCTAGTACTACCAATTCCTTACCACGATTGGAATAGGATTTGCAGATTTCTCGGACTTCCAACTTAGGTTGATTTAGATCGGCTCGTCCCGATTGGGTTGATTGTTCCCGCAATTGACCGTTGAAGCGGGTATCAAGCATAAGCTACGCATTCCTACATCTAAAAATTATCGCGATCTATACTTTTGTCAAGTTGCTCTAATTCAGTTAATCTCAAGCTATCTACTAAAATTGTTAATTGAGATACAGATTTTTGGCTATGAATGATGCCTCTTCAAAGGTAATAGTTTGCTAACATACGATTCACGACTTCCGACTTCTCAATATAGCTTTAAAGCGCGATCGCCAATCAACTATTTTTATCAGTACGATCGCAGTTGCAAGAGAAAAAAACAAAGGAGCGATCGCCGCGCAAATTGTTGTCAATAGGGTACAAAGTATTACCTGAATGGAAGTAAACTAGTTTACACCAATTTCTTTCAATTATGATACTTGATTTGAGTATAAATAAATACAAACATATAAATTCAGCAACTGTAATAGTATTAAAATAAGCTGCCTAAATCTTGCTTTTCTCTACACTATGCTTTTTAGTAGCAGAAGACTGAGACAACCGATCGACAATTCAGCAAAATAACGGAATTCTTCACAGCGATCGACTCACATCCTCTGCTGCTCCAGTTACTGAAAGTTTCTAAAGTATTTGCTAATAGATGGAGGTAATACCACTGGTGGCTCAATCTAGTTTCAGTAATTCAGATCTAGCTTCGCCTCGTCAAAACCGCTATCTCGAACCTTCCGTGTTTTGGAGCATCCGCCAAGGTTTCCCCCGTTGGCTGGCAATGGCGATCGCCGCAACATCTCTCGCAGTACCGTTAATATTATGGGCGATCGCGAGTTACGCGGGTTGGGTTCCGCCAATGTTTCTCCCCACACCAACAGCGGTTCTCCAAGCTGGTATAGATATGTTGACTCAGGACAATCTCATTATGGATGTCCTCGTAAGCTGCGGTCGGGTTCTCGGCGGTTTTCTATTTGCCGCAATTATTGGAGTACCAATGGGAATCGCAATGGGAACTTTCTACAGCATGGAAAGCCTATTCGCTCCCATTGTCGGTACGGTGAGATATATGCCTGTCACCGCATTTGTACCGCTAATTGTGATTTGGGTTGGTTTAGGTGAAGAAGCCAAGATACTAATTGTCTTCTTGGGTGTCGTACTGTACAACGCCATCATGGTAGCAGATGCGGTCAAATTCATTCCCAACGAGATGATTAATGTTGCCTATACTTTAGGGGCAAATCGTCGCGATGTCTTGTTCAAAGTGATTGTGCCAGCAACATTTCCTAGCGTTCTAGATACTCTACGAGTTAATATTTCTGGAGCTTGGAACTTTTTAGTCATTGCCGAATTGGTAGCAGCTCAAAGCGGTTTAGGTTTCAAAATTATTCAAGCTCAACGATTTCTGCAAACAGAGAAAGTATTATTTTGTATTGCTTTAATTGGCGCGATCGGCTTACTAATTGACTACAGTTTGAAGTGGCTCTCCAGACAGCTTACCCCTTGGGCAGATCAAACCCGATAGAATCAGTTATCAGTTATCAATGTAGAGACGTTAGATGTAAAGTCTCTACAAAGTTATCAGTAACAAAAGACCAATTACCAACTACCAACTACCAACTACCAATTACCAATTACCAATCAGTGATGAACCTCAAGCTAGAGCCAAACAAAACTGCCTTAATTTGTGTCGATCTGCAAACTGGAGCGTTCACAGGAGATTGCACGCTTTCCTATGTTGGTATTGCCCAATTGTTGCCCAAGGCAAAGCGAGTTTTAGCAGCAGCGCGTCAAGCAAAACTACCAATTATTCACTGTAAAGAAGTCCATCGTAAAGAAATGGTGGATTTTGGACGGGAGTTAGATGGTGCAGAACCGATTCACTGTTTGGAAACTTGGGCTAGTACTGATTATTATTGTGAATTAGCTCCAATTGACGGAGAATTTACAATTAGCAAACGTCGCTACAGCTGTTTTTTTGGTACGGATTTAGAGATCCTGCTGCGGGGGTTGAAGGTAGATACTTTAGTATTAATTGGTATGATGACGAACGTTTGCGTGCATTACACGGCAGCGGATGCTCATCAGCACGATTACCACTTCCACGTTATTGAAGATTGCTGTTCTGGTTCCGATTGGGACGCACATTGGGCAGCGCTAACAGCGATGGAATATTTGCAAACAGGCGCGAGAATTTCACACGCTGCATTTGTTGAAGCGATATCAGGTAAAGTTCCAGCAGCTTGAGACGAGTATTTTTGGATGCAGGGATTGGTCAATACATCTCTGTTGTGATGCCAAGATTTTGAAGCTCCCCCAACTCCCTTTTTAAGGGGGCTTTGTTCTCTCTGTTTGATGGCAAGAAGCAGGCGATACCATTTTGATCTGACTGCGCCACGGAAGATCCCCCCAACCCCCCTTAACAAGGGGGGCTATGAGCGACCGATTTAGTGCAAGGATAAATAGAATTGGTACGAGGAGTTAGAAAAACAACGCCGTAAAAAGAGACTTTGTTCCCCCCTTTTTAAGGGGGGCTAGGGGGGATCGGATCTCTGGCAACGATCGATAGAATTAGTCTTGAGGGTTCTCGGCACAAATATTGCCAAACTCAAAGCTCTGACAACCATAAATAAAGCCAGAGACAACCAGAGTAGATGAGTGTTACGGAAATACCACGCAGCGATAGCCATTGGTGCAAATCCCAACGAAGCAGCCGCAAGCACCGAAATTCTCAAAATCCGACCTGCGGTTAAGCCGAGAAAGTAACCATCCAACATGTAGGCGATCGCCCCAAATCCCAAAACTGGTAGCAACCAGCCTACATAACTGCCAATTCGTCCCAAAATTGCACTATGGTTAGTCAATAACCCGAATAAGGGTGTGGGGATGAGAATGAAGGCGATCGCAAACAGTATTCCTACGCTCAAACTTGCTGTTCCAGATACCCATATGAGTTGGGTTAATTGGGCGATCGCTCCTCTGCCTAGAAAAACTCCGGCTAGGGTTTCGGTGGCGAAGGCAAGTCCATCAATAAAGTATGCTGTCAGCGTCACCACTTGTAACAATACCGCATTGGTAGATAAAATCTCCGTTCCCAAGGTCGAACTAAGATTGGTAAATACGGCAAATGTGGAAACTAAAGCAAAGGTGCGGACTAGAATTTCGCCATTGAGCGCGAATGCTGCCCGTAGATCGCTGGGATTGAGAATTTGTCTGACGAATGATGCTTTTGCTGGATGCTGATGTATTTTTACAAGTGGGATTTCTCGATTGATTAAAATCAGCCCTACTAGCAACATGAGGTACTGAGCGATCGCCGTTCCTAGTCCTGCTCCAGTACTTTGCCATCCCCAGCGCACAATAAATAAGTAATTTAGCACCACATTAGATAGATTACCGACAGCCGAGAGCAAAAATACCTTGCCACTTTGCGATCGCCCCAAGAACCAACCAATGAGTACAAAGTTGAGCAAGGTCGCTGGTGCGCCCCAAATGAGAGCATCGTAATATGCTTGACCGGATGCTTTGACTTCTGGTGTCGCACTCAGGAGGGTAAAGCCTAGCATTCTCAAAGGCTGTTGCAAAACTAAAATTAATAATCCCAACGAGAGTGCTATTAAGCCGTTACGTAAGCCTATAAGTATGACTCCTTCTCGATCTTCCCGCCCGATCGCTTGAGCAGTCATCCCCGTTGTCCCCATCCGTAAAAAGCCAAATGTCCAGTAGATGTAATTAAATAGAACAGTTGCTAAAGCGACTCCTGCTAGGTAACGAATTTCCGGTAAATGTCCCAAAAAGGCGACATCCACTAACCCAGCTAAGGGAACCATGAGGTTTGAGAGAATGTTAACGATCGCCAGTTGGAAAAAGTGACGCAGAAAGCTAGAACGAGATGGCAATGCTTTTAAACCCCCTGCATACTTTCCCCTACTGCTTAGCAAGTCACAAGTTAAAAGTTAAAAGTCAAAATTGTGAAACTCACTATAGTGTCTCTATAACTAAATACCACAGTAGACGATTCAATCAATTTCTACATCGCTATTACTAGCCAGCCCGTGTAGAGACGTTACATGTAACGTCTCTACACGAGAAACGTTCACCAATCAAATTGGATTGCTATATCAGTCAAAGACTTTGCCGGGAGAGATTTGAGACATCATACGTCAAAAGGTGTAATCGATCGTCCACAATGAATTGTGTAGCTTGCATACTAGATTGAAATTAGAAACATGACGGATAGTTCTTACATTTTTCTGGCTGGTGCGAGTCGCGGTGTGGGGCGGGAAATTGCTAAATGCCTGGTACAACAAGGTTTGCAGGTAAAAGCATTGTTGCGGACAGCGGCGGCGCAAGCGGAATTAGAAGCGATGGGAATTTCGGTAGTTTTTGGCGATGCGTTGAATGTTGAAGACGTAGAACGGGCAATGCTGGGAGATTCCATCTCTACAGTTATTAGCACGATTGGCGGTTTACCTAAAGATGGAGTCAGAGCCGACTATTTAGGTAATAAAAACCTAATTGATGCAGCAGTGAAAGCAGGCGCACAAAAGTTTATTTTGGTATCTTCTATCGGTAGCGGCAATAGTGTAGCAGCTATACCTCCGCAAGCTTTAGCGACTTTGAAAGATGTTTTAGTCGAGAAGGAACAAGCAGAAAACTATCTTGCAGCAAGTGGTTTGACTTATACAGTCATTCGTCCTGGGGGATTGAAATCGGAACCAGCGACGGGTAATGGTTTGCTAACAGCAGATCCGCGTATTGCGGGAACGATTCATCGCGCTGATGTAGCTCAACTGATTTGTCGTTGTTTAAATTCAGAAAAAGCGAATAATCAAATTCTTTCCGCCGTAGATCGGGAAATGCTTTATACTCCAACTCAATTTGAGGAGTTTAGTTTGAACTAAAAGCTTTCACCCAGCCGAGGCGAATAGACAACGACAGGGCGATCGCGGCAAGGGCAAACCAGACTATACTTTCTCCAGCAGTCGCGATCGCGGGTAAGACTGTCTGGGAGGATTGCAGCGCCATTTCGATTTGAGTTAAGCCGCGCACGCAACCAAAAGCCATAACAGCTCCAGTTTTTAACTGAATATTGCTATCCTCTCGAATGATATAGCGATATGTCACGCCAAATAGAAAGCCACAAACGACTGCGATCGCTCCTGCAAAAAGGCTGGAGAAACTGAAAACGCTAGGGGTAAGCAAGAAGTTATTTACAAAGGTAGTGACGACGAACGCCAAAGCTAAAGTTGCAGATGCTACGGTTCCAGCCTTGAGCGATTCTAATCTTTCTAATTGGTCATTGGTCATTTATAGTTATTCTCCCTTGTCCCCCTTGTCTCCCTTCGCCCCCTAATCCCCACTCCCTTCGGTCGTGGGGAAGAGCGAGTTCCCCCTTGTCCCCCTTGTCCCCCTTGTCTCCCTTGTCTCCCTTGTCCCTCAGAGCCTCTGCTCCCTGTGCCTGATAACTAGTCACTGTTTCGATCGCCCGTTCTTTTTGCGGGTCTGCGCCTTGGGCGTATTCTAAAGTAAAGGGAACGGTAATATCTGGAGTGATGGGCTTGCCTTCTAGTCTATATTTGCCATCAATTATCACGTCAGCAACGGCTAAATAAAGGACGCTGCCATCTGGCATGATGAAAGGACGACCTCCTACTACTGCGCCTGCTGTAGGAGAACCAACGACAGAGCCAATTTTATAGCGCTGGAAGCCAAACGCTAGAATTTCTTTACCGCTTCTACTACCTTCATTGACAAGCATCACGACTGGTTTTTTCCATTGATAGTTTGCTGTGGACGATTGGCGATCGCGTCCTGTCATGGTAACGCTGGGACCATTGGCAGTGTATATATTAAGATAATTAGGCGATGCGCCACCCCATCCATCCCGCAAGTCTAAAACTAATCCATCGGCATCTTTGAGGCGACCGTACATTAAATCTTCTTCAAGTTGCTGCTGGTATTCGTCACCTGCATACGACCAAATATGTACGTACCCAATTTTTTTACCTTCTTTTTGAATAATTTGGGTACTGGCTTGCTGTGCCTTGAGAAACAGCGTCGTAGCATCATATATCTGCGGCGTAACCTCAATTTCTTGCTGAGTTTGAGTATCAGCATTTCGCTGAATTGCGATCGCAACTGGCTTACCAACATTTGCAAAAGATTGAATTGGTTGGAAAGGTTTGCCATCTATGCTAATAATGCGATCGCCGACTTTTAATTTGGCTTTCGCCGCCGGACTTCCTTCTAAAATGCCACTAATAAAAGTTTTGCCTTGAATTTCTTTGGTAAAAATGCCAATTCCAGGATATTCAATCTTACCTTGAGGCAAGAATTTTTTTAACTGTTTCTGTAAGTCAGGATTGCGTTTGGCAAAAATACCCAAAAGTTGATAATATGCAGGCTCATCTGCGGTGTAATAGCGCGTGTGAGATGTCCGTAACTGGGACAGCATTTGATTGACAACGGTAGCAAATTCTGGTGTCGATTTTGCTCGAACTGCTTGAGACTTATATTGCTCTCGCATTGCTTTCCAGTCTACGCCGTTGAATTTAGGGTCGAAAAAGTTTTCATTAACCGTTTGCCAGACGCGATCGAATACCTGTGCTTGCGGTTTTGCTAGCAGCGATGGTATTGGTGAGACAAACCAGATTAGCAACAGAGTAGAAATACTAATTAAACAGGCGATCGCCCAACGATTTGACTGAGACAGTTTAAATCTCTGCATTATGGAAGGTTGAGAATTTCGAGCAGGATCTCTAGTCTAGTGCGATCGCTACTCTTACGACTGTCACGTTGTGTTAGGTGAATTAAGCGCGATCGCTCCTTATCTGGGGTAGCACAAGCAATAAGTGAGGAATAGACTTATTGTAGGTTTATCCACTGATAAGGGGTATAGAATGGCTACCTTAATGGCATGGTCTAGATTACTATCTCGTAAACGGCTGGGAGAAATTCTAGAAACTTACGAGGCAGAAATTCCAGCACAAAATCGGACATCATTTCAAAGAGACTTCGATCGCATTGTTTTCTCTTCTTCTTTTAGAAGATTAAAGGATAAAACACAAGTCTTTCCTCTATTTAATAACGATTACGTTCGCAACCGTCTCATTCATAGTTTAGAAGCATCTTGTGTGGGACGTTCCCTCGGCACAATTGTCGGGGAAGAAATTATTAAAAGACATAGTAAAAATTTACATGATTATATTGCCTCTGATTTTGGCGATATTATTGCTGCTGCTTGTCTATCACACGATATTGGCAATCCGCCATTTGGTCATACTGGTGAAGATGCGATTCAAGAGTGGTTTAAATCGGCTCGCGCTCAGTCAGTATTACAACAGTTAAATCTACTACAACAAGCCGATCTCACCTGCTTTGAAGGCAATGCCCAAGGATTCAGAATTATAACTCAAAAAGAGAAACAAGCCGATCGCATTGGTTTGCAACTTACCTATGCAACGTTAGGAACTTTTATGAAATATCCTAGAGAATCTTCGATCTCTGGTGAGGTTTTTCCACAATATCAAGGTAAAAGTACAGCTAAGCACGGCTTTTTTCAGGCAGAAAAAAATTTAGTCGAACAAATTGCCACTGAAGTTGGCTTGATTCGTCGCGATGCAAAGTCTGCTTGGTGGTGCAGACATCCACTCGTATTTTTGATAGAAGCGGCTGACGATATTTGTTATCATATTGTCGATTTAGAAGATGGCTTTCGTATGGGTTATATCACCTATGAAGAAGCAGAAAACTTATTAAAAACTCTACTTGAAGAAGACAATTTAGAATATTTGGGTAGCGATTTATTAGATAACATTAAATATTTGCGCTCCAAAGCAATTCACCAATTAATCCTTGAAGCTAAGCATATTTTTCTAGACTTCGAGTCTGAAATATTATCTGGAGAATTTGACGCACCTTTAACATCAGTCATTCCTTCGGCAGATAGTCTTAAAGAAATTGTCGATATTACCCGTAGAAAAGTCTACGAATCTTGCGAAGTGATTGAAGTTAAAGTAGCAGGCTATGAAGTTTTAGGAGGTTTGTTAGAAGAGTTTATTACTGCTATTAGTCAAGAGGATCTTTCTAAGAGCTATTTAATTAAAAAATTACTGCCTAATTTTAAAGCAGATGATGAAAACTTAGATTTATACAATAAAATTTTGAAAGTCACAGATTATATTTCTGGCATGACTGATTCTTATGCCGTATCAGTTTATAAAAAAATCAAAGGCATTTCTCTGCCTCGGGGCGGGAAGTAAGCTGCAATTTTGACTCTTTGTCAGCAGACTTGACTTATCCTTGCTTAGCATAAGTCGCGCATACTATTGAAAGAAAAAGCCAGCCAAAAGTAAAGGTATAAGCAGCAAAGCAGAGATAATCAACAGCAAAGTCCCAGGTTCAATTTTGATTTCGTTTTTATCGGGTTCGGGCATTTTGCACCTACAAGCAAACACTCATACTACTTCAGGATAAAAGATTGTTGTCTACCAGTTAAAGCCCTTTTAAGTTGAGAAATGTAAACATAGCTTGCCTCAGATGAGTATGAATGAGGTTGAATTTGGTTTGGATGAGCTAACTTACAGGCAGCAGATGAGGCGATCGCATGAGAAAATTGTATTTCTTAGTACCGGGAACGGGTGGGAAGTTTGCCTGTGGTGGGCTGTGGGCGGAATTAAAAACTCTAAATCTGGCAAAACAGATTTGTGATGCAGAAGCCGTAACATATCGTCAGCGAGAAAAGGATACGCCGTTTTTAGATGATTTGCTGCAAAGCGATCTGAATCCAGACGAGATCGTATTTGTATTGAGTTGGGGATTTGATGTCGCCAAACTCGCTCATCAGCTCAAACAATATCATGCGATCTATCATGCTCATAGTACGAATTATGGATTTAGGCTTTCAGCCAATATTCCAATTATTACTGTCAGTCGTCATACGATGGGGTATTGGGGACAGCGATCGCCGCATTCACTCATTTATTATTTGCCCAACCAAATTAGCGATGAATTTCACAATTTTAATCGCCAGCGGGATATAGACGTTTTAGTTCAAGCACGAAAATCTTCTCAATATCTCATCCAAGAATTAATTCCTGCTTTAGAACAAAGCTGTCGCGTAGTCGTCGTGAATTCTTATGTTGAAGATTTAGCAGAACTATTTAATCGGGCTAAAGTTTACCTATATGATTCAGCAGAATATTGGGCGCAACAGGGAGTAACTGAAGGGTTTGGACTGCAACCTCTAGAAGCAATGGCATGTGGTTGTCAAGTTTTTTCCAGTGTCAATGGTGGTTTATCCGATTACTTAGATCCTGGTTTTAACTGTTATAAAATTGCTGGATATGCCCGAGAATTTGACGTGCAGCGAATTCTAGAAGTTATAAATCGTCCTCAATTACCTTTTCTCTCTGAGGCTATTTTGACTGAGTACAGGACTGAGAATATTTTGAAACGTTTCCAGGTCATTTTACATGATGTTAATATCTTTTTCGACAAGCGATCGTCTTATGCTCATGCAATTCGAGATTTGACACCGATGAGAATTGCTCAGTTAAACTTAAAAAGATTCATGAGTAAGTTGAGCAAAAAATATTTTCAAGCACGATAGGAAAATGCCATTACATGCTTACGCTGCCAAACTTTGCACTGCTATTAATAAGTGCTGGTGTACTGATTCAGATGTAGCGACTATGAGTCCAGGTAGGCTGTAGTCCTTACAGGTGTGCAAGGGAGGAGGAACGGAACCATCATGAGTGGTGACAATACAGCCAGTTTCTCTGGCAAGAAAAGCGAGTGCAGCACCATCAATGAATTTACCAGAGGCGATCGCTGCCCCAGCTATTTCACCAGTTAGAATACCGTTGAGGTTGGAAACTTGAATTTCCCGCGAGTAGGCAGTGGCTATATCTATGACTTCGTAGTCCTGTTGTTTCAATCTCGATTGAAGCGCACTCATCCCCCATCCTAAGAGAATAGTTGGTTTTGGCTGTCCGACTCGTAATGGTTTACAGGCTGCTAAATCCTGTGTCAAAGTTCCTTGGAAAGCGCCTTCGCCACGTAGCGCGTAGTAGTAAGTATTTTGGGCGGGAGAGATGGCTATGACTGCTTCAAAGTCGTCGCAATTGAGAATGCTGAGAATAATTTGATAATTTGCATGTCCGTCAAGGTAGAACTGAGTCCCGTCTATAGGGTCTAGCGTCACGAGATAATCGCCTTCACCACCCAGATCGATCGCGCGAAAATATTTTGTATTGCGCGATTGTTCGTATTCTTCCCCGTAAAATCGGATGTGGGGAAAGTTTGCCAAAAGTGCCACTTCCACTAGATTCTGAATCGCCAAATCTGCATCGGTCAAAGCCGCAGCAAAAAAATTATCTCCTTCTCCTTTCGCCGGAAGTGCGGTAATTTTAGATTGAATCCGATCTGCGTAGGCTGCTGCTACTTGAAGATAGGGAAATAAACTTTCGACGATCGCGCGCGGACTCGGTGACTCTGACATAATTCAACTGCTAGAGGACTGAGCAATAGTAGCAAATCCTCAATCTCTTGGCAGCGTCTCTAGAACACAAATTTCACAACCGTTTTCAATTGGGTACAATACATATGTTGTAGGGGCGCACATCTGTGCGCCCCTACCAATGACTGTCAACACAAATTGCTACAAATTTAATTTTTTTCCAAACAACGAATAGCGACTAAAAGACCCCTAGCTTTATTGAGAGTTTCTTCGTACTCTTTTTCTGGGTCAGAGTCGGCTACTATACCAGCACCAGCTTGGACGCTAGCAGCACCATCACGCACAACCATAGTACGGATGGCGATCGCGCTATTTAACTGCCCTTCAAAGTCATAATAACCGTAAACTCCAGAATAAACCCCACGACGGCACGTTTCTAATTCGTGAATAATTTCCATTGCCCGAATTTTTGGCGCACCACTGACCGTACCAGCCGGAAAACAAGCTTTAAGCAAATCCCATGCTATCTTATCTGGTGCGAGTTCTCCCACGACATTGCTAACAATGTGCATGACATGAGAATAGCGCTCGATCGCCATTAATTCATCAACTTTCACCGTACCGCTTTTACACGCCCGTCCCAAATCGTTACGTCCCAAGTCAACTAACATGACGTGTTCGGCAATTTCTTTCGGATCTTTCAACAGATCTTCTGCATAGGCTGCATCTTCCTGGGGTGTTTTTCCCCTCGGACGAGTCCCCGCAATCGGGCGCAAAGTTGCCACCATAGTTCCATTTGGATCTCGTTCTGCTTTCACCATCACTTCAGGACTAGACCCAATGATTTGCCAGTCTTGGAAGTGGAAATAAGCCATATAAGGCGAGGGATTAATCAATCGCAGAGAACGATATAAAGCAAACGGATCGCCCTCATAGGTTGTCGTGAGGCGCTGGGAGAGGACGACTTGAAAAATATCGCCAGCTTTAATGTATGCCTTTGCCCGATTGACATTGGCACAGAACTGTTCCCTCGTTACATTACTTGTATATTCTTTTTCCCCCTTGTCCCCCTTGTCCTCCTTGTCTCCCTTGTCTCTTTCTGGGGGTTGCCATTCTAAAACCGTATCCCGATGCGATAGGGGCAGTTGGAGTTTCTCAACCATTTGACGCACGCGATCGCCTGCTTGTTGATATGCTTGCTGGAGATCGGCATTGTCACGCACGTCGGCATAGGCGATCGCCCAGATTTTGCGCTTGACTTGATCGAAAATGAGTAATTGGTCTATCTGCATCCACAAACCATCCGGCTGGTCGCTTTCTGTTGCTGGATAAACTGGAACCCTGGGTTCGATCCAACGGATCAATTCGTATCCCCAGAACCCAAACAAACCGCCAATACCAGGAGGAAGTTGAGGTAACTTCACCGGATGATAAGGTTCTAAACACGATGCTAGGGCAGCAAACGGATCGCCCTCAATCGTGACTTGCGTACCGTCGCGATAAGTTTGAATTGTGCGATCGCCTTTTGCCGCTAAAGTCCATAGCGGATCGCACCCCAAGAAGCTATAGCGCCCAATATTTTCGCCTCCTTCGACCGATTCCAACAAGAAGCTATAAGGCTGTCCCGCACACACCTTATACCAAGCAGATACAGGCGTATCCAAATCCGCTACCCATTCTTGGTAAACCGGAATGAAATTACCTTGCGTCGCTAACTGCTGGAATTGAGCAAAATTGGGAAAAATCATGATGAACAAGTCAAAAGTCAAAAGTTAGAAGTCAAAACACTAGATAACCAGAATGTATGGCGAGTATCGCCTACCTTCTGCACGGAAAACTGAAAAAAGTAAATGTAGGGTGGGCAATGCCCACCCCACTCAGAAAGTTTTATATTATTGCCTTTTTTATCAACAAAAAACAGAGACTAGAAACTAAAAACTAGAAATCGTAATATCCCTAGCCCCTAGTCTCCAGCCCCTAGCCCCGATTAGGGTGCGTCGTATGGCTGTACGCCACTGAACTTCAACTTGGCTGGGCTGGGGTTGCTGCCAATGTTGCGATCGACGTAACGTACTTTTGGACGACCTTGGTTGACTTTTTCTGGGAAGACACCATCAGCGGGATGGATCATCTGAGTTTCCCCATTAGGATAAACTCGATAGATTTTGTAGTCGTTAATTTTGAATTTCGCCCGCAGTTGTTGCCCGCCCAAAGCGATACCATACTCTTTGCGAGCAATTTCTAGCTTATTTTTGCCCTGCCTCATGATGGCTGAACCACCTGTAGGCATTTCAAAAACTTGCTCCTTGGGGCTAGTCCAAGTGATAACGTATTTTTCTTCTCTTTCTGCTTTGGTCAGCAAGCCACCAGTGCCGCCGCCAAATATAGGTGTTTGTCCCTCAAGTGTTTCTGCCATAGATTTCTCTCTCAAGGTTTTTAGGGCATCCTATCACTGAGATAGCGTCTATTTAGCCAGTATGTAAGGAACTGTAACAGTTAGCAGGGAGCAGGGGGACAAGGGGGACAAGGGGACCCCACGACCGAAGGGAGTGGGGATTAGGGGGCGAAGGGGGACAAGGGGGACAAGGGGGACAAGGGGGACAAGGGAGAGACCAATGACCAATGACCAATGACTATTCCACAGTCGGAATAGTGAAGTGAAACGTACTGCCTTTGTCTTTTCCTGCTGATTCTGCCCAGATTTTCCCGTTCCAGCTATTGACAATTTGACGACAAATTGCTAAGCCTAAACCCGTACCTCCTGCGGTGCGACGGAGTGCGCCTTCTTCTTGGTAGAAGCGATCGAAAACAATTTCGAGCCGATTGGGTTCAATACCGCGTCCGGTATCGGAAACGGTAACTTCTAGCGTTGTGCCACCATTGGTACGCGCTGCGATCGCGATCTGTCCTGTGGGAGGCGTAAACTTACAGGCGTTGTCTAGCAGTTTGGCGATTAGCTCTACTAACCAGTCTCCATCAACCCGAATCGGAGGGAGTTGGACTGGAATTGTGCTGACGATCTGCGGTAAATCGTCTGGGTTAGAACGGATGCGAATGCGGCTGAGGGCAAGCTCGACGCACTCATCTAGGAGTAAAGTTTCTGGATGCCATTCTACCCGTCCGCTTTCTAAGTTGGAGAGGGTGAGAAAATCTTGGACTAATTTGCGCATCCGCTCTGAGTCAGCAAGAGCAGTGCTGAGCATAACTTGCCGCAATTCTAAGGGCATATCTGGCTCGGTGGCAAGGCTTTCCAAACAAACTTGGATCGTCGAGAGGGGGGTACGAAGTTCGTGTCCAGTAATCGCGATGAGGTTGCTGCGGGTGCGATCGAGCGCCTCTAATTGCTGGTTGAGGTCTTCTAGATTTGCGTAAGCTTCGGCTTGAATCAATGCTGCGCCTACCTGAGTGGCGATCGCTTCGACTAAAGAAGTTTCATCTGCCGTCCACTGGTGTGGTTGGGAACCACAATAATGAGATTCGACTATTCCCAATAACTTACCTTGGTACAACACTGGCATTAACAACCAAGAACGAATATCCAGCTGTTTTACGAGCTGTTGTAGCAGGGGTGAATCAGTCACGCGGGTGTCAGTTTGAGTATCGACAATACAGATCGATCCTTGCTGACAGGTCATTTCTTGAAATAAGGGATTTTTTTGTAAAGGCATGACTTTTCCTACTACTGAGGAAACGCCAGGTTGTAAATATTCGTGGGCGATCGCCACCCTATCATCGTTAGCTTGGGCGCGATAAATCAAGCAACGGCAGGCAGCCAGGGCAATTCCCAATTCGCGAACTGCGACTTTCAAGATTTCTTGGGGATGTAACGGTAGTCCGGTGGCGCTACCTTTGCGAATCGCAGCGGTAATCGAGTTGATGAGGCGTTCTTTCCGTTCTTGGGCAGCAATCGAGCGGTAGGCTTTGAGTAATTTGTACTGTCCGGCTTGCAGGTACGTTACTAATCTCTGGACGAAAGGATTGGTATCGATCGCCGCAGGATCTAGCGAGGGTAAAGTAATGGGGGCAGCAGTTTTAGACTTTTTCGCTGACGATCGCCTTTGTGGAAATATACCGAAGCGATCGCGCGCGAGTTCGATTTTAGGGGCTAATTCTGGTCTGTAATGTAAAATGCGTTGAAGTAACAGCTCGGCTGCAATACAGCTAATTTGTCGCTCGGAAGTCCAGATACCTTCAAACTGGCGGGTGGGATCCATATCCACCGCTGGTAAATGAGGTGAGGGTTTAATCTGGACTATGCTGGGGCGTTCGCGACAAATCAGGCAAGTGCTATAATTTTGCCCGATCGCGACGAGATGCCATTCTTGACTTAATGATTCTGTTGGATCGAAGGCGATCGTTTCGTAGTATTCGGAAGCATTCGTAAAATCTGTCTCCGGTGCTGCTAGTACGTAGACTTGATTCGTTTGCCGAGCAAGGCGTTTGTAGCGGTGGGCTTCTTGACGATAGAAGCGTTCCCGCTGAAAGCTAGCAATCAGCAACGGTTGGTCTGAAGTCGAAGCAAGCACTTGGTCTTCCATCGCATGGGACAAAGCCGTTAAAGAAGCTTTGAAATAAACTTGGGGTCGCAGTTGGGGTACTGCTACTAGCAGATCGCTTAGCACAGAAGTCAAATTGCTCATGACTGTGTTTGTCGATCGCGTTACCTGCGTACCACCCTGCCAGGAGAACTAGGAAGCGCGATCGCTGCTTGCTTGCATCGAGGGTTCTCTATCAACCATCCTACCGATACTGGGGACTAGGAGCTAGTAGTCAGTTATCAGGGAGCAGGGGGAAGAGAGCTGAGGGAGCGATCGGGAGCTGAGGGAGCTGAGGAGCATGGGGGAGAAAATACCAAATACCAAATACCAAATACCAACAATATCCTTAGATAGATAGATGTTGTAAAAGTCAAGTAAAAATAGTATAAGTTAATCTTTAGAACTAAAAATTCTAAGTATATAAACCTATAGAGGGTTGCATCTAGGCGAGTTTGTGCCTTTTATTAAAACTTATTAAGCGACGAGAGAAATCTTCTGTCGTTTGCGAGTAAGAAGGCTGCCAAAGGAAATTGGCAGCATTCTTCAGATCGATTTGTAGTTACTGCTCAATTACCAGAAAATAATGAAAATCGCTCAGATTGCTCCTCTGTGGGAACGAGTCCCACCCTTTCGCTACGGTGGTATTGAATTAATCGTTAGTTTACTAACTGACGAATTAGTCCGGCGCGGTCATGAAGTCACGCTGTTTGCCTCTGGTGACTCGATTACTACAGCTCAGCTCAAGTCAGTCCACAATAAAGCATTACGTCTCGATCCCAGTGTCAAGGAACCAGGGCTTTACGAGCAAATGATGCTGTTTGAGGTTTTTAGCAACGCCCATCATTTTGACATTATTCATTCTCATGTTGGCTGCGCTGCCTTGCCTTACACTGGTTTTGCTAAAACGCCTACGGTACATACAACTCACGGTATTTTTACTCCTGATAATGAAAAGATGTTTCGGCGTTTTGCTTGGCAACCATACATCAGTATTAGCGAAGCGCAACGAGAACCTCGTCTAGGGTTAAATTACATTCAAACTATCTATAACGGTATTGATACCTCTATCTATCCGTTTCAGGCTCAACCTAGTCAACCAGCTTATCTGGCTTTCGTCGGTCGCATATCTCCTGAAAAAGGTCCGATTGAAGCGATGAAAATAGCCCGCGCTGCTGGTTTACCATTAAAAATGGCTGGCAAAGTCGATCCGGTGGATCGAGAATATTTTCGCGATCGCGTTGAGCCATTAATTGACGGTGAGCAAATTCAGTACCTTGGGGAAATATCTCATGAAGAGAAGGCTCAGCTTTTGGGTGGAGCTACAGTAACTTTGTTTCCGATTACCTGGCGAGAACCGTTTGGTCTAGTCATGATTGAGTCAATGGCAACAGGCACGCCTGTAATTGGCATGGGTTTGGGTTCCGTACCAGAAGTGATTGCTCATGGTAAAACAGGCTTTGTTTGTCATTCTCTAGAACAAATGGTGGATGTGATTCCCGATGCGATGAAAATAGATCGCCAAACATGTCGCGACTATGCGATCGATCGCTTTAGCGTCCAAGCGATGACGAGCGCATATGAAAAGGCGTATCAAACTTGGAAGGGGTAGGGGAAAAGTCAAAATTGAGCAGACGGTGGACGGTTGACAGTTGATGATGAGTGGCTGGTGGCTGGCGACTAGTGACTAGAAACGATTCTAGCCACCAGCCACTAGTCACTAGCTGGCTTTTCTCCCGATGTCAGTACGCCCCTGGAACTAGAAACGATTCTAGCCACCAGCCACTAGTCACTAGTCACTGATAACTGTTTGCCTTTGTTACTTTATGAGTTGACCCCTGGATTGAAAGCTAAGATTTTTTAACTTTATCGCAAACATCTTTAATGAGTTGTATTTCTATTTAAGATCTGCTTACAATAATTTACATTGTTCAAATTAGTGTAATTAATTATTGCTGACGCTTATAGAAATTACAGATATAAGCTGCAACTTTAAGCGCAAAAGTCGTAGAGAAAAAGTTGTTGCTGAAGGTGGTAAAGCCAATAAAAAAATTGCGATCGCACGGTCTACTAAGAAGGTTGATAATAATAAAACTGGGTCGCACACCTATAACAGCAAAAAGCCTTTGGTATGACACTGGATACGATAGCAACGCAAGACAGAGTAGAAATAAGTGGTAGAGTATTCGTTCCCGCAGAACAATTGCCAATTCCAGAATGGCCCTGCGTGTTGAGCGAAAGACCACAACCGACTTTGACGATTAAAGACGACGATCTATTTTTGGTGACAGATACGCTAGGAAATATTGCTGGCGGCTGTTATAGCGATGATAGTGCAGCTAGCATGGGGTTATTTTGCTGCGATAGCCGATTTCTAAGTCGCTTAGAATTACAGATTGAGGGGCGATCGCCTGTTTTACTCAGCAGTACCGCCGATAAAGGGTTTTCCCTTTCTGTCTTATGTACTAATCCTACAGTAGACAATCGATTGAAAGCTGACACCCTTGGCATTCGTCGCGAACTGGTTTTGAATGGAGCACTATTTGAAGAAATAGAAATTTCCAACTACAGCACGAGTGCCGTCAGCGTTTCTATTAGCCTGAGTTTTGATGCCGATTTTGTCGATTTATTTGAAATTCGCGGCTTCAATCGAGAAAAGCGCGGTAAATTGCTACGGCTTGCCGCAGTAGATGGAAGACAGAAAGAGAAAGGAGACAAGGAGGACAAGGGAGATAAGGGAGCAATTACCAATTACCAATTACCAATTACCGATTACCAACCTCCAGAAACGCTCACCCTTGCTTATCAGGGTTTAGATAATTCCATCATGGAATCGCGGTTGCAGTTTCAACACACTCAGCCAGATTTATTCAAAGGCTATACGGCAATTTGGCAGCTAGACTTGGCTTCCCACGAAACCAAAAAGCTCGGTTATCGATTGTCAATGGCAATTAACGATCGCTCAGCTTCTACCGTTCACGCTCCCAATACATTAGTCCAAGCCAGAGCAGCGGAAGACTCAGAGGAACTGCACTGGTGTCAGCAAAGCACGCAAATTCGCTCTGACAAAGCTGATTTCAATCATGTCGTCGAGCGAGCTGAGCAAGACATGTATTTGCTACGGCAATCTTTTGGCAAGTATAAAACTGTTTCTGCTGGCGTACCTTGGTTTTCTACTCTATTCGGACGAGATTCGCTGATCGCGGCGGCTCAAACTTTAATGTTAAATCCGTCGATCGCCCGCGAAACTTTGATTTTACTCGCAGCTTATCAAGGCAAAATTGAAGACGAATGGCGGGAAGAGGAACCAGGCAAAATTCTACATGAAATCCGCATGGGAGAAATGGCACGTTGCCAGGAAATCCCCCATACGCCTTATTACGGTACGATCGATGCTACTCCTTTGTGGTTAATGCTCTATGCGGAATACTTTGCCTGGACTCACGACTTAGAAACCCTAGATCGTTTGTGGTCAAATGCTTTAGCAGCAATGGATTGGATCGATCGCCGCCTCAAACCAACGGGATATTTATCCTACTTCCGCAAGTCACGCGGAGGTTTAGCCAATCAAGGTTGGAAGGATTCTGGCGATTGTATAGTTAATCGTCAAGGAGAACTAGCCACAGGGGCGATCGCTCTATGCGAAGTGCAGGCTTATGTCTATGCCGCAAAAGTGCGACTGGCAGAAATTGCTCGGATGAAGAAGCGGCTCGATCTTGCCGAAAAGTGGCAGGATGAAGCCAGAGAGCTGAAAGTTCGATTTAATCGCGATTTTTGGCTGTCCGACCAGGATTTTTGCGCATTGGCGTTGGATGGGGAAGGCAAACCAGTCGATAGTATTACCTCTAATCCCGGGCATTGTCTGCATCTAGGCATTTTTACACCTGAAAAAGCCTACAGCGTTGCCGAACGGCTCCGAGCGCCTGATATGTTTAACGGTTGGGGAATTCGCACTTTAAGCAGTTTATCCCCCGCCTATAATCCGATGGGCTACCATCTCGGTTCGGTTTGGCCTCACGATAATTCTCTAATCGTACTGGGACTGCGATCGCTCGGGCTAGTGGATCAAGCCTTGGACGTATTTCAGGGGTTATTCGACATGACACTTCAGCAACCCTACCAGCGTCCACCAGAACTATTCTGCGGCTACGAACGCAATGGCGATCGGGCTCCCGTCCAGTATCCCGTGGCTTGTTCTCCCCAGGCTTGGGCAACGGGAACCATTTTTCAGTTATTGCAAACAATTATTAATCTCGTACCTGATGCCCCAAATAATTGCTTGCGAATCATCGATCCGGCTTTACCAGACTCCATCAATCGCCTATCCATACACAATCTACGTGTCGGTCCTACCTTACTCGACCTAGAATTCGAGCGTGCTGGCAATACGACTGCCTGTCGCGTGGTCAAAAAACGCGGTAACCTGCGTGTGGTGATCGAAGCGTAAGAGAATTGGTTGTTGATGAGTGGCTAGTGGCTAGTGACTAGAAAAGATTCTAGCCACTAGCCACTAGCCACTATTCACTGATAACTGATAACTGATTCCTAGTATGATGAACACTAGAGTTGTTTTGTGAATTTGTTGTAACAGATTGTTATGGACGCTATTTTGACACTGGGTTGGGTTGGATTGCTGGTAACTTTTACTTGGTCTATTGCTATGGTCGTTTGGGGTCGTAACGGACTGTAATAAATCCCGTGGATACAATACCAGTTTTCAACATTCTGGCGATCGCGGCGTTTGGTCTTTTACTGGCGGTCACTGGTGGTATCGGCTACCTGACACTGGTAGAATGGCGCGATCGCCGTCGTCGCGATCGGGAAAACAAAGAACTTCGTCGTTCTAGCAAGGCAAAGAAACAACGAAAGTGAATTCTGAATTCCGAATTCTCCTCACGTACCACTTACTCCTAGCTCCTCACCCCTAATTTCCCATTCTCCACGACGAATGAAGCGAGCGTTCTCACACTGGCTTCGGGTTGGCGGATGGTTGAAACGATCCGATAGTTGGTGACGAGGCGATCGCGTGTCAAGTGGCATCGAACGTACCCCCGATAAGTTCCGTTAAAAAATTTGGTGTGGGGGTTTCTGCTCATCGCGATCGTCGCCGTCGGAATAAACTGCTTGGGAAAATTGGAAGAGATAGAAGTGCCGACAAACTCAGTGCCAACGGTGGGGGAATTAGGATTTTTAAAGTCAAGTTTGAGGTCGTGTACCCAACTGGAATGCACGTCGCCTGTAATCACGATGGGGTTAGCAGGTTGGCGTTGCGCTAGAAATTTCAGCAATCGCTGACGCGCTTCGACATAGCCGTCCCACTGATCGAGGTTGAATAACTCCGAACGAGAGCGCGGATCGACATCGAATTGAGCGAGTACGGTTTGTTGAGCAAGAATATTCCACCGTGCTGCGGAGCGAGTTAAGCCTCGAAATAACCATTGTTCTTGCTGGTGTCCCATCATCGTTGCACTAGCAGCGAAAGCTTCCTGACAGCGAGATTTAAATCCGCCGCCGCAGGGCTGCTGAGTCCGGTACTGGCGCGTATCTAAAATATTGAATTGAGCTAAGTCACCAAACGTAAAGCGCCGATAGAGCTGCAACCGAGAGCCTTGGGGTGCGCGATCGCGTCGTAAGGGCATATGCTCGTAATACGCTTGGTAAGCAGCCGCCCGCCGCCGCCCAAAAGCAGATGGCGAGTCGCCGAAGCTAGAGCGATCGCCTGCATAGTTATTTTGTACCTCATGATCGTCCCAAGTCACGATCCACGGAAAGGCAGCATGAGCCGCTTGGAGGTTGGGGTCGGTTTTATATAAAGCGTAGCGGTTGCGGTAATCGGCAAGACTAACAGCGGCGGGAGTACGGTGCGATCGCACGCTATCGGTGCGGGAGCCGCCATCATAAATGTAGTCCCCTAGAAAGACGACTAGCTCCACATCTTCCTTGGCTAAGTTTTGATGCGCCGTATAATAACCGTTCTGCCAATCTTGACAGGAAGCAAAAGCAAAAGTTAGTTGTCCGAGTGCCTCATTCAGCGCGGCAGTGGTGCGCGTGCGTCCAATTGGACTTTCGGCATCCCCTGCTTGAAATCGATACCAATACCAACGTCCGGGTTGCAACCCTTCTACCTCAACGTGGACGGCATGGGCGAATTCTGGAGTGGCGATCGCTTCTCCCTGCTGGAGGATTTGCCGCATATTTTCATCAGTTGCCACTTGCCACTGGACGACAACCGATTCGGCAGGCATCCCGCCACCTTCAAGCGGATCGGGTGCGAGGCGCGTCCAAATGACGACACTCTCTGGCAGTGGATCGCCGGAAGCTACGCCCAACTTAAACGGATACTGGGAGAATTTCGGTTTCGCGATCGCCGTTTTTGTCTGCCACTG
The DNA here is from genome assembly GCF_000317125.1 of Chroococcidiopsis thermalis PCC 7203. Lineage (GTDB taxonomy): Bacteria > Cyanobacteriota > Cyanobacteriia > Cyanobacteriales > Chroococcidiopsidaceae > Chroococcidiopsis > Chroococcidiopsis thermalis. The sequence goes on from NC_019695.1 coordinate 5,349,167, forward strand.
ACTCGCGATCGTTCCAGCCGCCAAAGCCGCTGCACCAAGCAGCAACTCCCGCCGCTGCAATTTGTTATTTGTCATTGGTTATGGTCACTGGTCACTGGTCACTGGTCACTGGTCACTGATAACTGGTCACTGGTCATTGGTCATGTATAGTTATTCTCCCTTGTCCCCCTTCGCCCCCTAATCCCCACTCCCTTCGGTCGTGGGGTCCCCGAGTTCCCCCTTGTCCCCCTTGTCCCCCTTATCTTTCCCTGCTCCCTACTCCCTACTCCCTACTCCCTATTCAGCGCGACAGTAATTGTACGATTGTTAAGCCAAGGGCGATCGCTACTGTCAAGCCAGTGATCGTGGTAAAGTTGCGGATCATTTGTAACTGGCGTTCGGTGTCGCGCAAAGAGGATTGCGTCAGACGCAATTCTGTTTCAAGGTTTTGTTGTTTTTCAAAATATTGGGGACTAAAGCCAGCTTGCTCTAATTTTTGAATAAAATCTTCTAATTCTGCATTTAATTTAGTATCGACAATTTCGCTAATCGCCGCGTGCGTTGCCTCGTCAGCCGTCCATTCTTGCCAAAAATGCTTCAGTCGCTTCGATACCTCTTCCCGTAATTCGCTGACTTGCTTGGCGAGTTCGGCATTATAGTTACTTAAATGAATATCCGCGCTACCGAGTTCGTCTTGCAAATGTGTTAATTCTCCTTTAAATTCTCGCCAACGGACATCAATTGCAGTTTCGATCGCCGCTAGACGTAAGTTAACATCTGTTTCTAAGTTGATGAGGTCTGCTTTATTTGCTTTGACCTGTTCTAGATTTGCTTGTAATTGTTGGTATGATTGCCCTAGAGCGGCAAATTGAGCTGGAATTTGTGTGAGTGAATCTAAGACAGCAAATGATTGTTTGAGGCGATCGCGCAGCTCTGTTAGTTCTTGTTCCACAGACAATAGTTCGGTTAGATTATTTTTCATAAGATTTTTTTGACTCAGGCTTTAATTTGGACTTTAAATAAATTATCCAAAATTCTTCAGTTGCGCCAAACTTTGACGAAGAGCAATGATTTTCTCGTTCAAAGCATTGCAGTTTTCACTGACGGCACGAAGATCCCTGATTTGTTTTAGGACTAATAAAGTGCGATAAGGTTGGGAGCTATTGCCAAATAAGCGCAAAGCTTCTGTAAGTAAAAAAGATAAATCTTGGTTCTGGTTCCAAGGAGCATTGATATGGGTCAACCAGTTAAAGGCAGTAGCTGGATCGACATCTACGCCCGCTTGGTAAAATAACAGTAAATCATCAGACGACAATTTCTGGTCAATTCCTGCTTGAAAGCCGACACCGAGATGTCTTAGGGCTGCATTGCGGTCTGGTGAGTGGCTCTGAGACGATAAAACGCCAGCTAGGTAAAGGGCAGATAAATTGAGCGGTTTTTCCCACAGCTGTTGCTTAACGTAAGCTAGCAATTCTTCTACCCAATTTTGACTGATGGCAAGGTGAATCGTTTCTGATAAAGACTCAGGATCGAAACGATCTAATTGTTGTTCTACCTGACGCTGCCATAGCGACAGCACCTTAGTCTCCGCAGCTACAGTCGTTTTGGCAATTGGCATCGCTTGGATGCGCTCGGTATTCCGTCCTGTAATTTTTCCGCTAATTTTCTCCAGTAAGCCAGGACCAATTTGAGTGTATCCTTTGTATACGGCACGAATCACGTTGACCAGTTCTTCGGCAGGGGTATCTTTCAACAGATAACCCTTGGCTCCAGAACGCAACGCTTCAGCTAAGTATTCCTCGTCGTCGTAGCCGCTAAGAACGATCGTTTTTGTGGCTGGAAAGCGTTCGGAAATGATGCGCGTTGCTGTCACTCCGTCCATTCCAGGCATCTGAATATCGATCAGCGCGATATCGGGGTTGAGCATGTCTACTTGTTCGACCGCCGCTTGACCGTCGCTAGCACTGCCGATAATATCCATCTCAGGATCGAGTTCTAGCAATGCTTTCAGCCCTTGGCGAATCAGTTTTTGATCGTCTACCAGCAAAATCCGAATCATGCAGCAAACATTGACAAGTTAAAGGGTGGTGACTGGCAAGAGGTTGGCGATCGCTTGCAGTAAGTCGTCCGTGCAAAAGGGCTTGGTAAAATACTCCGTCGCACCCAGACCGAACGCTGTTTGCCGATGCCACTGATTTTCCCGCGAGGTCAATACGATGACTGGGAGTTTTTGCCATTGGGAGGAAGCACGGATTTCCCGTAGTAAGGATAACCCATCTACGCGGGGCATCTCCAGATCGGAAATGGCTAGGTCGAAGCGTTCCTCTGAGGAAGAGAGCTTTTCTAGAGCCTCTTGCCCATCACGGCACTGTACTACTTTATACCCTGCTGCCGTGAGAATCCGCTCTAAAATTCGCCGAAATGCGATCGCGTCATCTACGATCAAAATTTTGGGAATCTCTTCAGTTGTAGCTGAAAATGTCTCCTGTCGGCTGCTTTCTTGACGAATTGTTGCTGGTGCGATCGAAAACTGAGATAGCAGTTCTTGAAACCGATCGGGTGAGAGAACGGGAACGATTTCCCCCGTACCCAGTACCGTACAACCGAGCAGATAATTCGGAACTTTCACTGTAGCGTCAAAAGGCTTGAGAACTAATTCTCGCTCTCCCAACATCTGATCTACAGCCAGCACGACTGTCTCTGCCTCAATCTCCAACACGAGTCCCAAACGTTGGTCTAGTTCGGTAGCGTTAGCGAAGCTTAACGAAGTTATCGCCCCGCGCCGCCATTGGTAAGGTAAAAACTGTGGCAGATAGTACAGTCGAGCTGGGAGATTGCGCCAAGCGATCGTGCTGCCGTGCTGCAATCCCGTCCCGTATTCCGACAAGACGACAACCTCTTTAACCTGAGAAGCGGGAAACGCCAAGGTTTGCTGCTGGCATTTACACAATAGCAGCGGCAAAATATTTAAGGACATGGGAATGCTAATGGTAAACTTAGTTCCTTGCCCTGCTGTAGTTTCCACGCCAATCGTCCCACGCAAGCGCTCGACTTGCAGGCGAACGATATCTAGTCCTAAACCGCGCCCTGATAAAGTCGTAACTGTGGTGGAGGTGGAAAAACCAGAACGAAACAAAAATTCCAAAATTTGCTCTGAAGAGAGTACAGCAGTTGAGTCGCACAGTCCGAGTACTTCAGCTCGTTGTCGCACTGCGGTCAAGTCAATCCCGCGCCCGTCATCAGCAAGAGTAATAATCAGTTGATTACCTTCAGTTACAGCAATCAGACTCATCCGCGCTATGGGAGATTTACCACTTGCCTGCCGCTCTGAAGCAGATTCGATCCCGTGGTCGAAAGCATTGCGGAATAGATGCAATAGGGGAATTTTCAACTGTTCGAGGATCGCCCGATCGATCGTGGTTTCCCGTCCTTCGATCGCCAACTGAACGGATTTGCCGTAGCGTTGGCTGAATGATTGTTGGGCAGCGGCAAACTGGTTTGCCAAGCTGCCAAACTTGACTAGGCGCGACTCGGTTAAATCTCCGCGTAAGTCGTCGAGTTGCTGGCGTAACTCTACCAAAGCTTCCCGCATTTCTAGAGAAATAAATTCCACATCCGCCCTAGCTTCTTGCACCTGGACGATCAGCTCTTGCAATTCTTGTAAAGAATTAGATGTGGGTATTTGGTAAGTCGTAAGTCGTAAGTCGTAAGTTGTAAGTCGGGAGTGGTTAGTGGTTAGTGGCTGGTGGCTAGTAGTAGATAGGATGTGGGGTGTGGGGGAGCCAGCGCCGTGCGGGGGTGTCCCCCGTTGAGGTGACTGGCGTTGTGGGGTGTGGGGTGTAGGGTGTGGAGATTGTAAATTTCTTTCTCCCTCAGTTCCCCCTACTCCCCAGTTCCTCTGCTCCTGGTCTCCTCTGCTCTCTTCCCCCTGCTCCCTGCTCCCAGCTCGTCCCTGCTCCCTGCTTTTCCTACCAAGTGCAGCAAGTTGGTTGTAAAGAGCTTGCATGTCTTCGCTAAGGGGGTTGAGCTGGGCAGCCCGCTGTTTTAACGTTAGATCGACCTGATGCAGCTGTTCTTGGTACAAAGACAACCGTTCGTAACTGATAAACAACTCGCCGATGGTGTTATCGATCCGCTCCAGTCGCGATACGGGTATTTTTAAATTTAAACTGCGGATGCCGGAGGCGATCGCCAGGGAATCGTTCAGGAGTTGGGAATCAGTAGGAGGATGCGGTGCGCTCGGATTGAAGGTTTGGGAGTTGAGAAGCAAAAATTCTTCTCCAGTTGCCTCAGCTCTGGGACTCGGTGGCAGCGATTGCAAAAAATTTTCAATTGCTGTTGTTGTAGGTAGTAGGGTTGTTGCTTCTAAGCGATCGACTCCTTCGGGATTGCCGATCGCAGTGACAATCAAGCTACCGATCTGTTCGATGCTCAGGGAGATCAACTCATAGGCTAACTCCTGCTGCTCTACCCGTTCGTGCTGTAAGGCTTGTAATAGGTCTTCTAGGTGATGGGATAGGCGGCTCAGGGTGGTAAATTGAGCGATTCCCGCTCCACCTTTAAGGGAATGAGCTGCCCGCAGCATGGTAGAGTATAACCCGCTCAAATTCACCTCGGGATCTGTTGCTTGCAACTGGCGAATTCCCTGTTCCAAGACTGACAATTGGTCTGGGGCATCTTCGTACAGGAAACAAGTGCGTATTTCTTGAGTAATTGCCTCTAAGCTTGCAGCATCCAGCACCATAGTTAATCTTCTACTCGAAATCGGGACACGGAAAGTTGGAGTTCGCGGGCGACCTCAAGGAGTTCCTGTAGCGTAGATAGCACGGCAGCAGATTCGGTCGAAGTTGTTTGGGCGATCGCTGCTACTGTTTGCATGGTTTGATTGACCATACAGGAGTTATCTGCTTGAGAAACTGTCCGCACGGAAATTGATTGCAGCAATTGGTCGATTTCTTGACCGATCTGTGCCATATCCTGCAAGTTGGTTTTCGTTCTTGTCACCAGTTGGGTTCCTATTGCTACAGAGGCGTTGCTAACTTCCATCGTTTTTAGCACATCGCTGGTTCCTTGCTGGATAGTTCGTACCAGTCGGTCAATTTCTTTAGTTGCGTCTGTGACTCTTTCTGCTAAGCGCCTGACTTCGTTAGCTACGAGGCGAAAGCCTTTCCCATTTTCTCCAGCTCTCGTTGCTTCGATTGCGGCGTTGAAGGCGAGGACGTTGGTTTTTTCAGAGATTGTCGAGATAATGCTGACGATTTTAGAAATTTCTTGGGAAGATTCCGCTAGCCGTTTGGCTTTTACCGTTGTCTCCCAAACATTAGCGCGGAGTGTTTCCATGCTATTGACGGTTTCATCCATCGTGCGATCGCTATCTTGGGCTGCATCTAGTGCCTGACGAGCGATGGTGGCGGCGGTTTGGGCGGAACTGGCGATCGCTTGAATCGACTGTTCCATTTCTTCTACCGAAGTCAATGCTTCTGCCACTGTTTCGGCTTGGGTGTTGGCTTCACAGGCAAGTTTTTCTACAGAAGCTTCGCTGTCTACGGCTGAAATTTGCACCTGTTCGGCGGCTGATTTAACTTGCAAGACTATCTCGCGCAAGCTGGCAATAACTGTATTAAATGCATCAGAAATTGCGCCTGTTTCCCCCTGCGAGACTTTAGCTCTGACAGTTAAGTCGCCGTGTTTGACTGTTTCCGTCTCTAACAGCAAGTTTATCATGCCCCGCTGTAACCTTTCTTTTTCCTGACGCTGGCGGGTTTCTGAGGTGCGCATTGCCTCTAGGTTCGCTTCAATGTTTGCCGTCATCGCATTTAATTGCCGCGCTAGAATGCCTATTTCGTCGCCGCGCTGAGAATTTTCTAATCTCTCTCCCTGCTTGCCCTCACCTACTGCCTGAGCGAATTCTGCTAGTCGTCTGAGCGGGCGGGCAAAGGTACTAGCAATTGGAATTGCCATCAATGCTGCTATTAATAGCATTCCCGCTCCAATTCCATAGGCTGTTTTTTGCTGTTGGGCAAGCAGCTCGTCTAATTCTGACATTGGGCGAGCTACAAAGGTCATGCCTACAGGCTTGGCTTTGGTCGGATTGAGTTCTTGCTGGTGGTCGTACAATGGTAGGTATATGCCCAGATATTCTGCACCAGCAATTGTTGTTTTAGCAATAACTTCTTGTCCTTTACCGAGAACGGTGGCGGCTATAGCTTGAGGAGATCGCGTGCCGATATCTCGGGTTTTGCCGTCGCTAGCCGGAATGTTAGAGGAAATTCGCCAGTCTTGAGCATAGACTGCTGAGATGGGAATGCCCACCCGTTGTTTTAGACTATCGTTATTTAAAAAGTTCCGGTTTTCCACTGAGGCGACAATGACAGTACCCACGACTCGATTGTCGATTTCGATCGGGTGGACGACGACACCCACTAAAGCAGCTTTCCCACCATCGATGCTGGATTGACTCGCAGTTGAAGGCTGTGCTGCTTGAGCTGGCGACTGCAACCTGATATTTGCTTGTTTGTCTTGCCCCAAACGTTTGAGAAAATCTTCCTTCCATAACTCCATGCCTTGCAGCGTTTTGCCCGTGCGCAAGGCATTTTGAACGATGGGAATATCTGCCACATTTATCCCCAAGGGCAAGGACACGGGCTGATATTGTGGTGAGAGTTGAAGTTGTTCGGCGGAGGGGTTGAACGATACTGGGGATAAGGTTTGAATGTATTGGGCTACCGTTCTACCCCGAGCATCGGTGACAATTCTCAAGTTTTTTTCTACCGAGTCGCTTTCATCAGAAACTTTCAAACTCTCCATGTAGGTTTGCAATTGCTGTCGATACGCACTGACTTGGCTTTGACTGTTCAAATCGATCTTCAAAGTTTCGACGAGCCGAGCGATCGTATCTGCCTCTGTCTGTGCCTCGTCCACACTCCACATCACGTAGTCTTCATTGAAGTACGACCCATCCCTTTGTAACGACTGTCTGGCTTTTTGCAGTAAGGTGTCTCGGGTGACTGTGACAATTCCTTGGGTGATGACGACAATTGGGAGGGCGGTGCTAATTATTAAAACAATAGCGAGTTTAGTGCGGAAGTTGAAGTGTTGCCAGGCGTTGGTAATTCTACTGCCAGCTACTCTCATTCTCAGCATGAGTGGCTGTGGGCTAACAGTGCTTTCCAGCCCCTCTCCCAAACTTAATTTGGATTCTGACAGTGGTTTGCCCGTTTCCGAGCTATTTGCCTCTCGCCACCCATCAGATCTTTCTAGAGTTTCCAGCGCCTTTCGCGCCACAGAGCCGTAAATCCCATCGGGATCTTGCGCGATCGCTTCTCGGTAAAATGCGGCAGCTTTGATAACATCTCCCGTCTGCTCTAAGGCATTCGCGAGCGTAATTTTATTCACCAAATCTTTTGGTTCGCGTTCGACTTCTGCTGCTAGCGCCGCAATGTGCTGTGGCGTGGGCAGATTTGGATAACTTTTGCTAGATGCTGTCATGGATGTACTGAGGTGCGATCGCAGGTGGATAGAGCCGTAAAAATAGCATTCACATTCAGGGCAGTTACGGGGCGTTCGATCTGGGCAACACCAATGCCATAGAGCTTTAAAACTGGCGGAAATTCTGCCGGTACGGGCTGAAACTGCTGCGGATCGAGCGAGACAATTCCCTTGAGCAGCGACACCACGCAGCCGACTTGCCGCGAATCTTGCTCTCTTGCCACATGAGCGCTCCCGTTCAGCACGACAAGAGTTAAGTTGGTCTTGGCATGAGCATTTCTGACCGAACTAACTAGCCCCAACAACCCGCTTAAATCTAGTATCCACAACAACTTACCGCGCTGGTTTGCTACCCCTAACAATGTTGATGCTACGCCAGGGATGGGGCAAATTTGCTCTAGCGTTAAGGTTACTACACCTACCGTCTGTTCCAACGGTAATAACAGTTCGATTCCCGGCGATAGCTGAATGTGAAAGTATTCGGTGAGCATTAGAGCCAACTAGGCAGTGGAATGCGGTGACTAACTGAGATGACTACACACTGTCTGGACTAGATCGAGTGGTGCAAAAGGTTTAGCAATATAAGCATCTCCTCCTTGACGTAAAGCCCAAAACCGATCGAATTCCTGATCTTTCGAGGAACAAAAAATAATTGATATATCTTCAAATGTCGGACTAGCACGCAGTTGGCGACATAAATCGAGTCCGCTGATCCCAGGCATAACAATATCTAATACGATCAGATCTGGTCGGTGGTTGGCTGACAACCAGTGCAAAGCAGATTCTGCCGAGTCAACACAAACCACATTTAAGCCAACTTGTTGCAACAAAGCCACTATCAACCGTCGATCGGTCGGGCTGTCTTCAACAACTAAAACGGTTTTCATCTATAAATTTCAGCTAAAGTAAAAAATATCTGGTTGTAGTTGTTGATAGTTGACTTTTTCTAGTTTTCCACCGTGGAAGTAAAATTGGGTTTTGTATTTACTAGCTTATATTTGTTCAGGTGTTAACTTACACTCCTAAAACAGGAACTTATCAAAATTTTGTAAATTTGTCTAGAGATAGCAGCAGATCTTAACCGTAAAATTGTATACAGGTAAGTAGCGAATAGGTAGGTTTCGGGTAGGGGGCAGGAAAGAATTTATACTAATTACTCACCCCTCCCTAACCGCCACTGACTACTCGCTAAACTACCGACTCGCTCATTTACGGGTTATCGATAATGACTTGAATCCCTCGGTCAATTGTTGCATCTGCTTCTGCTGGTGTAACTGGTCTAGGGGTAAATAAATCTCTTTGTACTGGCTTGATTTGAATTGCTCTAGGGGCTGGCAGTTTGGCGGGAGCAGGCGATCGCCTTGTTGTGGTTTCTAGTTCTATCGTGCCTAAAATTTCTGCATTTCCTCGGGCGAGCGTTCGTTTCTGTAAACTTTCAACTGTTGAGATGTTATTGATACCAGAGTTAACCTCTGTTTGAGCTAAAACTGGTTGACCCAAGGCGGCTGTTACTAGCAAGATAGCAGTTGCAATAAGAGAAAATCGTAGGTAGAGCATAGCTTTAGCTTGTCAAAACAAGCGCGAGGTTTGAGTAAACTTCTACACTCCATAGGTCGGCAAATAAGTACGTATATTGCAGACACGCACTAACCTAATTCGCACCACCTCTCATTTCTATTTTAGTTGTGCTTTTTAGATTAAACTTATAATTTTTCTTATGGTACTAAAACCGCTCTATAAAAATCTGTATCCAGACTCACTAAGTTTCTCTGTTATTTGTGAGGGGAGTCGAGAGTCGAGAGTCGGAATTAACTGGTCACTGGTCAGGAGTCACTGGTCACTGGTCAGGAGTCACTAGTCACTGGTCACTGATAACTGAAAACTGCTGCCAACAAAGATAGAGCGCTCTGGGAACGTGGAAGCAACCTTTCCATTTGCCACCTTTAAGGTTTAATAAGACTTGTCCCTGGCGATCTAAGTAACCGAACCATTCGCCATATTCAGGATCGGCAAAATGCGACCAAGTGTAATCGTGCATTTTTTGATACCACTCCCAACACGCTTCGCGTCCCGTCAGGCGATATCCCATTACCAGTGCTACCAATGATTCTAAATGCACCCACCACAGTTTTTGATTCCATTCCAGTTGCTGAGGTGGATGTCCGTTAGCATCCATAAAATAGTATAAGCCACAGTATTCGTTATCCCAGGCAAAATTGAGAATGTTGAGGATTACGTCAACTGCTTGGTTAATCGTTTTCGGATCGTTGTGGCGACGTGCAATATCCATAATGAACCACATGGCTTCAATCCCATGACCGGGGTTAATGAGTCTGCCATCAAAACAGTCAATATGGGAACCATCTGGAGCCACGTTTTCATACATTAAGCCGCGATCGCCATCTAAAAAATCGGTCATAACTTCGCGCACGGTGACAGCTAAAATTTCCTCCAGGCGATCGCTGGGTAGCAGCCAGTCCATTTCTAGGGACAAGTTGGCTAAGATCATCGGTACTGCTAGCGATTTGAGCGATCGCGTCCCAGGATAAGCTTTGTTATATTTGCCTTTGGGGTTATTCTGGCGGCGTAAAACGTTGTTGTAAGCTTGCAAGGCAACATCTTTTGCCCAATCTTCTCCTGAAGCTAAGGCATACTTACTAAATGCCATTGCCGCAAAGCAATCAGAAAAGATATTGTATGGCTGTACCAGAGGATTACCAGCGCGATCGAGAGCAAAGTACCAATTACCTTCAGAATCTCGTCCGTGTTTTGCTAGAAAATTTGCACCGTTTGCGGCAATTTTGAGCCACTCTGGACGTTTTTCTAGTTGGTTATACAACATGGAAAAGATCCAGACTTGGCGATTTTGCAACCAAATAAACTTGTCGGTATCGTAAACATTCCCCGCGCGATCGAGACAGGTAAAGTAGCCGCCTTGCTCCCAGTCGATTGAATGCCGTTCCCAAAAAGGAATTACGTCGTTGAGCAGAGCGTTTTTGTACAGTTCAGCTAATGCTTGAAAATCTTGCCGCATAAGTTTGGATAGCACGAGGGAGCGATCGCCACTAATTATCACCTTGCTATAGATAATTCACAAGGGCTGTATCGCGTATCTTCAAGAGCAATCGTGCTTCACAGTTATGACTACACTTCCCTTCTTGCGTCCTTGTTCGACATATCTGTGAGCCTCGGCAGTTTGTTCCAATGAATAACGCCGATCGATAACTGATTTTATCTTCCCTGCTTCAATCAGCTCTTTGAGAAAAATTAAATCTGCTTTACGCTCGATTGCTGTCCCGCCTATGACTTTCTTGCTGCTGGTCATTGAAGTCCATAGTCCTCGAAGTATCGGGGACAGATTTATGTGGACAGCTCTGAGATAAATTCCTTGTTGCTTGAGCGATCGCAGACAACCTGAAAACGAACTCTTGCCTACCGTGTCAAAAATAATATCGTAGGTCTTACCGCTTTTCGTAAAATCTTCTTGAGTGCGATCGATCACCGCGTCGGCTCCCAGAGATTTCACTAATTCTAAATTTGCCGTACTACATACCCCAGTCACTTCTGTGCTAAAGTACTTGGCAAGCTGCACGGCAGCCGTACCTAACGCTCCAGAAGCCCCATAGATCAGAACTTTTTGTCCGCTCTGAATCTTCCCTTTATCTCTCAGGAAAATCAGTGAGGTTGTTGACCCAAAAGGAATGGCGGCGGCTTCCTCATAGGTCATGTTAGTAGGCTTGATGGCGATCGCTCCTGCTTCAGGTAAGCATATGTACTCGGCATTAGCGCCAAGACTGATTCCTGCTCCAGCAAATACGCGATCGCCTGCTTGGAATTGCGTTACATTTTTGCCAACCGCTTCAATTTCTCCAGCTAGCTCGCTCCCCAGGATCGCGTTCTTTTTAGGTTTTATGAAACCATAGAAAAATCGTACGGCGAATGGGTCAGCCTTGCGTAGGCGCAAATCCGCCGAGGTTACTGTTGTCGCATGTATTCTTATCAATACTTCATTGTCCTTGGGAGTAGGTTTTTCTACCTCCTTTAGCTGCATAACCTCCGGCGATCCGTATTCCGTGCAGACAATCGCTTTCATGAATGCTCCTCTAAGATAGCTTTAGTGTTAGCCCTCAACAAGCACCTTAACGCTCAATACGTTCAAGTTCTTCACGAACAACTCTGCGTAAGGTTTCCTCTAAAGGTTCGCGACTCTGCTGAATATGCTGGCGCAAAGCTTCGTTAATCATAGTTTGATAATTTCCTCCGCCTGCACTGTGAGCTTGTTCGCGAAACCATGCTAAAACCTCGTCATCTAGCCGAATTGTGATCCGAGTTTTTCCAGGTGGTGTTGGGTCAATCGCCCCTCGTTTACCCCGACTAAAATCATATTCTGTTTCCATTGGTAAGCCACCTCAACTATAGTATGCACAACTGTACATACTACCAATGGAACAGCGCCCCAAGCAGTTATTCGATCGCATTCATCATACTTTTTAAATAAAGCATCTTTATTCAGTCATAAAAAAGTAGGGTGGGCATTGCCCACCCTACTAACAAGTAAACATTAAACAACGGATAATTTTTGCTCTTTCTCTTGCATGTATTCGGTGACAATTTGCCGGAATTGTTCGCCTTCGATTGTCTCGTTATCGACTAACAAATCCACTAAGCGATCGACTAAATCGCGATTTTCGCGAATAATCGTCCGCGCTTTTGTAAATGCTTCAGTCGCGATCGCCCTAACTTGATTGTCGATTTTTCTTGCCATTTCTTCAGAATATTCCGATCGCTCCATCCACCCTCCCCCTAAAAATACTTCGTTATCGGGGCTTTCTAAAGCGACTGGACCCAAATTTGACATTCCGTATAATGTCACCATTTCTCGCGCTAGGTTAGCGACCATTTTCAAGTCTCCAGAAGCGCCTGTAGTCACTTCTGAATCCCCAAATACCTCGGCTTCAGCAGATAATCCTCCCAAAGCGATCGCAATCCGGTCTAAAATCCAAGCGCGACTGCGCAAGTAGCTACTGTCTACGTTTTCTTCATCGGGTACGCTTTGAGCAAAGCCACCAATTCCACCCGAACGGGGAATAATTGTCACCTTATTTAAAGGATCGGAATTTTTCAGCAGCGTAATTAATAAGGCGTGTCCGATTTCATGATAAGCCAACAACCGCTTTTTCTTACTATCTAATAATGGTGTCAGCGACAACCCAATCGTAATTCGGTCGATCGCATCCATAATTTCTAATGGTGTAATCGCCTCTTTGCGCCGCCTTGCCGTCAGAATTGCCGCTTCGTTGAGTAGATTCGCTAAATCTGCACCAGAAAAACCTGGCGTACGTTGGGCGATCGCTTCTAAAGAGACGGAATCATCGACTTTCTTATTACGAGCGTGGACTTGTAAAATTCCCAGTCGTCCTTTATATGCTGGCAGATCCACCGTAACTTGGCGATCGAAGCGACCGGGACGTAATAATGCTGCATCGAGTACGTCAGGACGGTTCGTCGCAGCAATGATGATAATTCCCGTATTGCCTTCAAACCCATCCATTTCTGTCAGCAATTGGTTAAGAGTTTGCTCTCTCTCGTCATTTCCACCACCAATTCCCGCACCTCTTTGTCTGCCTACCGCGTCAATTTCATCGATAAATATTAAGCAGGGGGCATTTTCTTTCGCTTTTTTAAATAAATCTCGCACCCGCGACGCGCCCACACCGACAAACATTTCGACGAATTCGCTACCGGAGATGCTGAAAAATGGGACTGCTGCTTCCCCAGCGATCGCTTTTGCTAGTAATGTTTTCCCCGTTCCTGGAGGTCCAATTAACAAAACTCCTTTAGGAATTTTTGCCCCGACTGCGGTAAATTTCTCCGGCTGTTTGAGGAAGGTGACGACTTCTTGCAACTCTTCTTTGGCTTCGTCAATCCCTGCAACATCGTCAAATTTCACGCCCGTTTTAGCTTCCATCTGGAATCTAGCGCGAGACTTGCCAAAACTTAGGGCTTGGTTAGAAGAATTAGCTGAACGACGTAACAGTAGCAACATCAACGCCATCAGAGGCACGATCCAGAGTAAATTTGCTAGCAGACCCACTGCAGCCCTACTATCAGCAGAAGAATTGACTTCCAATGGGACTTGTCTATCTCTAGCTCTATTAATTAATTCTGGATTTTGTTGTAATAACAATACTTCTTTAGGTGGTTCGTCTGCCTTTTGTCCCTTGAGCTGAACTTTAGCAATATTCTGCGCTGGGTCAAGCTCTATTCTGGTAACATCTCCGCGATCGATGCTGCGTAACAATTCGCCGTAATTCAGCGTATTGGAATTTTCTCTTTGCGCCAGTACCGGAGTACCTACAAGCATTGACTGCAATATCATTCCGCTTGCTGCCAAATGCCATAGACTTCGCTTCGCCATATTCATAGCTTTACTACCTGCTGGCGATCGCCGATCTAATGACTGTTTGCGCGAACCTCTCATATTAAAATGCCCTCTGTCGCTGCCTTGACCCATAAACTGTTTTGCAAAGGACGGTAGGTACGATCCACCGTTCTATTTCATACTTAACAGATTGAAGAGATTTTGCCTTAGCTCCAGCTATAAACTCAATTCTTCCAATCTCTAGTGTAACTTCCTGAATTGGTTGTCAGTTATCAGTGTGGAGACGTTACATGTAACGTCTGTACAAATAACGTCTGTACAAAGTTGTCAGCGATCGGTAACCTCTTGCCAATGACTGATGACCAATGACCGATGACTTACTACTATTTCCTCAAATTTGACATCCCCTGGTAAAAGCCGCTATATTTAATTTAAGCATACTCGTAATGATTATGAGTATCAATAATTGAGAAAATTGACAAAGCCATCAAACTAGTAATACAGCGAATTTCCTAGTTTTGATTTCGCAATAGTCAAAAAATATCGTCAACAAGGATTGAGATATGGTTAAGATTGTGGGTATCGGTGGCAGCTTGCGGAAAGATTCCTACAGCCAACTCGCATTAGAAATTGCAGCAAGGCGAGTCGAAGCACTAGGAGCAGAGGTAGAGATTTTAGATTTAAGGCAGATGCAGTTACCCTTTTGTCATGGGGGCGACGAGTATCCAGGCTACCCAGATGTAGAGAGGTTGCAGAATACCGTCCAGCAGGCTGATGGCTTAATTTTGGCTACACCAGAGTACCACGGTAGCATTAGCGGCGTACTAAAAAATGCTTTAGATTTGATGAGTTTCGACCAGCTAGATAGTAAAGTTGCAGGACTAATCAGCGTGTTAGGCGGTCAACCAAATAGCAATGCTCTCAACGATCTGCGGTTAATTATGAGATGGGTTCACGCTTGGGTGATACCGGAACAAATTGCGATCGGACAAGCGTGGAAAGCTTTTGGAGCTGATGGCAAGCTATTGGATGAAAAATTGTCGCAACGCTTCGACCAATTCGCCCAAAGTTTAGTTGAGAATACGCGCAAATTGCGTGGTGTTTCCTAAAAGTAGGGGCGCACAGCCATGCGCCCTTAACACATTAATGATGGTGATGATGTCCGTCGTGGTGATGATGTCCGTCGTGATGGTCGTGGTGATGGTGGTGAGCGGACACAACCGCTAACTGAGGATTAACTGAGAGTGCCTGCTCTGATAACAGTGCTGCGATTTGAGGATTCGCCCATTCTGCTGCCATTTGTAGAAAACGAGAATGAGCATTAACACAAGGCATTTGCACGTAGCTAATTGTGGAATGCTTGCGACGCAAGTTGTGAATGATGTGGTCCACGTCTAGTAGAGTTTCATGATTTTCTGTGGCAAAACCAATTGGCATGAAGACGATCGCCGTTGCGCCCAAATCGATCAGATTTTTTGCTGCTTGAAATGCATTTGGCTGCGTCCATTCAATGAGAGGAGTATCGTGGTTGAGCCAGCCTACAGAGATCAGTGGATAGCGGTGGATGAGTTGTTCTCTAACTAGTTCGTATAGAGCTTCACTTTCTGCAATCCCCGACGTGAAACCCTTGGCTTTGTGGGGACAACCATGATTCATTAACACGATGCCGATCTGGGAAGGTAAGTAAGCAGACGCAAGCTCGGCGGCGATTTTTTCTTCTACCAACTGCGCCATCAAATTGATGTAGGCAGGTTCGTTGTAGAAAGAAGGAATATAGCGTTGTCCCTTCAGCCAGTGTTCTTCACCATCAGCTAACTTTGCTAAGGCATTATTGACTTGTTCGACAGCAATACCGCTAGTAAAAATAGAATCGACAACCAGTAGAGGATAAATCAGTAGTTTGTCAAATCCTTGTGCCTTGATTTCTGTGAGAACTTGCTCTGGAAGGTAGGGAGCGCAAAAGTTAAAGGCTTTAAAAACTTGAACGCGATCGCCCCATTTAGCTTGTAGCTCTTGCTCGATCCCCGCCCGTTGCTGCTCGAAAATAGCATTATGGGGCGAAACAAAGTGATTGTGTTGATGCTGCCACTCGTGCAAGTCAAACATTGCCAATAGCTTTGCTAAAGGCGGGTAGATCCACGTTGGCACGGGGGCAAACTTAGCTGTAAGTAGATTTAAAGCTTGTTCGTTATAGTTGGCGAAATCTGCATAGCTTTCAACTTCACCATAACCCATTAGTAAAACGGCAACTCTGTCTTGGTTAGAATTTGGAGCTGGCGCTTGAGGTTGTTGTTTCTCTGGAGTTGCTACCAATTTCCTTGCCTCGCCTGAATAAATGTTCTGCCAGTCTTTGATGCTTGTAGCAGGGAGAGTACAAATTCTCATACCCCGCGATCGCTGGTACTACTCTTACTCACACTAGGTTAGCATCCCCTATGGGGGGATTGGTCTATCTATAGGAGAAATACATATGTTTTAAGAATCGAGTAGAGACATTGCGTGCAACGTCTCTGCTCGGGATTAGGCAACGATCGCCCGATCGCGTCCTTCCTGTTTAGCGCGATAGAGAGCGGTATCGGCAGCTTTGAGAATGGCTTCTCCCTCTAATCCGTGTTTGGGAAAGCTAGCGACTCCTAAAGATAGAGTTATTGCTCCTACAGGTTGACCGGAAGATTCGACATGCAGTTGTTTGACAGCGGCGCGAATTTGTTCGGCACGTAATTGCGTTACTCCAAGGGAGGCTTCGGGAAGAATGAGCAGAAATTCCTCTCCACCGTAACGACAAGCAATATCCGAACCTCGGACGTAACTTTGCAAGCAGCGTCCTAATTCCCGTAACACGGCATCGCCAGCATCGTGTCCGAGAGTGTCGTTGATCCGCTTGAAGTAATCGACATCGAGCATGATGATGGAAAGTGGCTGTTGCTTGCGATCGCAACGTAGCATTTCCCGCTCTAAAGCTTCTTCCATATAACGTCGATTGAATAAACCAGTCAGCGAGTCGCGAATGCTCTGGTTTTTCAAAGTCTCGCGGAGTTTTAAATTAGCTAAAGTCGGAGCGATATGTTCTGCGACTCCAATCGCCAATTGCCTTTTGGCAGGGGAAAGGACTCCC
Organism: Chroococcidiopsis thermalis PCC 7203; assembly: GCF_000317125.1. Taxonomy (GTDB): domain Bacteria; phylum Cyanobacteriota; class Cyanobacteriia; order Cyanobacteriales; family Chroococcidiopsidaceae; genus Chroococcidiopsis; species Chroococcidiopsis thermalis. The sequence goes on from NC_019695.1 coordinate 5,366,131, forward strand.
TTTTCTAGAGAACCAAGGTACAATATGCCGAAGGTTTCTCGATGCGCCATCAAAGGCACGCACAAGGACTCAGCTGGTAAGCTGTGGTGTACGTGTTTGCAGAGCAAACCATCGTCGGCATCATCAACCCAATGAGGTTTACCCAAGCGGAGCGCCCAACAATCATCGGGATTAAAAGCTTGCTGATTTGCTAAGAGGGGGACTCCCCAGGTAGCAACTGGTTCTAGTAAACTTTTCGTGTTGCGGTTGAGAAAAATTCCCCCCGATGCTTGCGGGAATAGAGATTGCACGAGTTGAGCTAGGGTGGTGCAAGCTTCTTCCAGCGTCAGACAAGCTTGGAGTACATCAACGGTATAGCTGAGGTAGGTAATTTCGTGGTTGCGCTGTTTGAGTTCGTTGACCCAATTACTCAGTTGCTCGTTAGCTTGCACTCTTTCTGCTTCCGCTTGCTTGCGTTCTGTTACATCAGTACCAGAGGCAATAATGTAACTAATTTTACCGCTGGCATCGTACATCGGTGTGAAAGCAAAGTCAATCGTGATGAAGCGATCGTCGCCTACTTTTGCTTCGCCTTCATAACGCACTTTTTCACCCTGACTGACGCGATCGATCGCCGATCGCAACTCAGCTTGTACGGTAGGAGAGTAAGACCACCAGTAAGTGTGAATCAGGGATTTACCCAAAACATCTTTGGGCTGAAGATCGGCTGCATCTAATAAAGCTTGATTGGCTTCGATCAGCGTGCCATCAGCCGAGAGAACGGCAACGAAAGCGAATAAGCTATTGATAATATTACGTAAGTGCTGTTCGCTGTGACGCAGGCTTTCTTCAGCAGTGGAATGAGTCGTAACGTCCATCCCACAGGCGATCGCGTACTCTACTAACCCTTGGCGATCGCGCAGGATCGTATTCGTCCAAGCAATGCGGCGAGTGTGACCATCGCGGTTGAGACAGTAACCTTCATATTGACTTGCCGATTGACTGGTAAGTAAATTTTCCCAGTGAGTTTTGGGCGATTCAGCTTCACCAGGGAGCGAAAATAATTCCCAAAAAAACTTTCCTTTAACTTCTGTTGCCGTGCGAGCGGTCATTTCTTCGCAGGTGCGGTTACAGCGAAGAATTTTCCCTTGCGGGTCGAGAACCAAAATTAAAGCGCCAGAGGTATTGAGGATTGCTTCCGAAAAATCTCGTTCCTGGGCGATCGCTTCGGTCATCTGCTGGCGCTCTCTGATTTCGCGATCTGTAAAACCGTAGACTCCAGTTAAGAGCAACATATTCAGGCAAATAGCAGCAGCAAAGGCAAACATGGATTGACGAGTGCGCGTAAATTCTGCTTGCGACTGCTTCTGTAACAGAGTGTACTCCGTGCTTTCCATGTCTTGGACGATCGCTTCAATTTTATCTGCGATCTGCTTCGATTTCTCTAACAGGGTAGTTTGGGAAGCAGCTGTGGCTCCTTTGGTTTTTCTTAAAAAAGTTGCTTGTTCGATTTCCGTAATTTTTTGCTCGATTAAAGGTTGCAGAGTTGACAAACGGCGCTGTTGGTGAGGATTGTTGCCAGTTTCCTGCTGAAGATGGATGACTTTGGTTTGAATATCTCTTGCCGCGTCGTAGTACGGTTCTAAATAGCTAGGTTGTCCAGTAGCGATATAGCGATGTTTGGCGATCGTTGCCTTCTGCATGGAGGCATGGATCTCTTTCAAGTCTTCGAGGACGCGATAGTGCTGGATTTGCTTGTCGTGATTGCGCCCTAGACTCGTCAGAGTGTGATGAGAAACTGCTCCTACTCCAACTAACGTTGCTGAAGCTAAACCCAAGCCAAGCGCCATGCGGGTAAAAAAGCGCTTGTTACTTGAATGTTGGCGATTGACTGTCGGTGTCGATGCAAGGCGATCGCTTCTCTGTGCCAACAACTTCACAACTTGACGACCTAAAGACTGCAATGCTTCTATCTGCTGCACATCAAGTTCTCGCGCCGTGCGGTCGATCGCGCACAAACTCCCAATTGCGTATCCTTCCGCAACAATCAGGGGAACGCTAGCATGAAAGCGAATGTAGGGCTGAGAACAAACTAAGGGATGAGTAGCAAACTGAGAGTCTGTTGAAGCATCGCTGACAACGAAAACTTCTTTTTGTTGTAGCGCTCGTCCGCACAACGCCAGATCGCGCGAGAGGGACTCGATCTGCCAACCAAAACACGCCTTAAACCACTGGCGATCGAGATCGATAAAACTAATGCTAGCAATGGGAACACCACAAATTAACGCTGCCAATTGCACAATTTCATCAAATTCTGGTTCTGGCGGTGTATCGAGAATTTGACACCGATAGAGAGCTGCTAGTCTGGCGGCTTCATCTTCTAGCAGCGTTGAATTTCCAATAAAAGATTTTGTTTTTGATAACTTTTCTGCTGAGGCATTCAGCCGTTGGTGGGCGGCGGTAATCATCTAAACTCTAGATACTTAAAAACAAGGTTTGTATTCTTCAAAGTTTCGTTTCGAGAAGCCAGGAGTAACTACAGTAAGAACACTGAAAGACTTCTTAAAACTTTCTAAATTCAAGTCATGAAAGTCGTTATTTGTGCGGGAATCCACGATTTGCATCTGACTCAAGCGTTAATCACAGCCTTCGAGTCAAGTTTTACCTCTCTATCGCAGCTAAAAGAAACGGGAAATTTACTGGTTTATTCTCCGCCATATCCGTATTTATCCCTATCTGCTGTAGGCATTTTACAGTTTCTTCACGATCGCCTCGGCAGTTCAAAAACAGCGCCGCCGTTGATTTTCCTCGGTTTTAGCGCCGGAGTCGTAGGCGCACTTGGTGCAGCCTGGGGATGGCAGCTCATGGGAGGCAAAGTACGCGCTGCGATCGCGGTAGACGGATGGGGAGTGCCTTTATTTACTAACTTTCCCTGCTATCGCCTCAGCCACGATTACTTTACCCACTGGAGTTCTGCCCTCTTAGGTGAGAGCAACGATAGCTTTTATGCCGATCCGCCAGTAGAGCATTTGGTACTATGGCGATCGCTGCCAACAATTACAGGTTGGTGGGTACACTCAGATGAGAGTCACGCACAACACCGCACTTACCTGACGGCAGCTGAATTTTTGTCTATGCTTTTAAAACGACATGAGAACGAGGGAGTGGCTAGTGGCTAGTGGCTGGTGGAACCAGAATCGATCCCTTGTCTCCCTATTACCCGACTCCCGTACGGGCTGGTTTTCCAAACGAACTCTGATACTAACTACAGACTTTGGGTAAACCCGCCCCCTACAATTCCCTGCTCCCTGCTCGATCGCTCCCTGCTCCCTAATCTAAATGTTTCCCACCGAACCGCCTGCTAACACAAATGGGTTTCGCGCCCTGTTGCACAACCGAAATTTTATGCTGCTGTGGATCGGGCAACTACTGTCCCAGCTAGCAGATAAAGTTTTTCTCGTCCTGACGATCGCCCTGTTGGAAAACTATCCCCTTGCCGCAGGTATAGAGGATACCAGGCGTTCTGACCTATTTATGGCGTTTACCCTACCAGCGATTCTGTTTGGTTCTGCTGGGGGTATCTTGGTCGATCGCGTGCCAAAAAAGCCGATCATGGTTGGTTCTGATGTGGTACGAGGGCTATTGACGCTGATGATCCCGCTTCTACCACGGCAATTTCTGATTTTGCTATTGCTGACTTTTGCGATTTCTACAGTGACGCAATTTTTTGCCCCCGCCGAACAAACAGCGATCCCCTTGCTAGTTAAGCGAGAACAACTCATGTCTGCTAATGCTCTTTTCAGCAGCACGATGATGGGCGCGTTAATTGTTGGTTTTGCTGTGGGGGAACCGCTGTTAAGCTGGGCGAAATCTTCTTTGGGTAATTCAGGACAAGAATTAGTCGTGGGTGGATTATATCTACTATCGGCGGGGATCATGCAGCCGATAAGCTTTCAAGAACGCCAGTCCCCCAGAGAAGAACGACAGAAAAAAAATGCTTGGACTGAGTTTAAAGAGAGTTTGAGCTATTTGCGGCGAAATCGGCTCGTGTTGAATGCCATGTTGCAAATGACAACTTTGTATTGCGTATTTGCTGCTTTAACCGTGCTAGCAATTCGCCTAGCAGCAGAGTTTGGTTTGAAAGAAAAGCAATTCGGCTTTTTTCTGGCGGCGGCTGGGGTAGGTATGGTATTCGGTGCGGCAATTTTAGGTCATTGGGGCGATCGCTTGCATCACAAGCCTCTACCTTTGTACGGATTTTTGATGATGGCGTTTGTCTTGGGCATATTTACATTTACCCACAGTCTATTCCTTGCCTTGGGATTGTCTGTGTTGCTGGGTGTTGGGGCTGGTTTTATCGGCGTACCGATGCAAACCCTAATTCAACAGCAAACTCCACCGGAAATGCACGGGAAGGTATTCGGCTTTCAAAACCACGCGATCAATATTGCTTTATCCGCACCTTTGCTGATTACCGAAAGGCTAACCATTGCCTTTGGCTTACGCAGCGTTCTGATCGGGATGAGTGTCGCCGTCACCGCGATCGGGATCTGGGCGTGGCAAAATACTCGTAGAGTTTTGAAAGATGCGATTTAATTGGGGTGTAGAGAGCATAGATAGATGACAACTTTTACTGCTTAGATAGGGAACATAGGTTATGACAACCTTTACTGCGATCGTCGAGAGAGATAGGGATACTCAACTTTATGTAGGATATGTTCCTGGTTTTCCTGGAGCGCATTCCCAAGGCGAAACTCTCGATGAGTTACAAGAGAATCTACGTGAGGTCATTGAAATGCTTCTGGAAGATGAAAAACCTATTTTCCAAACCGAGTTTGTTGGAATTCAACAAATTGCAGTTCGGTAGATTTATGAGCAACGTTCCCGTTTTAAAACCACAAGAGGTCATTCGGACACTGGAAAACCTTGGATTTGTTGAAATCCGCTAGATAAGGATCGCATAAGCAATTTAGATACTAACGATGGTCGAGGAACAACAGTTCCGTTTCACCAAGGACGCGATATATCACCCAGGCTACTAAGGCAGATTGCCAGCGATATTGATTTAACTATTGAAGAATTATTAAAGTTTCGATAGCGTAGAAGCAATAGCTAATGCTTTGTTACAAGTGACTAGTGATTTTTCCCCCAGTAGGCGACTCTCCCCTCGCTCCCCCAGCTCTTTTCCCCCGGCTCTCGACTCCCGCATAGATAAAACTTATCCTATGATTCAGCGCTTTTTATCTATGTCATGAGATCCTCAATATTAGACATTAGAGTAAATTTAATAATTAATCGGCAATTTAAAATACAAAATATAAATACAGGTATCCCCCTAGTTAACTAAGTACTGCGTGAGGTTTCCCGTGCGAGCATCTCGTACCCACAGTGTTTCCATCAAAAACGGTCATCTGAATTCATCGGCAATTTCTACTACGCCTCTAGTTACGCCCAAACGGGCGACTGGGGCTTATGCTCTAATTGACAGTCTCAAGCGTCACGGAGTCGAACATATTTTTGGCTATCCTGGCGGAGCAATTTTACCAATTTACGATGAGCTATATCGGGCGGAGGCTGCTGGTGGGATTCAACATATTTTGGTCAGACACGAACAAGGCGCAGCTCATGCAGCTGATGGCTATGCCCGTGCTACTGGTAAAGTAGGCGTGTGTTTTGGCACTTCTGGACCTGGGGCAACTAACCTAGTGACAGGAATTGCTACAGCCCATATGGACTCGATTCCGATGGTGATTATAACGGGACAAGTCTCCCGCGCCGCAATTGGCACGGATGGGTTTCAGGAAACTGATATTTATGGCATTACCCTGCCAATCGTCAAACATTCCTACGTGGTGCGCGATCCCGCTGATATGGCGAGGATTGTGGCGGAAGCTTTCTACATAGCTAGTACGGGTAGACCAGGACCAGTTTTGGTTGACGTGCCGAAAGATGTGGGGCTAGAAGAATTTGACTACGTACCTGTAGAACCAGGAACGGTGAGGTTGACTGGGTATCGCCCTACTGTCAAGGGAAATCCCCGCCAAATCGTGCAAGCAGTGCAGTTGATCCGGGAGAGCCAGCGCCCATTACTATATGTGGGAGGAGGCGCGATCGCCTCTGGCGCACATGCAGAAATTCGACAACTGGCAGAAATGTTCCAAATTCCCGTCACCACAACTTTGATGGGCAAAGGGATTTTTGACGAACACAATTCCTTGGCTGTGGGAATGTTGGGAATGCACGGTACGGCATACGCCAATTTTGCCGTGAGTGAGTGCGATTTATTAATTGCTGTTGGGGCAAGATTTGACGATCGCGTGACTGGTAAATTAGATGAGTTTGCTTCCCGCGCTAAAGTCATCCACATCGATATCGATCCGGCGGAAGTTGGCAAAAACCGCGCCCCAGAAGTGCCAATTGTCGGCGACGTGCGGACAGTTTTAGTCGAGTTGCTGCGGCGATGTCAGGAAACAGGGGGATGTCAAAATCCTAACCAAACTCAAGCATGGCTCAAGCGAATCGAGAGTTGGAAAGAAGATTATCCTCTAATCGTGCCGCGTCACGCCGATCGCCTCTCACCCCAAGAGGTGATTGTAGAACTGAGCCAGCAAGCACCGAATGCTTACTACACTACCGATGTCGGACAGCATCAAATGTGGTCGGCGCAATTTTTGAAAAATGGTCCCCGTCGCTGGATCTCCAGTGCTGGGTTGGGGACGATGGGCTTTGGAATGCCTGCGGCTATGGGTGCGAAGGTGGCATTGCCCGATGAAGAGGTGATCTGCATTAGTGGCGATGCCAGTTTCCAAATGAATTTACAAGAGCTGGGAACTTTGGCACAATTTGGCATTAATGTCAAGACCGTAATTATCAATAACGGTTGGCAGGGAATGGTACGTCAGTGGCAACAAGCATTCTACGGAGAGCGTTATTCTTCCTCGAATATGGAACCATCAATGCCAGATTTCGAGCTGCTGGCTAAAGCTTACGGCATTAAAGGAATGGTAGTTTCTACGCGAGAAGAATTAGCTACGGCGATCGCCCAAATGCTAGCTCACGATGGTCCCGTCTTGATGGACGTGCATGTCAATCGCGAAGAGAACTGCTACCCAATGGTTCCTCCTGGTAAGAGCAACGCTCAAATGGTAGGTTTACCAAAACAACCTAAAGCTGAAAAAGCTGTAGAGGTCGTCCATTGCAGCAATTGCGGCGCACAAAATCTCTCGCGCAATAACTTCTGTCCTGAGTGTGGCACGAAGATTTAAGTTGGTAAGGGGAATGGGTAATGGGTAGTTGGTAGTTGCAATTGCCCATTATCAAAAAGTAGTTTCAGCTTGAAATTGGCACGTTTTTAAATGCACCTGTATCTGGAATAAACAGATCGATCGCCGTCACACCTTCCGGTATTCTCAACCACACGTAAGCGTCTGATGAGGCATTTTTCCGCACAAAGTACAAATTAACGCTGCCCGACGATCGCTTATAGTCTACTGGTTCGTAAGTTTCACTAGTATCGGGATTACGGGCTTTCGTGCCTGCTACATTAATTGCGTCGCTAGGGCTGACTTCAGAAGTAAGGCGACGGATTCGCATTTGTACGTTGACTACATCGCGAGTTTTTGCCTCTGGATCTGTGATTCGCTTGACAGCTAATAACTCTAATTTCGCTTTATTGCCAATAGCAGATTGGACGAATTGTCCCGGTTGAATCCCACTTGTAGCGGCGGGTGCAGTTGCTGTAGTGTCAGATGCAGCAGACGACACTGGCGTTGTTGTCTCTGGTTGAGAAGTTCCTGATGTGCCAGTGCTAGCGTTACTGCTAATAGCAGCGATTTTTTCTTGCAGCGTAAACACTTGATAGGCAGTGAAGCCACTAAAACCCAATGCCAAAATTGAGAGTATAACAGCTATACCAGATAAAAAATTACTCATAGTCTATCGTTGTCAATCTTTGTGCTAGTGCTGAATTAAAATGCGATCGCCTATTATGTCCCACAAGTAGAGTTGTTGGTACTGCGATCGCAGCTAATAGATATAGTAAAAACCTGGTTTATGCCTCACAACTCCCTAGTACGGGCGCACAGCAGTGCCCCCCTACTGACTCCCGTTAATTCTGACTAATCGGCACATTTCTAAACGTTCCCGTCTCTGGGATAAAAAGATCGAGAGTATTAACCCCCTCTGGTACTTGTAGCCAAACATAAGCATCCGAGTAAGTTTGCGGACGCAGATAAAATAGGAATACTGGATTAGTGGCTCGATTTAGAAAGTCAAAGGCTCTGTAAGTCTCGCTAGTTTCGGGGTTACGGGCTGTAGTGGCGCTGACGGTAATTACGTCCTGAAAATTTGGCTGTTTTGTACCCAGCCGCCAAATCCGCATTTTGACATTCACAACATTGCGAGTTGCCAATTCGGGATTATTCAAGCGTTGTGCTGAAATGACTTGAACTTGCGCTTTATTATCCAAAGCTTTACGAATCAAGCCGTTTGGTTGCATTATCAAGCTACCAGTCGCCTGCATTGCTGTTGTATTTGGAGTTGCAGGGCGAGAAACTACTCTAGTAAATTGATTTGCAGTCGCGATCGGCACATTTTTAAACGGCGTAGTTTGATCGACAAACAGATCGATTGTCGTGACTCCCTGCGGTACGTCGAGGACGACATAAGCATCTATGGGTTTATCCTGACGCAGTTTACTGAGTGAAATTCTACCTGAAGATCGCCGCATGAAATCAGTGGCTCGATAGAATTCGCTGGTTTCGGAATTGCTTGCCATAGTCGAACCAACGCTAATCGTACCTTCTATAAGTGGCGTATCTGTAAGTTTTTCAATCTGCATTTCCACATTAACTTCATCTGGCTTGCCAGGGATTCTTTTGACGGCAATAATCGTGACTTGGACTTGATTGCCAAAAGCGGTTTGGACTAAATTGGCTGCTGGAACTTTTGTTGCAGGTGGCACGGAGAATAGATCGCGATGGCTGCCTTTGTCAATTTGAGTGGTGGAGAATAATTTTAAATATTGGGCAAATAATAATCCGCCAATAATGGCGCTACAAATTCCAATAACCAGGGCGATCGCCAATAAAAAGTACGTTTTACTCTCGCGATCGCTGCTTTGAGCCAAATTTGGTATGCTAAGAGTCTTTTTGTCAGGCGATTGTTTAGCGATTTGTACTTTAGTCATATAGTTTTAATCGTCTGTACGCATTTCATCGTCTACACGCAGTCGGCAGTAATTATACGGGTCGGAGATTAAGTAAATCGTACAATATGTATCAGCAAAAACATGATGAAATCTGCTCTTAGAGATATTGTCAAACCAGTTAGCCTACTGCTAACAATTGCCAACGCTCAGATCTACTTGATGTTGCCAGCCATAGCCAATAAGATTCCACACGCATCTTTACCACATGCATCTTTAAATGCATCCTTCAAAATTGTCCAGCAGCCTTTACGTAACGCAACAAATGCCATTTGTCCAGCTCAATTAGAAACAGCGATCGCCACGGCGATCGATCGCCCCCAACTCAATCGCGCCCGTTGGGGAATTCTAGTCCAAACCGTGAATCGCGGCGATCTGCTATACAGCCGGGACGCTCAAAACTATTTCATTCCAGCATCTAACGTCAAATTATTCACAACCGCTGCCGCTTTGCAAAGACTGGGTTCGCAATTTCAAATTCGCACTTCTGTTTATCCCACGATCGCAGGTGGTTTACGAGTTATCGGTCGCGGCGACCCTAGCTTAACCGACATCCAGTTGCAAGCATTAGCAAAACAGGTAAAACAGCAGCAATTTCATCGCATCAGCCAGTTAGTGGCAGAAGATGATTATTTTCAAGGTGCGATCGTTAACCCCAGCTGGCAATGGGAAGATATACAAGCAGACTATGGCGCACCTGTCAATAGTTTGATTTTGAATCAAAATACTGTCAAGTTAACTGCGATACCACAACAAGTCGGTCAACCCCTACGCCTCAATTGGTCTGACTTGAGAGAGGGTATGCAATGGCAGATCGAAAATGAAGCGATCGCCGTTCCCGCGTCTAAATCTTCCCTTAACGTCAGCCGCGACTCAGGTGCAGCAATACTCAAAGTCACCGGACAGATGGGAATTGATGCACCATCTGAATCAATAAATTTAGCGGTGGTCGATCCAAAAGCGCATTTTTTACGTCACTTTCAGCGCAGTCTTGCCCAAGCAGGAATTACGTTATCACCTGGGAACGAGCTAGTGCAACAACAAGAGCGGCAGTCTACCCTCGGACTGCGGGAGATAGCATTTGTCGTCTCGCCACCGCTATCAGAGTTATTAGTGGAGACAAATCAACAGAGTAACAATCTCTATGCTGAAGCTTTATTGAGAATACTGGGAGTGAGGGTACAGCTAACGCCTACGACACGATCGACGGCTGAAATTGGCTTGCAGAATGTCAAAGAGACTTTGACTACCTTGGGTGTCGATCCTACTGGTTACGTGCTGGCAGATGGCTCGGGGTTATCGCGGCAAAATTTAGCTAGTCCAGTTGCGATCGCCCAAACTCTCAGAGTGATGGCAAATTCACCCCTTGCTACTGTATATCGTACCTCTTTACCGATAGCTGGCGTGAGCGGCACTCTGAAAAGTCGCTTTCAGGGTACAACTGCGCAAGGAATTGTCTTAGCAAAAACAGGGACGATGAGTGGTGTTGTTGCTTTGTCTGGATATATCAATTCTCCCAATTACGAACCTTTAGTTTTTAGTATTATTGTCAATCAATCTGACCAGCCTACATCAGTTTTGCGACAGACAATCGATCGCATCGTGTTGTTTTTAACTCGTTTGCAGCGCTGTTAGTTTAAATTTAAACCCTAATTCAAAACTCGATAATTCTACCTTGACTGAGAGAACCGTTTTCATATTCGCTCAGTTTATTACTAATCGATTGATACCCGTGCGATCGCACGACATCTTAAAATTCACTCATAATAAGTAAGAGCAAAAACTAATTGTAGTAGAATCGTGACCGCATTAGTCAATAACTCAACTTCTCTTTTCCGTCTCTCACCTTTAATTCGGATTACACTGCTGAGTCTATACATAGCCCTCACCATACCATTGCCATTTTTAGCAAAAGTGACAGCCGCACCAGTTCCTCCAATTTGGCTTTGGATAGGAATTAGCATCGGTTTCATTGCCCTATACGCCGCACTCAGCGAACGAGTCATACTAGATGACCAAGGAATTCAGGTGACATATCCCCTATGGGTTCCTAAGTGGTTTCGGCACGGTTGGTCTTTACCTTGGTCGGAAGTCAAAGAGTTAAAACCCCGTACTACCGGACAAGGCGGACTCGTATACTATTTCCTTAGCCAGGAAGGGAAAGCTTATTTACTCCCGATGCGGGTGGCTGGATTTGCCAAATTGGTGCGGGAAGTACAAGCAAAAACTGGAATTGACACCACAAATGTCATTCCCTTATCCCAACCTTGGATGTACTTAATTTTGTTGGTATTTACTCTGCTGTTATTATTAGTTGATGCCTGGACAGTTACCACTGCGATCGCATTAAACTAATTCAACTCTGGGGGCGAGGAGTGAGGAGTGAGGTAGCACAATTAAGACTAGAAGGAGTCAGCCTAGCTGCAACAATAGGTTCTCAGTACTTATTGCAGGATATTTCCTTTGAGGCATTTCCAGGCGATCGCATTGCAATTATCGGTGCTTCTGGAGCGGGAAAAACATCTTTGTTGCGGATTGTCAATCGCCTCAGCGAACCTACAGCCGGATCGATTTATTTAGAAGAGAAAGAATATCATCAAATTCCCGCAATTCAGTTGCGCCAACAAGTGACGCTAGTAATGCAAGAATCAAAACTATTGGGAATGACGGTCAGAGAGGCTTTGCAATACCCTCTAGTTTTACGCAAAATGCCGCGATCGCAAATTCAGCAGCAAATTGCCTATTGGATGGAACGGCTAAATATCCCTGAAGACTGGTTAGAAAAGACGGAACTACAACTTTCAGTCGGACAAAAACAACTCGTTGCGATCGCCCGTGCTTTAGCTACCCAACCGAAAATTCTTTTACTCGACGAACCAACTTCTGCTTTGGATGCAGGTAAAGCATCTCATTTAATCGAAGTATTAATCCAACTAGCAGATAGCGGTCAAACAACAATATTAATGGTCAATCATCAACTCGAATTAGCTAAACAATTTTGTACGCAAGTGTTATTCCTGCAAGCAGGACGTTTGAGCCAAAATGCGTCCAATTCTAGTCAACTTGACTGGGACAAATTAAAAGCGAATTTAATCCAAGCTGAAACAAAAGCAACCCAAGAATGGCACTAAAGAAAGCCCCCCTTGTTAAGGGGGGTTGGGGGGATCGTTTCAAATATCACCCCTTGTTAAGGGGGGTTGGGGGGATCTTCATCTCCACCTTGTTAAAAGAGGCTGAGAGATTATTATCAAGCTTCAAAAGTATCTTTCAACACCGTTCTTGCTGCTAAATGATTGCGCGTAGACTTAAGAATATCTGCTTCCCGCTCTAGCCGCGCCGCCGTATCTTGCATTTCTAACAGTGTTTGCTGTTCTGCTGCGACACCGTAAAGATTGCTGGCTACCCAGTAGGATAATTCTGTAGGTAAATCGGGAATATTTTCTGGTAAATCTATCTCCTGTTCTGTCAATTTAGCAGATAGCCTAACCACATCTCGCAGCAGTTGCTCTACTTCTCGTGCCAAAGGTCTAAGGTCTTTTTGTGGTGGATTGTCTTCAATCCATTCCACTAAACCAACTTTGTAAGGTTTTTCTCGCACGTATTCCAAGACCCGAAACCGCTGCTGTCCGAGAGTAGCTACTCTCATCCGGTCGTCCGGTAAACGCTGATACTGAATAATTTCAGCGCAGCATCCAACTCTAGCAGGTTGACCTTGCACGGGATCCCACAATAGTACCCCAAAGCGGCGATCGCTTTCTAGAATTGTATTCATCATAATTCGGTAGCGGAACTCAAAAATGTGTAGAGGTAGGGGGCGATTGGGAAAAAGCACTACCTCTGGCAATGGAAACAGTGGGAGTTCTCGCACCGCTATTTGAGAAGAAGATGTCATTGTCTATTCGTAAAAACGGTAACTGCGCATCCTGTTTTTACTTTAACGGATTTGTTTACAATTAGTTAACAGTTGACGGCTGACAGTTGACGAGCGACCGTCAACCGTCAGTAACTCAACGAGCATTTTACAACTCAAAAAATAGCGTTACAGCTTGACTTCAATATCTACACCCGCAGGTAAGTCGAGTTTCATTAAAGCGTCAATTGTTTTAGAAGAAGGTTGGTAAATGTCAATAATTCGGCGATGAGTGCGAGTTTCAAAATGCTCTCTAGAATCTTTATCAACGTGGGGCGATCGCAGCACGCAATAAATGCGGCGCTTTGTAGGTAAGGGAATTGGACCGATAGCTGTAGCGTTTGTCCGGTTTGCCGTATCAACAATCTTCTCGCAAGAGGTATCGAGTAAGCGGCGGTCAAAAGCTTGTAAGCGGATGCGAATTTTTTGCTGCTGAAGGGTAGCCATTTTTAGTTTTCTTGGTTCGGTTTATTCAGTAATCTCGTTGGAGTTATAAGAAACTCGTTTGGGCTGTCATTGGTCATTGGTCATTCGTCATTTGTATTTACCACCAATGACAAATGATTAGTGACAAACAACAAATTAAAGCAGAAAAGCATTATACCCCATTAGGCTTAGCTTTTCTGCTCTAAGTTAATAGCTGGTCGTTCTACTTCACAATTTTAGAAACAACACCAGCACCAATAGTACGACCGCCTTCGCGAATTGCAAAGCGCATTCCTTGTTCGATCGCGATCGCGTTGATCAATTCTACGGTCATTTTGACGCGATCGCCAGGCATCACCATCTCAGCAGCACTACCATCGTCAGCAGTAAATGCGGTAATTGTGCCAGTTACGTCAGTTGTCCGTACGTAGAACTGGGGACGATAGCCAGCGAAGAAAGGTGTCTTACGACCACCTTCTTTATCTGTCAGCACGTATACCTCAGACTCAAATTGGGTATGAGGTGTAATACTACCAGGCTTGGCAATTACCATACCCCGCTCGATATCTTCCTTCTTCAAACCCCGTAGTAGTACGCCTACGTTGTCTCCAGCCATACCTTCATCCAAGGTTTTCTGGAACATTTCTACACCAGTAACGGTGGTGCTACGAGTGCCTCTGATCCCGACTAATTCTACGGTTTCGCCAACTTTGACTTTACCGCGCTCGATTCTACCAGTTGCAACCGTACCGCGACCGGAGATCGAAAATACGTCTTCTACTGCCATCAAGAAAGGCTTATCAACATCCCGTTCTGGAGTAGGAATGTAGCTATCTACGGCATCCATCAATTCGTAGATTTTATCAACCCACTCATTGTCACCCCGCGCAGTTGTAGGAGCTTTAATCATTGTTTCCAGTGCTTGCAACCCACTGCCTTTGACGATGGGAATATCATCGCCAGGGAAGTCATAGGAACTCAAAAGTTCGCGCACTTCCAGTTCTACGAGTTCCAACAATTCTTCATCGTCTACCATGTCTACCTTATTCAGGAAAACGACGATGTTGGGAACTCCCACCTGTTTGGCTAACAGAATGTGTTCGCGAGTCTGGGGCATAGGACCGTCTGCCGCAGATACTACCAGGATCGCGCCGTCCATTTGCGCCGCACCCGTGATCATGTTCTTCACGTAGTCAGCATGTCCTGGGCAGTCTACGTGAGCGTAGTGGCGGTTTTCAGTTTCGTACTCTACGTGAGCGGTATTGATGGTGATCCCCCGTGCTTTTTCTTCTGGAGCTGCATCAATATCGTCGTATTTTCTAGCTTTTGCCTGACCCAAAGCTGCTAGGGTCATGGTGATAGCTGCCGTTAACGTGGTTTTGCCGTGATCGACGTGACCAATTGTACCAATGTTGACGTGAGGTTTAGTTCTCTCAAACTTTGCGCGTGCCATGAGTTCTCGGTTCCTTTTTTATTGAAAGCGATTAGCGATTAGCAATTAGCGATTAGCAATTAGCGATTAGAAGTCAACTAACAGCTAACAACTAACAGCTAACAACTCCATTTATGTCCCTTTGCTTTTAGCAATGATTGCTTCAGCTACGTTGCGAGGTACTTCTTCGTAATGGCTAAACTCCATTGAAAAGATACCCCGACCTTGGGTCTTCGAGCGGATATCTGTAGCATAACCAAACATTTCTGCCAGCGGAACCTTAGCAGTTACCTTGGATAAGCCTTGATCCGATCCCATGCCTTCGATTTGACCGCGACGAGAGTTAAGGTCGCCCATCACATCCCCCAGGAAGTTTTCGGGGACTTCAACTTCGACTTTCATCATTGGCTCCAGTAGCACTGGCGATGCTTTTGCTACTGCTGCTTTCATTGCCATTGAGCCAGCAATTTTGAAAGCCATTTCCGACGAATCTACTTCGTGGTAAGAGCCATCGGTCAATGTCGCTTTGACATCAATCAGCGGATACCCAGCTAGTACGCCAGATTCGCAAGTTTCCTTCATCCCCTGTTCTACAGGTCCAATGTACTCTTTAGGTACAGAACCACCAACTATCTTAGAGACAAATTCAAACCCACTGCCTGGTTCGCCTGGTTCTAGGTCAACGACAACGTGACCGTACTGACCTTTACCACCACTCTGACGAATGAATTTCCCTTCTATTTTCGTAACGTGCTTGCGAATGGTTTCGCGGTAAGCTACTTGTGGCGCTCCCACGTTTGCTTCCACTTTAAATTCGCGGAGCATCCGGTCTACCAGAATTTCTAGGTGGAGTTCGCCCATCCCAGCAATTACGGTTTGGTTCGTTTCGGGATCGACACTAACCCTGAAAGTAGGATCTTCTTCAGAAAGGGATTGCAGCGCTTTGGACAATTTGTCCATGTCTTGCTTGGTCTTTGGCTCTACTGCTACCGAGATGACTGGCTCTGGGATAAACAGAGATTCCAAAATGACTGGCGCACTGTCGTCACACAAAGTATCGCCTGTCAAAGTGTCTTTTAATCCTAATGCCGCACCCAAGTCGCCTGCACGCAATTCTTCAACATCGATCCTGTCATCTGCTCGCAATACTACTAAGCGAGAAATTCGCTCTTTCTTGTTCTTAGTAGCGTTGAGGACGTAGCTACCTTTTTTCAGCACGCCAGAATAGACGCGCACGAAAGTCAAGCGCCCGTATGGGTCAGCCATGATTTTGAAAGCGAGTGCTGACAGCGGTGCATTGTCGTCAGCAAAGCGCTCGACTGTCTCGCCATTGACGGTTGTTCCCTGAATTGGCGGAACTTCTGTAGGTGCTGGCAGGTAATCTACAACACCGTCTAGCAAGCGCTGCACGCCTTTATTTTTGAAGGCAGAACCGCATAACACGGGGACAATCGTACCCGCAATTGTGCCTTGTCGCAGCCCTTTACGGATTTCAGCTTCATTCAGTTCTTCACCTTCTAGATACTTCTCTAGTAAGGCTTCATCGGTTTCTGCTACTGCTTCAACTAGCTTCGTGCGATACTCTTGTGCTAGCTCTTGCAGATCGGCAGGAATCTCTACTTCTTGAATATCCGTACCTTGATCGTTGCCGTAGATGTAAGCGCACATCTTGACTAGATCGATCAGACCTTTGAAGTCTGTTTCACTACCAATGGGTAGCTGAATCGGTACTGCGTTGGTGCGGAGGCGATCGCGCACCTGATTGTATACTCGGTAAAAATCTGCTCCAGTCCGATCCATCTTATTGACAAAGATGATGCGTGGCACCTTATACCGATCTGCTTGTCGCCAAACTGTCTCTGTTTGAGGCTGTACGCCACCTACGGAGCATAAGACTGTGATTACGCCATCTAATACCCGCATGGAACGTTCCACTTCAATCGTGAAGTCTACGTGACCAGGAGTGTCGATGATATTAATTTGATGGTCTCTCCAGTTGGTGGTGATCGCAGCAGCAGTAATTGTAATGCCACGCTCCCGCTCTTGAGCCATCCAGTCAGTTACCGCTGTTCCTTCGTGGACTTCACCGATCTTATGGATCATTCCAGAATAGAACAGAATTCGTTCTGTCGTTGTTGTCTTGCCCGCATCAATGTGAGCCGCAATTCCAATATTGCGGATTTTTTCCAGCGGAACGGTACGTGCCACAGCTACCTCCTTGAGTAGTTTTTGCCGCAGGTATCTCTATATTACTCTCTGTTAAGATTCTATACTTTTAGGGAAAGCCGCCACCAAAATAGGGGGATATTGCCTAGTTTTATCGCTTTTTTCGAGCAACTTTTTAGTAGCGGTAGTGAGCAAAGGCTTTGTTGGCATCAGCCATCCGGTGAGTCTCTTCCCGTTTGCGGATCGAACTACCCGTCTCATTAGCAGCATCCATCAATTCGTTCGCCAACTTCATAGACATAGAACGACCGGAACGCTGTCTAGAAAATTGGATCAACCAGCGTAATGCCAGTGCCGTTCCCCGTTCTGGTCTGACTTCCATCGGTACTTGGTAGGTTGCTCCTCCCACCCGACGAGCTTTGACTTCTACTAAAGGTGTAGCATTCCGCACGGCTTTCTCGAAAGTTTCCAGCGGATCGTTGCCAGTACGCTCTTCGATTGTTTTCATCGCATCATAAATGATTCTTGCTGCCAGCGATTTCTTGCCACTGCGCATGACGCGGCGCATCATCATACTAATCAGGCGACTGTTGTATACGGAATCGGAAGGGATGGGGCGCTTTTGCGCTACAGCACGACGGGACATAAGTTATTCTTTACGTTTAGTTTGATTGGGGTTGGCAACAACAGAACTAAGTTTTCATGGCATGGTGGCTTTGAGGTAACTAGCACAAGGCAGTTGAAACATCTAACACCGTTTATTGCGTCGCCGCGATCGCACTTTTGCTTAGCCGAAGCTTTAGCTATTATGACGACAGGTAAAGCTTACTAGTTAGATATACCGTTATTTTGCCTGCTGGCGCTGACTTTCATTCCGATTTTAGGCATCTCACCTCAAAAAAAGTAAAAATCCTATAACCGCAATGATGTCAGCAGCAGAATTACCTTACTGCTTTGGTCTCTTAGTTCCGTACTTCGAGCGTCCTTGTTTGCGGTCTTTTACTCCAGCGGTGTCCAAAGTACCGCGAATGATGTGATACCGCACGCCTGGTAGATCTTTTACCCTACCACCACGAATCATGACGACGGAGTGTTCTTGCAGGTTATGTCCGATACCGGGAATATATGCCGTAACCTCAAAACCAGAAGTTAGGCGAACCCTAGCAACTTTTCGTAGAGCTGAATTGGGCTTTTTCGGTGTGGTTGTATATACTCTTGTACAAACGCCCCGACGTTGCGGACATTGTTTCAGAGCAGGGGATTTTGTTTTCTTTTTCGCTACTTGACGTTCGTTACGAATGAGCTGCTGTATGGTTGGCATGATTTACAGCGCGTAGTTTTAGCTGCTTAAATTTAACGATCTATGATTATACCGATTTTAGTAAATTTATGTCAAACTGGTGGGATTGATAGTGGGTAATGGGTGATTGGTAGTTGACAAGAGTATTTTCACGCACCACTTCCGACTCCCTCATTCCAGAGCAAAAGAGTTACCACAACCACAAGTGGCGATCGCTTGAGGATTAGAGAAGCGAAATCCTCCACCCATTAAATCTTCGGAATAATCGAGTTTTAAATTTTGAATGTAGTTTAAGCTGTCGGCATCGATCGCTACAACAATACCGTTGCAGTCTAGAAGGCAATCGCTCTGCTCTGTTGCCTCGTCAAATTTCAAATCGTAAAACAAACCAGAGCAACCCCCAGCTTGCACGCACAAACGAAAGAAAGCGTCGGGGTTGCTCTGTTTAGATCGAAGTCGTTGAATTTCTTTAGCAGCAGAGGGACTAATTTGAATCATTGAACTAGGCAGTAGGGAGCAGAGAGCAGGGAGTAGGGTGATATGAAGAGTATAATACTAAACCTTAATCCCTAGCCCTTAACCCCTAGCCCCTAGAATAGTCATCTTGAAATCGGACGATATCGTCTTCGCCCAAGTATTCTCCGTTTTGTACTTCAATGAGTATCAGGGGGATTGCGCCGGGATTTTCTAAACGATGGGAGGTACACTGAGGTACGTAGGTAGATTGGTTGTTACAAAGCATAATTTCGCGATCGCCACACACAACCTTGGCAGTACCAGAAACAACAATCCAGTGTTCGCTGCGGTGGTGATGCATTTGCAGGCTGAGGCGATGCCCTGGTTTAACTTCAATTCGCTTAATTTTGTATCCGCGCCCTTCTTCTAATACCGTAAAAGAACCCCAAGGACGTAATTCCGTAGCGGCGACGCTTTTAGGAGCAACTGCGGTAGGAATCGGTAGAGTAGGCGCGTGAGCCTGGGAAGTTTCTTGAGTTTGAACCATGAATTTTTCTCCTGATAATTGTTATCCACTATTAAAAATAAAAGGAACCAAAGCAAAAGACAGTGACAGTAATAACCGCAGCAATAGCAATGCAATAGCAATAATATGTCGAGTATAGCCTTAGCCCAAGATAGCAGACTTCTTCCGAGGAGTGTCATCAGTAAACTTGCCGATTGGTATGGGCTACATCAATTCTTTACTTACTAGTCGTTAAGCTTTAAATAATCTTCATCAAAAAAGGTAGTTAGTAGTTGGTAATGGGTAATGGGTAATTGGTAGTTGACAATGATTAGCGCTGATAACTGATAGCTAGTCACTGATAACTGGTCACTGCTTTCTGCTTTCTGTTTCTAGAAAAATGCCAAACCCATTGTGAACGCGGGCTGCGGTGACAGGAGAGCGATTGACGAGTTGTCCCCCTAAGTAAAGGCTGGTGGAACTACCTCCGTCGAGATTGAGAGCATCAATACTACCCATTTGCTGCAAGAGCTTGGCAGTTTCCCATAAAGTAGAACCAGTCCCACCAACTCGGTTGTGAACTGTAGCAATGAGCAAATTACCTGTTGCCGTGACACCAATAGCGCTACGCACGGCAGTTTGGCGGCTGAAGGCATCACTGAATCCTTCTGCTTTGGCGTTAAGAACGATTTGGCGGTTTTGAACTAATAATGGTCCAGCACCGATCGCGTGAGGATATTGGGCAAACTCGCTAGGAACAGTGCCATCGGTCAAGCGTAACAGCGTACCAATAGGTAGTAGATTAGCAGTACTACCAGTCCTGAATGCAAGTAAATAGCCGTTGAGGGGAATGGGAAAGGCTGTTTTTCCGGCTAAACCGCCTGACAGATTAGCGGTAACTTGATTATTTTGGACGATCGCGATCGCTTCATTATTAGTTAAGGGCGTATAGGTAGTTCCCCAGTCAGAGGTATAACGGGAAATTCCGGCTTGAATGTAGCCGCTATTCAGATTGACGATTGGCAAACTTTGCCCCGTAGAGGCGATCGCTGTTTCTTGGCGTTGCAAGCGACCGATTTTAAATTGCCCGGCATCGTTCCAAGCGATCGCGCCTCGGTTGAGAATTGGACTAGACAGCCAGCGCCCCTCGCGACGAATTGCTCCCAAGGGTAATTTATTGTTGCGGTTGAAAAATCCAGCATTAATGGCAGCAGCAGCTGTATAACGTTGAGCGGTGGTCACAATCGGCGCAGTCCCAATCAGAGAATTTACTGCACTCCAAATTGGTCTAAGGGCTAGTCCTGTGGTGCGGGGGTTGACTTCTAACCATGTCACGGGAAAGCGATCGCGACCTAAATTAATATACTTTTGTTGCCAACGCACGCCTCTAGCCCACAAAATATTCCGTTCCACTATCGGATCGGGGCGCAAATCGATAATGATGCGGTTGGGTTGGCTAAGGGTACTGACGCGGGGGAAGATGCCTACAGGTAAATTGAGATCGATCGTGGTGAGATTGGCAGTCGTGCCTAATTTAACGAGAGGAGTCGGTGAAATCTGGCTCTGTTTTGGCAATTGGATGGCTAGATTAGCGTTTAACTGCTGGGCTAATTCAGGATTTATCGCAGCGTCGATTGCTATCTTCCATTGTTGATATGGAGGTGAGAGGGCAGAGACTGCCTGAGATGGTAATTGCTGTTTTGGATCGTCTGGGAGTTCGGCAAGCGGCACTTTTGGTTTAGTGACTGGAGGCTGTTGCGTTAGCTGCCAGGGCGTAGGGCGATCTAAATCTACTACCAAGCGATCGCCCCAAGTTTGTTTACCCTGGCGTAGTCCTGTAATCTTTGCAGCTGGCGTAGTAATCCGCAGAACGTCACCTTCGCTTTGCAGTTGCCAACCTACTTTTGCTGCTAATTGAGATAGATCTAAATAACGATACGCGCCACTGTGCCAGATGCTTGAGACGAGTGGTGGAGTATCAGGAGTCGTAAACCACCGAATCGGTTGTCGGGTTACATCCTGAGTATTCAGTAAGTCTACGCCCAGTTGCATCAATCCTACATCGCTAATTGCCGTTTGAATCCTATTTGTGGCTGGCTGCGCTTCCCACTGTCGCCAAGCTGCGGATAGAATGCGACCGTTCAAGGAGATGCGATCGCCTGCTGCAAGTAGCCCATTTGGTGTGGTGGAACGGCTGGGGGTATTTTGCGGTACGGATGATGGCGTAACAGGTGGGGTTACAGGCGCTTGAAGTTGAGCATTAGCAGCAGTGAACGTCAGCCACGGTGCTGTAGTTAGCAACCATAATAATGCTGAAGTTGGCAGCAAACAAAATTTTCGTTTCACAGCAGGAGTCAGGATCGAGCAGGAATTTGGGTGCATTAGCACAAGTAGCTATTCCTAACATAAAGATAGCTAACGGTCAATTGTATGACAGTTATCAGTTGTCAGTGTAGAGACGTTACATGTAACGTCTGTGGTAAGAATTCTTCTTAGCTTTTTACCGATCGCAGAAAAGTATCTCATCAGCGATCGGCGATCGCGAAATGACTTTAATGTCCGACGATCGATTGACGACCGCTCGGGTTACTGTGAAAGGAGAGTATTTTTTAATACTTAATACTCGTAAAATTTTCTCCAAATAAACTGAGTAGCTCTTAATGATAGTTTTGTCTTTTTATCGATCGTATAAATATTTTGATAATTTAGTTTCATCAAAATACTTTTGATACACAAATTACTACGGAAACCACCGAAGCTATTTTAGTTCAACGAGGTAAGCTATTTAGCTATATTGTTCTATGCGATCGCAACTTTGTCACGCTAAATATACAAAAAGACTAACTCAAGACTGCCTTGACAGGAAGGCTATGCGAATAAAAGCTATGCCAAGCTAGGCTTTGTAGCAATCTTTTTTTTCTTCGCTAACAGACTATAAACTGCACGATTTAGCAGAAATAGCCCCTAAAATTAGAAATTCTCTTCAACAATAGAGAAAATAAAGAGGTATAGATAGTAGCTAGTAGTGCTAGACAGATTGAACTAACGCTTTGAGCGAACTACTGTTGACGAGAACGTTAAGTTTTGTATTTTCTAGTAATAGAGAAATTTTTGAGGTTGATGAAATGGAGGCAAATTCCTTCGACTTCGCTCCCAAAACTGCTACAGATAAGTACAGTCTTACCTATCGTAATATCTATCGTAACTTTAGAAGATCGTCTATCGATATTGATATTTCAAATAGTTGTGGAGCGAGTCGATCGCGCAAGCAAACTTACTTGCGCGATCGAGAAATTCTCAACAAAATTTTATCGCTTGCGATTCAATCGCTCAATTGCGAAGATTGTTTAGACAACCTACTGTTAGAAATTAGACAAGCAATCCAAACCGATCGAGTCCTCGTCTATAGTTTCGATCGCAATTGGAGTGGCACGATAGTAGCAGAATCGGTAACTGCTCAGTTTCCCAACGCCATTGGTTGCCGGATAGACGATCCTTGTTTCCGAGAAGATTACGCACGACAATATAGTGACGGACGGATACGGGCGATCGCTAATATCTATGCTGCGGATTTGACTGAGTGTCACATCAAAACTTTGGAACAACTTGCAGTTAAAGCAAGTTTAGTCGTACCAATTACAAGCGACAATGGACTGCTAGGTTTGCTAATTGCCCATCACTGCAACGCACCTCGTCACTGGCAGATAGAAGAGGTCGAGTTGTTTAAACAACTTGCCACTATAGTCAGCTCGATCCTGCAACACAAGATCTCACAACAAGAGCGGCAATCTGCTGTGGAGTATGCCCAGAGATTAAAACAAATGACTCAGGTAGTGCAGCAAGCACACTCATCATCCGATCTGTTTAATGCTGTCACCAAAACAATGAGACAGATATTTCAAGCAGATAGAGTATTAGTTTATCGTTTTGTTACAGATGGTAGCGGCATTGTTGTAGCAGAATCAGTTGCTCCTGGTTTGCCTCAAACCCTAAATCATCCGCTCGATCGCTTTTATGGGTACGAAAGCGAGATTCAACAGAGCGATCGTCAGGGAGTACGAGCGATCGCCAACATTCATACTGCTGGACTAACGATAGATCGAATCGATGCCTTAGAACAGTTTGCCGTCAAAGCTCAATTAGTCGCACCAATTGTTAGTAACGGTAAACTGGTAGGTTCGCTCATTGCCCATCAGTGTACTGCACCCCGTACTTGGCAACCAACAGAAATCGATTTATTCGAGCAGATTGCCGTTCAAATTGGCTTGGCACTGGATCGGGTAGCGCTGCTAGAGTATCGAGCCACAGCAGCCAAGCAAGTACAGATGCGGCAACAAATAGCGTTACGGTTGCGACGATCGCTCGTACAGTCGGATATTTTGACAACTGTGACAGACGAACTCAAATCTGCTCTACAAACCGAGCGCGTGGTAGTTTATCGCTGCGATCGCGATCGCGGTAGCACAGTTATAGCTGAATCAGTCACCCCTGGCTTACCCCAAGCTTTAAATCATCGTCTTGACGATCCTTTCTGGCGGAACGATCGCACTGCATACGAGCAAATTGGTTACGCTCGTGCTGTGAACAACGTTTACACAGATGGACTCAGCGATCGCTGCATTCATAATTTAGAGCGCTTTGCCGTTAAGAGTAGCCTCATAGCACCTATCCTGATGCAAGATGAGCTATTTGGCTTGTTAGTTGCCCATCAATGCTTTGGTTTCAGGGAATGGCAGCAAACTGAAATTGACTTCTATACCCAAGTCGCGATCGATGTAGGTTTTGCTTTGGAACAAGCACAATTACATGGCAAACTAGCTCAAATCGCCCAAATTGCCATGCATCTTGATGGCTGTATTCCAACAACAGCGCAACAACCACCAACGGCAAAGTCATCATCACCGCAAACAAATTGCTTCAATTCTGAAGACAAAGAACATGATGCTACGGTTGCATTCTAGTTATCAGTTATCAGTTGATTTTGACTTTTGACTTTTGACTTTTGACTTATCCCCACACTCTACTGAAAAAGCTATGTCCACACCAGGTAAGCTAGAACTAACTGTCAAGATCGATCGCCTACCAGATAGTGTGAGAACTATTGCTAATGGCTGGAAGCAGTTTGAAATCGATCTAGATGGTCAAATAGTTACGCTAACATTAAAACCTCATGTTTATAAAAAACTAGAACAAGCTCAGGAGAATTATCATCAGTGGGTGGCGAAAATTATCGGACAAATGGGTGCAAAGACAGATAAAGGTTTTTTGCTAAAAGATTGCAATGTAACAGTTTATTCTCAAACTCAATCTTCGCCATCCAAGCTTAAGCAAAAGCCGCCCGATCGCCGCGATAAACCTAAAAAAGCCAATAGCAAATTTGTGGAGAAGTATCGGCTATATACTGGAGAAACCTTGAATTTGTTTCAGATTGTGTTTCGCCTGACTCAAGCTGTTTTTCCTGGGGTTTTGCCTTGGGTACTTGTTTTAAGTAGTTATGGCTTTTTAATATCTGTACTTTATAGTTTTGGCATTCCTGTATCAATACCAGAAGAGAGCGATGCAATTACGCGAGCAGTATTAATTTTCAATATTGGCTTACCTTTACTATTAGTTTTTCGTACTAATACAGCCCATGAAAAATTTTGGGAAGGGCGCAAGCTATGGGGTAGTTTAGTGAATACAGTGCGCAACTTAACTCGTGATTTATGGATTGGTGTCAAAGAGGAGACACCACAAGACCGGGCGCAAAAAGAGTACACTCTTAGATTAATTGTGGCTTTTGCCGTGGCGATGAAACTACATTTAAGAGGCGAACACGTCACTGATGAGCTAAGTGGTTTAGTAGCAGAAACTCAGTTCTTTCGATTGAAATATACAAACCATCCGCCCCTACAAATTGCTTTTTGGGTTGGAGATTATTTACAAGAGCAACACGATCGCGATCGCTTGAATATTTATCAGTTAACGTCGCTACAAAAATTGGTAGACCAGTTAGTAGATATTTTAGGAGGCTGCGAACGCATTTTAAAAACACCACTACCTTTAATTTATCCGTTAATTTTAAAAAATTTAGTTTTTGTCTATTGCCTTGTTATTCCCTTAGAAATTGTGAAGGAGGTAAATTGGTTTACTAGCAGCATTATTACTTTTGTGAGTTTCATTTTATTAAGTATCGAACAAATTGGTTCTGAAATTGAAGAACCTTTCGGACGCAACTCTTGCGATCTACCACTCGATATCATTTGCAATACCATACTGCATAATGTGGAAGATTTAATTGCTCTAGCTCCTCATAATGGTAGTAATAGTAGGGTACTCTAACATAGTCCGTATAGAGACGTTACATGTAACGTCTCTACACGGTAAACTACGTAGCACACCCTAAAATCTAAAATTCAACATGAAACTATTCTGCTACCCGAGTTCGAGGTTGATAGTAGTAGTGATGGTAAGAAGTTGTAGCTTTGTAATCTTTCACCCCGTTACAAATTGCACCTAAAACTTGAGTGCGAGACAGTTTTAACTGATCGAGGGTCTGCATTAGCAGCGCACGGTCAGTTTTACCCATCCGCGTGACGATCGCAATTCCTGCGGTTAGAGGAGCCAGCAAACTCGCATCTGCTAAACCTAAAAGTGGTGGAGTGTCGTAAATCACTAAGTCATACTGCTGCCGCAACTGCTCCATGATGTTGCGCATCTTGTGAGAGGATAACAGTTTGGTAGGGTCGGGAGGAATTTGACCTGCGGTTAAGACAAACAAGTTCTCCCAGGCAGGCGATCGCTGAATTAAATCGGCAACTGGTACGTTAGTTGTTATTGCATTACTCAATCCCGTGTCATTGGATAAATGTAAAATGTGATGAATCTGCGGTAAACGTAGATCTGCATCGACTAGTAACACTCTGCGTCCCATTGCTGCTGCTGCTTGGGCTAAGTGAGTTGAGATAGTAGATTTACCGTCAGCATGGACGGAAGAACTGATGACGAGAGAGTGGATCGGTGTATCGGAACCTAAAAAGCCGATGTTAGTATACAGCGATCGGAAAGATTCTAAGAAAGGGAAATAGTGATAGCCATAAGCATTTCTGTGGGAACGCGACCTGCTGTTCTCTTGCCTCTGATTCGTTTCTCCATCTGCCAGATGCTTAGCTAGGTTTTTATGGAAAGGAATTATACCTAATATTGGTAGCTTTGTCGCTTCCTTCAACTCATCGGGTGAATGAACCACATTATCGAGCCTTTCCACGAGTAGCGCTGCTCCAATTCCAGCTAAGATACTAGCTACCGTGCCTAAGATCAGGAATCGTGGAATATTAGGAAATATCGGGATAGAAGGTAACTGAGGTGGTGAAATGAGTTGCCAAGGAGTCTCTTTTTGAGCATTTTCGATTTGCAGCGATTCCCGCCTTTCTAGAAAACGGTTCAAACTTTCAGTAGCAATAACTAACTCTCGCTGTAAGTCAGTGTAACGACGTGCCAAATTTGGCATTCCGTCGATTTCTCGATTTAAGCGATCGAGTGCTTGGGCGTTCTTGGCGGCTCTGACTTGGAGTATGGAAAGTTGGCTTAATACTGACGCACGTTGATTTTCTAGTGCCTGCACTCCCTCTTTGTGTAATAGTGGCAGCAGACTTTCCCGTTTCCGTTTCAGCGACTGAATGTACGGACTATCTACTCGATAAATAGTTGCATTCTTGGCAATTTCAGTATCTATATTCTGCAACTGAGCGAGTAAACTCTGATATTGAGGAGCATCTTGCTGGGCTTGCGGTGATATTGCACGACTGGGCGTAGAGGATTCATCTATAGCCGCGATCGCTGGCGATTTTTGAGGGTGGTCAACTGTCGATTGTTGCTGCAAAGTTCCCACCCCATGACGAGCTTTTGCTTCTAGTTCTAGCGCTAACTTAGTGCCAGATTTACTTTGTAAGGCATTGTAGAGTTTTTGAGCTTCCGCTAAATCTTTTTGAATCTCTAATTTCTGAAATTCTAAAGTGCTATATTTTTCAAATAGCTGTCCTGTTTTTTCTTCGGGAGAAAATAAGCTGTATTGTTCTCTAAATCTTTGTAATTGCAATTGCAAGCTGTTGACTCGTGCTTGCAATTGAGGTAACTGAGTATTAACAAACTGAATTCCCTGGCGTAGATTTGTTTGCTGCTCCTGTAAGCTGTATTTTAAATATCCTTTAGCTAGCTGTTCTAAAACAAATTGAATTTTCTGGGGATCGGAATCTCGATAGCTAACTTCTAAAATTTTTGTTTCTTGATAGCGAGAAACCTTCAAGCCTTCTAGTAAAGAAGCATAATTAATATCTGGATACCGCACAGAAATATTTTTAGCGATAGGAATTAGAATTTCGGGGCTACGCAAAACAATAATCTGTGTACTGTAATCCAAAGATTCTTGCCCTTTTGGGCTAGCATTCACAACTGGAACGTTCGATAATCCCGATAATTTATTTTCAGCCTTGACTGGCTCTACCAATACCGATAATTTTCCTTCATACTTGGCTGGTTGAGTTAATGTCCATACCCAGGTAGTCACGCAGCAAGCGATCGCTACACTAGCGATAATCGGCGCTCGACGACGTACAACTGCCAGAAGCTGAGACAAACTCCATTCTTCTGCCTGAGGTAACTCTGAGTAATGTGCAACATAGGATGGCAATGACATCTGCGAATACTTACCATTTCTTTCTGTTGCTAAATGCTGAGTTCGATATTGCTCT
The DNA here is from genome assembly GCF_000317125.1 of Chroococcidiopsis thermalis PCC 7203. GTDB lineage: Bacteria > Cyanobacteriota > Cyanobacteriia > Cyanobacteriales > Chroococcidiopsidaceae > Chroococcidiopsis > Chroococcidiopsis thermalis. The sequence continues at coordinate 5,394,239 of NC_019695.1, forward strand.
TCCATATTTATGTCGTTATTAGGCAGTTGATGAAGGAAAAAACAGGAATAGCCCTGCTGGTGAGCTTTAGCTTTCTTCTGTCACGGCTTCCACGCTCTTATTTCTAGAACGAACAACTCGTCTTTTTGCTGTTAGAAATGCTTGTTGTAATACATTTGAGTACTGTTTGGCAATAATTTCTGGCGTGAAATTGAATTGGAGATATTGCCGACCTGCCATTCCCATTTGTTTAACGAGTTCGCGATCGCTCTTTAGACGGCGAATAAACTGAACTAAACCACTGGCATCACCTGAATTAAAAGCAGCACCGCAACCGCTTTCTCTTAAGAGATGCCGTAAATAGGAATGGGTTTCGCAAATAGCAGCGACGGGACGACCAGCTGCGAGAATGCCATAGAGCTTGCTCGGGGCGACAATTCCTTCCATTTTGGGACTAATACTGACCAAAGATAAATCGCAAGCTGTTAGCGAATATGGTAAGTCTTGTTTATCTTGATAGGGCAAGAAGCGACAATTATTTAAACCTAGTTTTTTGACACATTCAAAACTAGATTGAAATTTTGCTCCTCCGCCAATAAAAACAAACTGAATTGGTTCGTCTTGCAATTGTCTAGCTGCTTCTAGAATTGTCTCTAGTTCGTGACAGCGACCCATGTTGCCAGAGTACTGCACGGTGAAAGTATTGACCAATTCGTACTTTTGCGCAAACCAATTATTTTCTTTTTCTAGCGGTACAATCCAGTTGGGATTAGCCCAATTATGAATGACTACAATTTTGTCACTCATTTCGGGAGAGTGAGATAAAACTTTCTCTCGCATGGTTGAGCTGAGAACAATTATTTTTTCTGAGTTGCGCCAAACTTTTCTATTGAGTAATCTCCACCATTTTACTAACCAATTTTTCCTAGAGAAAATATCTAGCTCAATTGCAACGTCAGGATATAAATCGTACATTAAACAAACGTAAGGAATCCCAAATAATAGTTTGGCTATGTAGCCGACGATTGGTAAAAAGGCTGGTGCAGTGGTTAGAAGTAGGAGATCTCCACGGTTCTTTTTATTTAATAAGTGTAAGATAGCTCGGAAAAAGAACAGGCAACCATTAATGGCTTTGCCTCGAATCCGTGCATTCCACATTCGAGAAGTTCGCGATCGCCGAATCAGAATTTTTTCAGAACGTTCTATACTAGGAGCCGCATTTTTTTTAAATGCATATCCTGGCTGTCCGGTAAAAACCCTTACTTGAATCCCTAGTTGTCCTAAATTCAGTGCTAGTTCTTCAATGAGTTGCCCTGTAGCAGCATAGTCTGGTGGATAAAATTGCGTAATAATATTTAAGTTGAAAGAAGGTGCGAGTTCTTTACTTTTGCTCTGAGCCGGCAAAAATATTTTGAGTTTTTCAATTTGCTCTTGCTGTACGTATTTATCTAGCATCTGAAGCTCTGCCTACCTCTGCCAATGCGATGATTTTGTTTAAACAGTGAGGAGTGCAAAGGAAAAGCACTCAATTTAAGTGAAAGGCAAAGCTACACAAAAGACTATTTAATAAAATTAAAATTCTCTCTTAACTCAAAAGGCTATTTCGCTAGGTAATGTAAGGTAGCTTTACACGATCGAACTTGAAAAAATCTAACTTTGACCTAGCTTTATGTCCAAGTGTGGTTTTACTGAGAATTCAATTAGAGTTTAACAATCTTCTTAGTTTTTTCAGTAAAAATACTGAAATTTAAGTGTCTATACTAATTCTAAATCTGCTGCAAATAACCCAAAATTTTCTAGTCGCGTCACACACCACAGACTTAGAGTATTGCGTTACGCCATCATGCTAACGCACCTTACGTATATTTCAAAAAGTAAGAACCAAAAAGATATCGAGATGTTTATCTAGAAAATAGAAAAATTATTAATTTTTCATAGGTCGAATTTTGGCAATATTACCGAGCTGATAAATTTACCGATCGCAAATTGCTCGTTGTTTGATTGGTTGTGCGGGATTGCCCGCGTAAATTGTCATGGGCTGAAGCGATCGCCCTGCTACGCTTCCGAGACTCAACACCGCGCCTTTACCGACAGTGACACCAGGACCAATCGTCGCCCGCGCCGCAATCCAACTACTCTGCTCGATGTGAATTGGGGCTGGGATCAGCTTGAAGTCAGAAGCACTCCAGTCGTGATTGCCAGTACACAGATAAACACCCTGAGAAATACAGACATGGCTTTCAATGGCGATCGGCGCAACATTGTCGAGCCAAGCATTTTCTCCAATCCACACGCAATCACCTACAGTTAGCCGCCAAGGAAACTTTACCCGCACTCCAGGCTTAATACAGACAGAGCGACCAACTGTAGCACCAAAACTACGTAGTATCCAGACTTTTAACTGAGAGATAGGTAGCCAATAAGTGCGAAATAAAGGCTCTCCGAGAAAATACCACAGGAGTTGTTTCCACACGGGAGCGCCAGGAGTGTAAGTACCGAGGGTGTAACGATCTAGATACATGTAATTCCACTATCGATCTTAAATTTCAGATTTAAGGCTAGCTCCAGTACGACCTGTAAACATCCATAACCAAGTACGACAAACATCACGACTAATATGAAACCAGGATTCAGGTTGTTGGTTTGATGGAACTGATATAGGAGTTACAGCAATCCCCTGGCTGCCAAAGACAAAGAAGGCGATCGCCTTTGCTCTTGCCATGTGAAAATCGGATGTAATTAAGTAAACATGTTGAAAATACCGTTGTTTGAACTCGGCAACAAGAGAGGTAAAGTTAGTTACGGTATCGACAGCGCGGCGATCGATATGTATTCGCGATCTAGAGCTACTCGGATCTGGAAGATTGAAGGCTTTGAGATAAGGGGAAGAAATCCAGATTTCTAAAGGTGGATGCCGTAATGCAAAGTCAACAGCGAAAGATTCGCGCCTCGGATCGCCACCTAAAGCAATAATTGCTTGGGGCAGCGGCGATCGCTCTAAAGCAATTGCTAGTCGCAGAGGAATAATCCCGAACAGTACGAATAACACAGCAGCAGTTGACAAACAGACAAAACGGCATCTCTTGTACTGAAAGCGCTGGTTTTTGCTCGAACTGGTAGTTTTTACTCTTGACATTGTTGACGTTATATCCATGCGTGTTGCCGCTTATGGCAGCGTGACAAAATTCTCTGGGTTTGAGAAGGTTGTAGGAATTGGTTGTCGCTCGATCGCCGCCGTGTAAATCGAGATCAGATTCTGGGCGATCGCTTGCCAAGAATACTGTTGACTTGCCAACAGCCGACCATTCTCTCCTAATTGCTGCCGGAGTTCTGGAGATGATAGTAGTTGTGCGATCGCATTTGTTAAGGGTGCGATTTGACCTTCAACAACTAGCCCAGCCGAGGCTGCGGCAATTTCTGGTGAAATTTGGATGTCGGGAGTCACAACAACTGGTAGCCCTACTACCATTGCTTCTGCTACGGCAATCCCAAAATTTTCGGAGAAGGACGGCAAGACAAAAAGATCGGAGGCTTGTAGGAGGAGATCTTTATCTCGACCCATAACGAAGCCAGTGATGGATGTACGCGGAGAAAGTCCGAGGGATGATACTAAGTCAGTCAAGTAGTTGAGGTACTGCGGCTCTCCCGAACCTGCCAAAATCAGATGAAAGTTGTGATTCTGAGCTGCTAGCTGGCTGAGGGCTTGAATTAACAAATCTGGGCGTTTTTTAGGGTGAAGTCGCGACAAGAATAGGACAACTGGTGTAGTGGTAGGTATACCGTAAGTTTCGTATAGCTTTTGCTTAGCATCAGGTAGTTCTACTGGGCGATCGACTCCTAAAGGCAAAGTAAAACTAGGTGTTTGAATGCCAAATTTTCTCACATCCTGGGCTTCGCCTGGAGCAGTGCAATGAATCATTTCGGCACAATTGAGATTGTGACGCTCGATCAGAAATGAATATATCTGTTTTTTCAACCAACTTTGAGACAAAGCCCAAGGCGTTAACTGTCCCATAGTACGCATGGTGTAGGGAATTCCTTGCAACCTGGCAATTAGGGCAGCGCAAGCGGGTGCATAGGAAAAAAGATAGTGAGTTTCGATCAAATCGTAATCTCGGGCGTGTTGCCAAAGCCAACGAGTCAAAGCTGCCGAAAAAATAAACTCTTTAAGTGGTGGTGAAAAACGTGGAAAAAACCAAATTGGGACTTGCTCGTACTCAACCCGCTGATGGAGCGGCACGTCTAACAGTTCTGAACCGCGATCGTTCGTGGTGGCAATTTCGGCATCAATTCCATTTTCGCGCAAAGCCCTAACTAGATTAAGGACAACCTGAGTTGGTCCACCCAAAGCAGGATCGATCGAAGGAATAACATGTAAAACTTTCATTGACTGCTCAAATTGAATTTAATTAAGTTATCCATCGTTTGTTTAAATTGCTCGAATCCGAAAGTATCAATAACTTTCTGTCTTAAAACTTCAGGTTGATAAATAATTGGATGCGAATAAGTGCCTTGCAAAATCTGAATTAAAGTTCGGGCGATCGCGTTTGTATCGTCTGGATCGACTAATGCCCCTAGTTCTCCATGACAAAGGGCATCAATGGCTCCATCTCGATCTCCTCCTAAAGTGGGTTTGCCACAGGCTAGAGATTCTAGATATACAATGCCAAATCCCTCACCTTTACTTGGCATGGCAAAGACATCACACAAGTTATAGTGATCGCCCAGTTCGACATCGGGAATAAATCCAGCTAAGGTTACACAATCTTTTAAATCGAGTTTCGCGATTAACTGTTCGATCCGATCGCGATCGCTACCCTTACCAGCGATCAGATAACGAACGCCAGGAATCTGACAGCGAATCTCAGGCAAGGCTTGCAGAATTTGGTCGTATCCTTTGTAACGTTCGCGGCAATCTAACCGAGCGACAGTCAGAATGACTGGTTGTTCTGGTGTCAGTCCGTAACGCTCTAGTAAGTATTGCGGCTTTGGTTGAATTTTAAAGCGATCCGCATCAAAAGTGTTGGGTAAAAGCGAGACTTTTGCCGGATCGAGATTTTGCTCTTTGAGCAAGCGATCGCGTGTATAGCTACTAACAGCAAGAATGCGATCGGCATGGTGCAACGCTTTTTGTAAAGCAGGTTTGTGAATATCCCAGGCTTCTACACCGTGAGCGATCGCCCAGTAACGCATACCAGTTAGTTGTTTCAACCAATAGGCTGCAACTGTAAAATTCAGGTGAGTGGCGATCGCTAAACTCGGTCGCTGTCGCAGTCCTGCTCCACAGATCTGAGCGGCAAAGCCAAATGTTCGCAATGGCAAAGGTAAAGCACCAGTACAGTGAAACTGAGTATGGCGCGATCGCGCCAGATCGGATGGCGATCGAGTGTCGTGCTTGAGAAAAACCTGGTAGTGCCAATTCGGATATAAGCTTTCTAAGGCATCGAGCAAGAAAGCCGAATAGACTTGAATTCCGCCTTTAAATTCAAAAATATTCGGAAACCACAAGTGACAGTTAGTTCGACCTGCTAATTCTGGCATAACAGCTCCTGGACGCGACTGGCTAATTGCTGTCGATACAATCCCCACGTTAATTGCTCGGCTTTTTGACGAGCCGCTTTTCCCATTTGGGCTAATTCTTCTGGGTGGGAATAACACCATTCCAGCTTTTCCTTTAGAGCTGCGACATCGCGAATCGGGACAATGAAGCCTTCTACCCCGTCTGTCAGAATATCTGGACCAGCAGTATTGGGTGTCGTGATGACGGGAATTCCACAAGCCATTGCCTCTAGTAGTACGAGTCCAAATCCTTCTACAAGCGAGGGAAAAACAAAGACACTTGCGGTACTGTAATATTCGTTCAACGCCGCATGAGGCAGAGATGGAATGTAGCGAAAAATATCTTGATATTGAGTCAGCCAGTTATTAGGAAACTCGTTAATCCCGATCGCTAAGAGTTCGGCATCGGGTAGGTGTAGTTCTTGCCAAGCTTGTAATAAGTAATGAAAGCCCTTGCGAGGTCCGACGCGACCGACAAACAGAGCGCGAAACAGTTTGTCAGTTTTAGTTTGCGGGTGGAAATAATCAATTGGTGCGCCGTAGGGAATGACACTAATTTTTTCTGGTTTGACACCCACATCTAACAGCGATCGCTGGGTGATGGAAGATGCAACAAATACGTGGTCTGCCAGTTGAATTTCCCGTTCCTTGCGCTCGATCTTCCATGCAGGCTCCTTGACTGCTTGTAGTGCTGGCGCTAGTTCTGGAAAACGTTCGGCTTCTTGGGCTTGGAGATCTCGACTCATGCGATAGAAGGGAATCGGGAGATCGTACAAGCAGAGAATCCCGCGTTGTTTAGCAACTTCAAACGCGATCGCCGCACCATCTTCGTAAGCATAAACTGCATCTAGATTTTGTAAATGATGTTGGGAAACGTGGCGATCGAGAGAGGTATACACCCAATCGATCGGTCCTTGACGACCTAAGTTCAGCAAATGACTTAATTTAGTTTTGACTAATGCTAAACGTATGGCTTCTTGCCAAGGGTGCGATCGCATTGGTACATTTACAGGCGCAGTCCACGCCCTCCTACCTAATTCCAGCGCCACGCGAGTGCTAATTTTCTGCGGTAGTAAATTTAAGTAGCGCGATAAAACTCCCTTGGGATTGTAGGCAATTGTCGTGATCGCTTCTTGGAGTAAGTTAGCTTCTCCCAAAGCTAGTGCGGCATTGCGGGCAAAGGGATTACTGGTAGGGTGAATCAGGGAGATACGCGGATGAGACATTGTGTTGTTGCAATAATTGTTGTTCTCGATACCAATTTTCTATCGACTCTAATTGAGGTAAGAGAAAGATAAAGCCACTCAAAAACCAGTAGTAAGCCAAAAAGGTAGGTTGAGTTACTAGCTGGTCGTAGATTGCAAGTGTCTGGATCAGTAATGCTGTCAGTGCTAATTGACGCAAGAATGGTTTCTTTAACTGACAGAAAACTCGTAAAAGTGCAATGAGAAGACTCAATCTAAGTCCGTACCACAGAAAAAACCCAATCGGACCTAACTCCAAAACTATTCTGCCTGGTTCTTCTTCAAAGTAAGTTGGAATGGTTGCGCCATCTGGTAAATTTAGCGATCGGCGCAGGGCTTGACTCCCCGGTTGGGTTGCTCCAGTGCCGTAGCCGTCGAGTCCTTTATATTGAATAAACTCGAAAGGTTGGGTAAAAGTTGCCGTAATGCGTGCCGTCACATCTTGATTAGAATTTGTCCGTAACAAGAAGGCATCAATTGCGGGTTTAAACCAGATAAAAGAGACTAGAGAAATACATATAGCTGGTAATAAAAATTTACTGAGCAGAGATATACTCTTTTCAGGCTGAGTAAATCCTTTAACAGTTATGAAACTAACAAAAAATAATAATAAGGCAAAAACAACGCTACGAGAGCCAGTCATACAAGAGTTAACAGTTACCAGAATTAGTTCAAAAATAGAAACCCATTTCCAGAAAGGTGGTTGGGAGAGTGAGAGGAGAGAAATCAGTAAGCCAAAGCAGATTAATAGATATACTGCATAACCGTCTATGTAGGAAAATGTGCCTGTGACGCGAACAATTTGGGTTGCTCCTGCAACTCCAAATGTAGCTACTTCTTTCAATTGACTGGGAGCATATACGTTGATTGGACTAGTAGCAGGACTAAAGAACTGAGCAATACCTAAAAAACCTACAGGAATGACTAATAAAAGATGAGAACGCAAAAATTTATATAAATCTTGCTCCGATTGAAATAGAGTTGGTAGCATCCACATTAAAGGAATATAAAAGATATATCCTCTGAGTCCAAAAAGACCTACTAGTGGTGAACCTAAACTGGGATTAAAGACTTGCAATACACACCATATGCTTGCAAAAATAATTAGGATAGAAATAGGGCGATTTTGAAGTGAAAATCTTCTCGTTGAGAAGACATAGTATTGCAGGTAAGCTCCCAAAAGCACTAAGTCTTTTAAAAAATAAATTGTGTCGCTTGCTTGAGGTAAAACCCATTTACGCAATGCACCCTCAATCACAAGAATGAAGAACACAGCTTTAACAGAGTTACGCCAATTCAATGCCGAGATCCCAAAAATAGATAAAATAGCGATCGCAGCAATTACCAATTTCACGCGATAGTCCTCTTAAGAATATGTAAATATACCTTGACAATTTGCTTTGATGTATTGAGCAAAGTCATCCTAGTTTTGTGCATACATTACCCAATACATGTGTGACAAAGTTCTGAGTCTGGACTGATAAATTGTGAGACTGATACCAGGTGTAGGCATGACTCGCGATCGCCTGCGACTCGACGAAATCTGTTATTTCTGTGAGGCGATCGCTGAGAACCCAGTAATGTTTTCCCGGTTCTATGCCATCTTGTAATGATGTATAAACTCTAGGACTCACAGTTAACATTCCATGAGCGCAGTAAGCTGCAAATATACCAGATTTGGCTAAATATTCTAGATGGTAATTAAAGAATCCTGCGAAGGAGTTCAAAAGAATATGACTAATTTCAGCAGCAGATAGTTTACCTGTTTCCACTATTGGAATACCTTGAATTGAAGATAGTTCTAAATCTGTTGGCGCTCCGATATCCAAGATTTCTTGAATGCCGAATAACCGACACGCTTGACTAATTTCTTTTAAAGATTGACGATAAGCTCTTTTGCGAATGCTAGGACTACCGAACAATACTAAGCGTCGAGAACGCTCTAGCAGGGGTGGTACTTGCTTTGGTTCGCCTACATTAGAAAAGACGGGTAGTGTGGGAATTTGAGTCTGTTTTCCCTGACTTAACTGATATAGAATCTCCGCATAATTTTGATTACTTGTCAAGCAGCGATCGCTCAGTTTTGCTAAACGAGTTGCTAAATTTCTTTGCTGTCCAGATAACCAAAAAGAACTCGTCCAGGGTAAATTTCCAGAAGCATAAACTTCATGGAACATCGTTACTAAATTTGAGTTAGGAGTATTTCTTTTCCAAAGTTCTAAGCCTTCAACTAACCAAACCGGACACCCTCGCTTGGCATAACCGTAGCCGACGTAATGTAATAAGACTATAGTTGGTTTGCTCGCTAATAAGGATAGTAAAGCTGTGGTGGAACGCTCGTCTACTGAATTAATTAGAAAATCTTCAATTTGAGTATTTCCAGTCCAAGCAGCATCACCAATCGCAAAATGAGTTTTGAGATTGAAATCATTGTAAAGCTGCCGTGCCAGATTTAATGCATAATCTCCCAAGCCATCTATTGCTGGAGGTAGTCGTGGAACAATCTGAATGATATCCATTAAAGTAGCTGCACTAATTTAAACTATGCTATACGAGTCAATAAAATAGCAACTCCAGTGTGAACTTTTTTACGCAAGACTAAGGGCAAAGATTGCGTCAAGTTTTCACAAGTATCAACCCAACTAGGAGTAAGAAAATTTAATAATTTTCCTAGTTTGATATGACCGTTAGTTAGTGGATTTGTAAAAATTCTTGTCTCTTGAATCGATAATCCAGCTTGATGAACTATGCTTTCTATCTCATCTAAATGTAATAAAAAGATATGACCGTCTGAATTAGGCTGAAATTGGATTGCTTCAAACTCGCTGGGATCGGGAAAATCCGAAAATTTAGGTAGACGATTTTGAAAATATTCGCCATTTGGCGTACTCATGACTATGTGACCTCCAGGCTTCACCATCTGAGCTATTTTCTTCAGAAATAGATCGGGATGAGCAACGTGTTCGATAACTTCAGTAATTAAAATTACATCAAATTCAGCATCAAACCCTAATGTGAAAACATTTCCTGGTTTGTAGCGAATAGTGCCATATTCCCATTTTAGTTTGACGTAATCAACTAATTCTTCTCGTAAATCGTTCCAGGTAACTTCATAGCCGAGTTCTGCCAAAGCCAAACTAAAGTTTCCCTGTGCAGCAGCTACATCTAAAACTTTTGCTCCTGGTCGAGCAACTTTCTGAACTAGCTCTAAAGTATGTTTATATCGATGGGCGTATGCATAACTATATCCGCGATAGCTAGTCTCCCCATACATTTCTAGTAAATCGTATGAATAACTTTGCTTCCAGCTTTCTAACCAGTGATTTTGAAGGGTAATAGTTTTCATATCTCAAACAGTTTTGTTTTTAGTTATTATTAAGTGTTTTCACGTTTGCGAATCTATACTGCCAAAGTAGTACGCTCATCTGTAAGTGGGCAAAATGTTCTAAAAAAGCTTCGTTAATTCCATTTAAATTAAATCTTAAAATTGCCGGAACCGTCTGATTGACAAAACTCCGTAAAGCAAACAAGAAATAATACATCGAATTAATATTTACCAATTCTTCTGCATGAATTGATAAGTAAATAAATGTTGATTCTCGATGTTGTTTGATTTTGTTCCATCCTCCCTTTGCTCTCCAGGGATGGCATACAGAAGCATCTGGCACAAAAGAAAACTTATATCCATTCTTTAAAAGTCTTAATCTGAAATCTACATCTTCCATTGCAGCGTAGGGAAATCGTTCGTCAAAACCAGATAGAGACTCAAAGAGTTGCTTTTGTACGGCAAAATTACATGACCATAAATAACCACCTGTCTCGTTAATAGGTGAGGTTTCGGCAAGGCTTTGTCTTGGGCGATCGACATAAGTTCGCCCCTCAAAAACGAGATAAGATTGTTGAGTTATCTTAGCTTGGGCATAGGCTGCTAACCACTGAGGATCTGGCAGACAATCATCATCTGTAAAAACTAGCCACTCACCACAGGCGTATTTTGCCCCATTATTACGGTTAGCAGCTGGACCTTTACGGGAACCAGCTACCCATTTTGCCCAAGGATAAAACTCGCGAATCATCTGCTGTGCAGTTGTTTGGAAACCATCATCGGTAACAATGACTTCATACTGCTCAAATGGTAAAGTTTGAATATCAGGTGCTAGACAATCCAAGCATTTCGCAAGTAAGTCATTGCGTTGATAAGTGGGAACTATGACAGAGAAAAATGGCAGTTGAGTCATAGTAAAGACAGTCAGAAGTTTATAATGGCTTTTCTAAAATCAGACCGAAGTGAGTGTAGCAATCAGGATCGAGTTCAGTAATGTTAGTAAAGTGAATTACACGCACTATCAATCCTGCTGCTGTTGATGGCTCAACGATCCTTTGCAGTAATGTCTCAGGATCGTAAAAACGTCCATGTCGTTCGCCCCATCTTGGTAAAAAGTGGATGACGGTATCTGAATCGACACATAAATTAAATGCCCAGACTGGATCGCACAACACAAAGGCATACTCTCCTAAATAAAGAGGTACAATACAAACTCTTCCTCCGGGGCGTAATACTCGTCCTGCCTCTCGTACAAAACCAGTGTCGGCATCACCTTCAAAATGTTCAAAGGCGCAGTGCAAAGTCATGGCATCAACTGATGCTTCTGGCAGGGGTAATTCAGCAGCCGAACCACCAATTTGGCGATCGTTGATACCTGGCGGAAAGACTAAATCCTGCGTGTAAATATTAGTAGTTTTAGCTAAGAGACTAATAATTTGCTGGTAAGGGCTGTTAACAGTAGAGGCAATATCAATGTAGACCGATTGAGGATTTTCTAAAATTGCTTGAAGAGACTTCCACGTAAAATAATACTGGGGAAGTTTCTGCCAAAATGATTCAGAATTTACTAATTGTTCGAGCTGCTGACTTTTAGGACATAAGCTATGCCAAAAGTTCCAACAATCTTCAATATCAAAACTTACCTGCTCGACAGAAATACCTAAATCTAAGAGTGGCTGTGCGTCAGTCAGTCTTGGACCATGCCCCAGTTTACCTCGGTTCATGCCACTCATAACTTGTGAGAGTACTGGAGAAACCTGGTAATTAAATCTGTAGGTGATACTACGTTTTACTTTATCTAAAAGCATGATTTTTGTTCCTGTTTGAACTAATTTTTCAGAGAGAAGTTGGCATGTGCGATCGCGCGTACTGGATCGGTACTTTCGACACAACGCTGAATCATATCAACATAATTTGGGCGCAAACGCTCCCAGCTAAAGCGATCGTATGCAGAACGGTGAATAAACTGGCGATCGGATTCATCTTGCTCTCTTATTAACACTTTTGAAATTAAACTTGCTAGACTTCCAGCTAATTCAAAATTAGCTAAATATCCCTCTTGACCTATTACATATTGTGTAATTTCGTAATCATGAGCTAGGCAAGGTAATCCGTAAGAACATGCCTCTAAAAGCACTCTTGGTAAACCTTCACTAAGCGATGCTAAGACAAAAGCATCGGCAATTTTGTAGTAATCTGCAATTTCATAATGAACAACAGTACGAATCTGAAAATTATCAACGCCTAATAGTTCATTACCTAACTTGACAATTGCTGCTGATTCAGTATCTTGTTGCCCTAGTAGTAACAGATAAGGACGGGGTTCAGGCAGACTAGCGACTTCTCGAATCACGTAGTCCATGCGTTTATGGGTTTTATTGATTGCTCCTACAGAAAGAAGTAAGGGGCAATTTTCAGGCAATCCAAGTTTACACCGCAGCGATTTCCGTTCTGAAAATGTCAGTGCTTGAAACTCATAATTTATGTGAATCCCATATGGAACCAAGCTCTGTTTTTCAGCAGGAGTTCCTGCATTCAAGGCTACTTGAAGGTGAATGGGAGCTACTTGTTGCACGCGATCCCAACGAGAAAAAGGTGGAGAGATAGGACCTCCATTAGAAAACAAGAGTTTATATTTCTGCTTAGTCAAACGCCGCCAATGCCAGAGTAAGTTGCCTAAGTTACCATCGCTAAAATAGATGACATCTGGTTGCTGGCTAATTAAATAAGGTATAAGACTTAAAAAAAACGAGATTTGTTCGATGTGATAACTATCTCTACCAATTAATTTTCCGATTTGAAGGTTCGCCCAGGTATTACGAGGTAAATTCCAGAGACTAATTTCTTTTTCTTGGGAAGTTCCACCTCCTTTAAATAGGGTAACGTCTAACTCTGATTCTTTTGATAAAGTTATAAAACACTCTTGAGCAAAAGATTCAAACCCACGCTTCACATGTCCAAGACCAGAGCAAACAATAAAAACTTTAATCATTAGCTTAGTTGAGGTCACTGAAAATAATTTTTATGTATGTTGGCAACCCGCGATCGCTCTTTTCAAAGAACTAGTATTTGTTTAGTTTAGTAGCGTTCGATCGTCTTTGAAAAATGAAAGGTGTTTTGGAGATGAGATTGATTCGGTTACACAGCTATTCTCCGCAGCTCGATCTACAATATTTTTGACAAATACTTGTAATTTTTGATTAACTACTTTCGTATCAAAATTACTTTTTAAAACCTCAAAAGCTGTAATTGCTATTTTTTGCCATAGATCTTGTCTATCGAGAACGACGAGCAAGAAATTTTTAATTTCAGCAATTTGGTTTGTTTCACAGACGAGTCCACAATTCCATTTTTTCAGAAATTGATTGCAAGCAGAGTAATCTGGACCGCAAGCTAAAATTGGTTTACCAGCAGCCATATAGTCAGTCAATTTAGTTTGCACTGAAGAACGAGTCATAGGTGCATTCTCAAGTAAAAATGATGAGGTAACGAGCAGCATATCGGCGTGCTTGTTGAGATAGCAATTGAGTTCTTGATAGGGAATTAGATCGCCAAACGTTACTTGCCACTGCTGCCATTTCTCTTGATATAGATTCCAGAAAGACTTATCTGTATGCAAGATTAACTCAATATCTTTTCCATCGCATCTAAGTTGATAAATTGCTTCAGCGATCGCTGCCAATGCATCGTAGTGCATTGACCAAATGGAGCCAGCATAGACAACTTTAAATGTACCTTCATGAGTTCTTGCTGTATCAGGTGGCTGTTTGTCTGATAAGTCAACAGGGTTATGAACGATTAGCGAACTTTGAGGTTTTATCTGATAGCGATTTGATAGTTCAGTTTGTAATTGTTCGCTAATCATTAACCAACCATCTGCCTGTTTTAAAAGTTGATTAGCCGTTTTTTGAACGCTGTTCGACAACCATCGCGAGTTATCGATCGCTATCCAATCATCCATGAAGTAAATTAAGGATGGACAGTGAAAGTGTTGAGTTAACTTATAACCCATTAGCAAACATAAAGACGTAACTGGACAAATTAAAATAATTTCTGGATCGAATTCCTCTAGTTTTTGTAAATTTGAAATTGGAAACCAGTCGAGTAGTTGTAGATTTATCCAATTGATTAAAGAATTAAGAGACTTTCCTAATCGATTGTGTACTATGGGTAAACGATGTCCAGCAAAGGAAAGTACTTGGCGATCGAATGGCGAACTTGTCGGGTTAGACTCTAATTCGTGTTCGGGACAAAATAACATCAGTAATTCAGCAGGGTAGTTATCAAATAAATTGACAAGAGTTCGATTAACTCCCTTGCCTTCTTGACTTAAAGTCGCTTCAGTAACTAATAAAATGCGCGGTAGATTGTCAACCATAATCCGAGCTATGCGACCTCTTTAAGTCTTGTTGTCCAAGTCGTGACAATTTCCGAAAATATTAATTTCAAGGGTTTTGTAATAGACCAATTAGAGTAGTGATTCTGCATTTTACGGAGATCGCTGTAGTAGCAAATATGATCTCCTTCGCGATTTTTATCTACATACTCGTACTGCATCTTTTTGTGAGTTAAAGAAGTCACAAGCTCGAAAGCTTCTAAAATGGAGCAAGTGTTATCCTTGCCACCACCTAAGTTGTACACTTCACCACAACGAGGTGCTTGGATAAACTCTTCGATGAAACGGGCAACATCATAGGAGTGAATATTATCTCGTACTTGTTTTCCCTTATATCCGAAAACTTTGTACGTGCGATTTTCTAAATTACATTTCACTAAGTAACTGAGAAATCCATGCAGTTCTACACCACTATGGTTAGGTCCTGTCAAACATCCACCCCGCAGGCAGCAAGTTTTGAGTCCAAAATATCGACCGTACTCTTGAACCATGACATCAGCGGCAACTTTAGAAGCACCAAAAAGAGAATGCTTCGATTGGTCAATGCGGAACGATTCAGGAATACCATACTGATAAGTTGGCTCGGCATATTCCCATCGGGTTTCTAACTCTATCATGGCAATCTCATTCGGTGCATCTCCGTACACTTTGTTAGTAGATAAATGTACGAAAGGAGCTTCCGGCACAAATTGGCGCGTTGCCTCCAACAGATTTAGCGTTCCTACTGCATTGGTATCAAAGTCATCGAAAGGAATTGCCGCTGCTCGGTCGTGACTGGGTTGTGCTGCTGTATGCACGATCGCCTCTGGTCTGAGGCTTTCAATCAGATCCAAAACTCGTTGGCGATCGCGAATATCTATTTCATGATGCACGAAGCCTTTAATCAGAGATTCCAAGCGCTGTTGATTCCAGCGAGTATCTCCTTGAGGTCCAAAGAAAACAGCTCTTTGATTGTTATCAACACCATGAATTGCCCAACCTTGACTCGCAAAATGTAGGCAAACTTCAGATCCAATAAGTCCCGACGATCCAGTTACCAATAATTTCTTCATTCAAAATTATGCCTTTTTGCTCTTTAAAAAATTTCTGATTTCTAGTATAAAAAAGCCTGGTTTACCCTTGAAACAAGGAGAATAATTTAATATTTTTCAGTTATTTCAACTACTTATAGCCATCCAAATTAATTTGTGAATGTTTCTTGTGTAGAGAAGTTACATTTAACGTCTCTACACAAGCTATATTTACTAAAGCTATATACATTGAAGTCGTAGAGATTGAAAATCTCGCAGAGATATATACTTCAGATGTAAGTGACTTACGTATTGAACGAAATCGTTGATTTAGTCCTTACTCGCTCGATTTACGAATAAACTGTAATTCTTTCTTTTCCGCGTGTCCAACCGCAATTTTACTGATAATTCTATCTGGCGCGATCGCAACCGTAAATCTACTTAAGTAAATGTACGGCAACTGAATTGTATATATCTCAATAAAGTCCTAGCCTACAGAATTGCTGCACGATCGCTGCATCGAAGTACAAGTTAGTAGCGATCGTAGCTAGTGCATTTAGCATCCATGTATTGATAACCCTATAAATCGGATTTATACAGTCAGCAACATTGGTGAATCGGATCTTGGATTTAAATCCACGTCTCGCGTGCTGACCAAACACGTATGACCAACGTTAGCGCACCTATCCGTGAAATCTATGGAATTTACTACGCTTCCATAATGTTATGTCTTTTCCCCCAATCCCTTTATACAACCGAACTCGTACGACCTACCAAGCTACTTTCTTTACAGTTTATTTAACATTTAGCTGTGTTTCTTCACCGTTTTTTGCTTTGAAAGCTAGTTTTTTAGTATTTAATGTAACTATCACTAGTAGTAAAAACACTGAAGACGGAAATGATAATTTTCTATTTTAGATAAAAAATATACCTCTATAATTTCAAACTATTGACTTCCGTAAGGAAGTACTAGATCGCCTGCGGACGCAACAAGGTTGCCATCTTCTCAATACATTTATCTCTTTATAGTTTGCATGAAGTTTATTTACGCGATCGCAGAATCATTAACAGGGCTTTCTCAGCACAGTTAGACGAAAGAAAAACAAATAGTTTGAAAGCGTAGAAATAAGGTTTCTGAATTAATAAATTGCATTAGTGATCGTCGCAAGAAGCATTATATATCTATTGCTAACCAGTAGTTTAGTACTCTCACTAGCTCCTTTAAATACAGGAATTCTAAGTTAAAGATGAGGAAGTTGTAAGTACTGAATTATCTTCAACGATATCTCAATTAGCTTTTGGTTTAAAGTCCGCAATCGAACTAGCATTAAATGCCTACTAAGTAGGCAAATTTTGCCGTGCAAGCTAATGAAAGAACAAACCAAAATTTCTATTTACTCCTATTTATCTCTATTCATATTTGTAATTTGGTAAGGTTCCAATGAAACGACATCTCAAGTATTTCACGCTATCTTTATGCACATTTCTTCTGAGCGCGGGTCAAGCATCTGTACTCATGACGACACTGCCCTTACCAGGGTTACAAACATCAGCTGCTGTTGCTGCGACATCACCCAATACAGAACCAGGCGGATCGATCCTAGTCATCACAACTACTTCCGACCCTTTCAGCAACTACTATGCCGAAATTTTGCGAAATGAAGGACTGAATACATTCAATGTCAGCGATATTTCCTTAGTTTCCTCAGAGATGCTTGCTAACTATGATGTAGTCATTTTGGCAAGGATGACCCTAAACCCCTCTCAAGTGACCATGTTTAGTAACTGGGCAGCTAGTGGTGGCAATTTGATCGCAATGCGTCCTGACAAGCAGCTCAGTAGTTTGCTTGGTCTTACTGATACAGCCTCCACACTCTCAAACGGTTACTTACTTGTAGACACGTCAAAAGCCCCTGGTAGTGGCATTGTTAACCAAACTATCCAGTTCCACGACACTGCCGATCGCTACACTCTTAACGGTGCTACCAGTATCGCCAATCTTTATACAAATGCAACGACTGCAACTTCTAACCCAGGGGTAACACTGCGTAGTGTTGGCAATAGTGGCGGTCAGGTTGCTGCATTTACTTATGACTTAGCGCGTTCGGTCGTCTACACCCGTCAAGGAAATCCCGCCTGGGCTGGACAGGAGCGGGATGGTTTCTCACCAATTCGCGCCAATGACATGTTTTTTGGTGCGGCAAGTAACGATCCTCAGCCAGACTGGATCGATATGAATAAGGTTGCTATCCCGCAAGCTGACGAACAACAGCGCTTGCTAGCCAACTTAATTCTGAATATGAACCTGGATAAAAAACCCCTACCCCGTTTCTGGTATTTTCCACATGGGAAGAAAGCAGTTGTGCTGATGACTGGGGACGACCACGGTAATGGAGGAACAGTAGGTCGGTTCAACCAATACAAAACCATGAGTCCGGCTGGTTGCTCTGTAGAAGATTGGGAATGCGTTCGCGGCACTTCATATATTTATCCCAATACACCAATAAGCGATGCACAGGCAGCCGCTTTCACTGCTGATGGTTTTGAAGTCGGGTTACATGTCAACACAAACTGTGCGAACTATACACCTACTTCGCTTCAAAACTTCTATACACAACAACTGAGTGCATGGAGTACCCGTTTTCCCAGCGTACCCGCCTCACCTAGCCAACGCCATCATTGTGGTGTTTGGAGTGACTGGGCTACCGCGTCCAAAGTGGAACTGAGTCAAGGAATACGGCTCGATACTAACTACTATTTCTGGCCCCCGAATTGGGTAGGTAATCGCCCAGGTTTCTTCACTGGAAGTGGTATGCCGATGCGCTTTGCAGACCTGAACGGGACACTCATTGATGTCTATCAAGCAACTACACAGATCACCGATGAGTCGGGACAAACATATCCTTTCACAGTTAATACTCTACTCGATCGCGCACTAGGAGCGGAGGGATATTACGGTGTTTTTACTGTCAACGCCCATACTGATAGCAATACTTCATCCGTGTCAGATGCGGTCGTTACCTCAGCACAAGCCCGTGGTGTACCGATTGTTTCTGCCCGTCAAATGTTGAACTGGCTGGACGGTCGCAATAATTCTTCATTCAGCTCGTTGGTATGGAATAACAATACTTTAAGCTTTGCGATCGCGCCAGGTACAGGCACAAGAGGGCTACAAGCAATGTTACCAGTGCGATCGGCTGTTGGAACAGTTGCCAGCATTACGCTTAACGGTAGCCCCGTGAGTTACACAACCCAGCAAATCAAAGGTATTGAGTACGCCTTGTTCTCAGCTACGACCGGCAATTACGTTGCTACATACACCAACGCTACTACAGATACGACTCCACCCAGCGTCAGTTCTACTTCTCCCAGCAACGGAGAGCCAAATGCTGGTATTGGATCGAGCGTAACAGCCACCTTTAGCGAAACGGTAGATCCAGCAACAATTAATGCAAATACCTTCGTACTGAAAGATTCTACTAATGCGATCGTCCCTGCTACCGTCACCTACAACGCAGCTACCCGCACCGCTACATTGCAACCGAGCAGTTCGTTAGTCACAGGCAGAACGTATACTGCTACCGTCATCGGCGGGACGAGCCAGCCTCGCGTCCAAGACTTAGCAGGCAATCCCCTAGCCGCTAACTTCAGTTGGTCTTTTACCACCGCAATATCTAGTTCGTATAGCTTCTGGAATGAAACAGCAACTCCCGCTATCGCAGCTAACTCTGACACTCAAGCTGTAGAACTAGGAGTCAAGTTTAAGTCCGATGTCAACGGTTATG